>CAZSBF010000001.1:0-11210 GCA_964605185.1 uncultured Planctomycetaceae bacterium
CGCCGCATAAGCACGCAATCCAGACACCTTTTTCAACAGCCCCAAAAAACCCAAATCCCATTTGTAACAACACAGTTTTTTTCTTCGGAAACAACCCGCCCAATCAACAGCCTCGCCAGCCAGGAATCCCACATGGAATCCACTCCACGCCGGGAAACGCCAGCAAACGCCAGCTGTTTTTCATTTCCCAAGTCAATTTGCCGCAACTGCAACCCCACCCCACGAGTCGCGCAGCGACTCCTTCCTCCCCTTTGTGCCTTCGTGCCTATGTGCCTTTGTGCCTCGTCACCCCTTTGTGCCTCGTCACCCCTGTTCCCCGTTCCCTCAACGTCGCGCTGCGAAGCAGCCACTTCGTCCGCTCGGACCCTCGGCCCCTTGGTCCCTCATTTCGACGTTTCGACTTTTCGACCTTTCCCACCCCCCTTGCATTCTGCGCCCCCGCGCCCGATTATCGCCTCCGGCGGCACCAACCAAAGGAGCACCATCATGACCAATCGACGACAATTCATCGGCGGCCTTGGCGCGTTCGGCGGCCTGGCGATACTGCCAACCGAAATGTTCCCAACCCTCTTGGCCATGGAGGATGGCGCCCCGCCCGCCGAATACAAGATTCCCCCGCTACCCTACGACTACAAAGACCTCGAGCCGCACATCGACGAAGCCACGATGAAGGTCCACCACGACAAGCACCATCAGGCCTACGCCGACGGCCTCAACAAGGCCTTGGCCGGCCTCGCCGCCGCTCGAGATAAGAACGACTTCGCCGCCGTCGGCAGCCTGTCGCGCCAGCTCGCCTTTCACGCCGGCGGCTTCCACAACCACACCATCTTCTGGAACAACATGGCCCCCACCGGCAAAGGCGGCGGCGGCCAACCCTCCGGTAAACTCGCCGACGCCATCACCCGCGACTTCGGCAGCTTCGAGAAATTCACCGCCCACTTCACGGCCGCGACCATCGCCGTCGAAGGCAACGGCTGGGGCGTCCTCGCCTACCACGCCGCGCTCAAGCGCCTGGTCGTCGTCACCATGATGAACCAGCAGCTCGGCCTGCCCGCCGGTTCCGAGCCGCTGCTCATGTGCGACGTCTGGGAGCACGCCTACTACCTGAAATATCAGAACAAGCGCGCCGACTACGTCAAAGCATGGTGGAACGTCGTCAACTGGAAAGACGTCGCCGGCCGCCTCGACGCGGCGATGGGCTGATCCAAAAACAACGAGCCACACGCGCGAGCACGTGGTTTTCTTTGCTTGCGCGCTCCATACGCCGCAAGATAAAGTACTCCCCGTTTCGTTCTACCCTCGGAGGTGATTCGTGATTCATGGTCCTATTCGTCGAAGCGCCGGACTCGTCCTTTGCCTGCTCGCCGGCGCCTGTGCCGGTCCGCAGCCGACCGTTTCGCATTCCATCGATACCACGTTCCTCAAGGACTTCACTGAAACGCGCGGCTTCTCCTGCGGGCAGCCCAGCGGAGTCGATCTGACGCCCGATGGAAGCGTAGCCATCTTCCTGCGCAGCGGCCCGCGCGATGTCGTTCGCAATCTCTTCGAAATGAACACCACCACCGGCGAGGTTCGCGGCCTACTCCGCGCCGAAGACATCCTTCAGGGTGCGGCGGAACAGCTCACCGCCGAGGAGAAAGCACGCCGCGAACGAATGCGCATTAGCACGCGCGGCTTCACGTCGTATCAACTCTCGGAAGATGGATCGCAACTCCTCGTCTCGCTCAGCGGCCAGCTCTATGTCGTCCGCCGAAGCGATGGCAAGGTAACGCCGATCCCCAAAAGCGCGGCCGGCCCGGCGCTCGATCCGCGCTTCTCGCCCGACGGCACCAAGATCGCCTGCGTTCGCAATCATGACCTGTACGTGTTCGACATCGCATCCGGCAAGGAGACAGCCGTCACCAGCGGCGGCTCCGAGGATCTGACGCACGGCGAGGCCGAGTTTGTCGCCGCCGAGGAGATGGACCGCCACTCCGGCTATTGGTGGAGCGGCGATTCGCAGTGGCTGGCGTTTGAAGAAGCAGATCAGAAAGACGTCGAGAAGCTCTACATCGCCGATGCGCGACACCCGGAGAGCGCGCCGCAGGGTTGGCGCTACCCCCGCGCGGGAACGCCGAATGCAAAGGTGCGGCTCGGCGTCGTGTCGGTCACCGGCGGAACACCGACATGGATGGATTGGGATCGCGAGAAGTTCCCCTACATGGCAGCGGTCCATTGGGGCAAGTTCTCACCACTCACCCTGTACGTTCAAACCCGGGACCAGCGCGAGACAGCGCTCTACCTCGCCGAGCCAACCAGCGGAAAGCTCACGCAATTGCTGACCGAGTCGGACGCGGCGTGGGTTAACATCGACGCGGACATGCCGCGGTGGTTGGCCGATGGCAAGGAGTTCCTGTGGACGAGCGAGCGAAGCGGCGAATGGCAGCTTGAACTTCGCCGCGCCGACGGCTCGCTCATCCGCGCGATCCCCCACGGCTCACGCAAGCTCGCGGGCGTGGCCGCACTCGATCGCGCCCGCCGCGAAGTGGTCGTCTCGGCCAGCGAAGACCCCACGCAGTCGCATCTTTATCGAGTCTCGCTCGATCGTAACGAAATCGTCGCCCTCACCGACGGCCGCGGCTCGCACGGCGGCAAGTTCTCCCGCGATTGCAATACGTGGATCGAATCGGCATCGCTTCTCGACGGCACCAACCGGCAGGTTATTCGCGGGCGCGATGCGACCGTGCGACACGAGCTTCCCTCGGTCGCCGAAGATCCGCCATACATTCCAAAGGTCGAACTGACGACGGTGAGCGCCGGCCCCCGCACCTTGAACGCGTCGATTATTCGTCCGCGCGATTTTGTGCGTGGGAAGAAGTATCCCGTGCTCGCATCCGTTTACGGCGGGCCGCATTCCAACGTCGTCCATTCGTCGGCGCGCGGCTACATCCGCCAGCAATGGATGGCCGATCAGGGGTTCATCGTCGTCTCCATCGACGGACGCGGCACAATGAATCGCGGCCGCGATTGGGAGCGTGCCATCTCCTGGAATCTCATCGATCCCGCCCTCGAAGATCAGGCGGCCGGCGTCCTCGCCCTTGGCGACCAATACAAGGAGATGGATCTGTCGCGCGTCGGGATCTACGGCTGGTCCTTCGGCGGGTATTTCTCGGCCATGGCCGTACTGAAGCGGCCGGATGTGTTTCATTGTGCCGTCGCCGGGGCACCGGTCATCGACTGGGCCGATTATGACACCCACTACACCGAGCGCTACATGGGCCTGCCCACCGCCAACGCCGACGGGTATCGCAATTGCAATGCCCTCACCTATGCGGCGAGCCTGCGTCGTCCACTACTGCTCATTCACGGCACGACGGATGACAACGTCTATTTCACGCACACGATGAAGATGGCCGAGGCACTGTTCCGCGCGGGGAAACCTTGCGACCTGCTGATCCTGCCGGGCTTCACGCACATGGTCCCCGAGCCGGAGGTCAACATTCGACTCAACGAGCGAATCGTGAATCACTTCCGCAAGTATCTGGTGGAGCGAAAACCCGAGGCGTAAGCGGCACTACTTTGCGTCGCGCCATCGGATCGTAACCCGTGCGGTCAGCCGGTCGGCCTTTCCCGTGAAGCGTTGCACAGTCAGGGCATCGACGCGGCGCGTGAGCGTAATGATTCGCTGAATTGCCTCGATGGGATCGAACCCTTCGAGTTCCAGTGCATTGGCCGGCTGCACGGGGATCTGAACATCGCGCGTTTCTCCGCCGCGAAGCACGCGCACTTCGAATCGCCGGGACGTGCCGCGCTCTCGATATCGCCGGGCCACTTCATGCGCCGGTCGTGTCGTCGTTAAGGAACGCCCCGCCGCCGCGAGGATAATGTCACCCGGTTTGAGGTAATCCACGGCGGGCGAGTCCGGCTCCACTTCGCGTACAACCGTCCGCACCGGGCTGGACGGATCCTGTTCGAGAACCACGCCCAATCGGGTGTACTGTTCCACGCGCTGCTCGGCCCACTGCCGCCACCACGATTCCTGAAGCATCATGGGATGGTCCTTCGCCAGGTGCAGGAGCCATGACTCGAGCATTTTCGCTGCCTGTGCGCCGCGAATGTAGATCCACTGTCCCGTGCCGGTCCCATCGGGCTCGCTACCAATCCCGGGAAGGATCGGCCGAAGCGCCGTCACACCGTCGATGCGTTTCGCCTTGTTCTGCGATGCGCGGAGGATCTCCTCCATTTGCGACGGCGATGTGCCGAGCATGAGCCGTCCACTGGCAAGGCACCAGCAAAGCTCCACCTCTTTAAGGGATTCAAGTCCCGCTCGCCTTGCCAGCGCCGGGCCTACTTCGACGCGATGCAACGCCACATCGCCCACGGACTGGGTCGCGACCTTCACATCACGTAGTTCCTCGCCGGCGGTGACCGCCGACGCAGCAAGCACCTGTGCGAGGAACCCAAGGACTGTGTCCAATTGCTTTACGTGCTGATCGCCCTCTTTGACCGGGCAAACGACCGTGAATGTCGGGACGATCGGCGACGATGATCGACCCGCGCCGACGACG
Source organism: uncultured Planctomycetaceae bacterium (assembly GCA_964605185.1). Lineage (GTDB taxonomy): Bacteria > Planctomycetota > Phycisphaerae > UBA1845 > UTPLA1 > JACRIM01. The sequence continues at coordinate 4,548 of CAZSBF010000001.1, forward strand.
ACTGTAAACGGCGGGCCCATGCGGGCAATCAGGTCGCTAGGTGCTCCCTCGGGCGCGGAAAACGCGCCGATGGAAAACGCGAGCAACGATGCGCCTTCGTTGAACCGCCCCGCGCCGGCCTCCTTGCCAAGCGTTGCAAAATCAAAGGTGTCGGCGACGACGGCGATCGTGTCGGCCGGCAACGACCCGAACAGCGAAACATCGCAGGTCGATTCATTGGTGACGGGCGTGGCGCGTTGTCCCTGCAGTTCGCATGCGATTTGAGAACCAGTCACAGACACGCCGACCAAGAGCCGCGTGCAGCCCGCCAGCGCGTAGGGCGTCCCCTCGGGCCACGTCACATACAGCAACGCGGGGTAATTGGTGGACATTCGGGTCTTGAGAGCGGCGAATTCCGATCGGCCGGAGAGGTTCGGCCCGCGCCGACCGGACAGCAACAGGACAGTGCGCGCCCACAATCCCTCGGGATCATCGGTCGGGCCAAGGGCGATGGTCCGATCCAACACCGCCAGAAGAAGTCCACCTGCGAGCGTGTATCGCTTCACAAGGCCCTCGTCTGACATGGGCTTTGCCTTCCAACGCTTCAGCAACGGTCCAACGTCGTTGGCCGACGCCAGCTCCGCAAGCAATACACCGTTCTGCCACTCCTGCGGTTCAGTCGCGATCAGCGCAGAGCGACGGCCGAGGACCTGGTCGATGGCGGCATCGGCATCCATTCCAAGGAGCTGTTCCGCCATGCGATGCCACGGTTGGGTGGTGGCGCCTTTCGACGGAGCCTCGCTCAACTCGCGGACGGTTTCCCAGATCCCCAGATTTCGAAACAGTGAACGAACACCGGCGAGGTCGCTCATCTCGGCGTAGAAATGCGCTTCGCCCGGCACGATCTTGAGCCAGTCCGCCGCGGGCTCTGCCGGCCGTCCCGTTTCCGGCTGAGCCAAGCTGAGCGAATTGGCTGCAATCGCGAGCACAATGGAAGCGATGCATGCACGGTTGAAATGAGACTGCCGAGTCCAATGAGCCATAAGGGTAGTTATGTTCGTTTTGCTGCGTTAGGGCAAGGGTTCACCGCATGCCACCTGTTGAATCGGCCATCCGCCGATATAATCCGAGTGTGTTGGCGGTACGGCACCGCCGACCCATTCTTGCGGAGGCCACAATTATGAACGACCCAATGAATCGAAATGAACGCAATGCGCTGGAAACCGACGGCTATTACGCCGTTCCCGCGGCACCGGCCATACTGACAGTCGAGGATCGTAGTGTTTTCATCACGCGAACCTACCTGACCCTGCTTGGTGCGATCCTGGCGTTTGTCGGCCTGGAGGCAGCCATCTTCCAAAGCGGCCTTTCTGAGACGATCGCAGGCGCACTCCTGGGCGGCAGAAATAGTTGGCTCCTGGTGCTGGGCGGGTTTGTCCTGGTTTCTTGGCTAGCCAATATGGTTGCACAATCTGCTCAGTCGCTCATGGCACAGCTTCTCGGCCTGGCCGGCTATGTGGTCGCCGAGGCGTTGATCTTTGTACCCTTGCTTTACATTGCAGAACGAGTGGCACCGGGGGCGATTCAAAGCGCGGCACTGGCGACCCTGCTTGGTTTTGCAGGCCTGACCCTCGTGGCATTCGGCACTCGAAAGGATTTCTCCTTCCTTCGCGGCATCCTGATGTTTGCCGGAGTGAGCGCCATGGTCGCCATCATCTGCTCCCTTGTTTTCGGGTTCACACTCGGAACATTCTTTTCAGCGGCGATGGTGGCGGTAGCCGGGGCGTCGATTCTCTATGACACCTCTAACATCATTCACCACTACCCGTCGAATCGTTACGTCAGCGCGGCACTGTCGCTCTTTGCTTCGGTAGCGCTCATGTTCTGGTATATTCTTCGAATCCTGTCCGCCAGCCGACGGTAGGCTTGAGCCATCCACCCCAAGCGGCGTGACCGGTCCAAACGGTCGCGCCGCTTTTTTTGTCGCCCAGGATCGAGGTCAGTCCATTACCAGCCGAATAACCGGAGATATCGACATGCCATCGCCCTGCGTACAGATCCGCCAAGCTACGGTCGACGACGTGCCGCTCATTTTTCAATTGGTACGTGAGTTGGCTGAATATGAACGGATGTTGGATGACGTAAAGGCGACGGAGGAAGCACTTCGGAATACGCTGTTTGGGGCGCGGCCGGCAGCCGAAGTTCTGCTTGCGTACCTCGACGGCGAACCCGTGGGCTATTCACTCTTCTTTCAGAACTACTCGACGTTCATGGGCAAGCCCGGGCTGTATATCGAGGATTTATTTGTGCGGCCCACCATTCGCGGAGCGGGCGTCGGCAGGGCGCTGATGAAGCACCTCGCCGAGATCGCGGTCGAACGCGGTTACGGACGCGCCGAATGGATCGTGCTGGATTGGAACACAACCGCAAAGGGATTTTACGAGAAGCTGGGCGCGCGACACAACGCAAAGTGGGATTCGTACACGATGCCCGCGGACGCGTTGGCCAGACTCGCGTCGGACGCGTGAGTTCGTATTCTCACCAGCGTTAACTCGCGGCGCGTGCCCGACGGCACCGAAGTGCACAGGCAGCCCCCAATGCAACCATTCCCGCCGTCGCCGGCTCGGGAATGTTCGGCTCGCTGAGCGCCGTGCCATACTGGAAGGATACATTTCCGATTACTGCCGATGGATTGAAGTCGGCGCCGATGCCAGAAAGCGTGAAGACCACGCTGTTCTTAATGAGGGCGTTTGTACCTGTGACGGGGGTGTTGCCGGTAGCCGAATTGTCACCGGCGGATGTTATACCGTATTGCAGCCCATTAAGGCTTGTCGGACCTTGCAAATTGGAGCCGGGGAAATTTCCGCTCCCAAACAAGCCAAGGCCTGACGAACTGATACCACGGGTCGCGCCATTGGGCGCTCCGGCCAGCGACGCGGCGTAGGCCCACTCACCACCGACAACGCTGCCGGGATCCGTGCTTCCAAAGAAAACTGATGAGCCAATGCCAAGGATGGCGGACACGGGTGTCAGGGTCGGGCCAACGCCGGCGACATCAAAAAAGACGCCGGTCAAGACGTCAGCAGGCACCATAACATCCGACGGGGATGTGTTCGTAAGCGTTACTTGCAGCTTTCCCGCAACGACTTCAAACGTCGCCGATGCGGCCAAATTGCCCGAGGTCGCGCTAAACGTGACCGGCGCGGCTGACGACGGCGATGACGAAGCCATCGAGGCGACGACAAATGCCGCCATCCACAGAGAAAATGACCGCAATTGCATACCTTCCCCCTAAATGCGAATTCGTTTGAGTCAGACAACGGCGAGGAGTGAATCACACGGACGCCGGCATTAGCCGGTCGCCGCATTGCCGCGAGGCGAGCGTTGTCTTTTTCCCCCAATACGCCTTCCATGCCCCATAGAAGGCCAGTCAATCAACTCTAGCTCTGGAACGCGCGAAGGCAAATGATCGCTTCGTCATTTCTCAGAGCCTGGACGTATTACCAATAAAAAATAGCCGGACTATCGAAATGTAATGTCGGTTCGCATGGACTAATGAGCACGATCCAACGCGACAATAATGGGTGTGATAACGTGATCAATCTTGTTCGGACGCATAGTCGCCCTTGGGCGTGACCAAGGTCCGAATTTCTTTGCCGTGCTCCGAAATCCGGATGTATTCCTCCCGGCCTGTATCGCGCCCGAGGTATTTGAACGATGCAATGAGCAGGTGATTGACGATCCAGCGCAGATCCGACTCCGGGCCGGACGCTGAGGCAATGCAGCGCCATGCGACGGAATTGCTCGACTGAGGATCAACGTCCAATGGCTGTGTTGTCGCGGGAAGCAAACTCCGCTTGGCCAGCGTGAGGCCGAGGCCCTTGGTGTAATCGGTGTACGACTGCGGCACGTAATACGTTCGCGGTCCAATGCGCGAATTCACCACGGTCATTCGGCCGCGCCGATCGTAGGCATACGTACGGTAATACTCGGGTCCGGCCGTAACGGGGCGATACTCTACTCCCGTTGTGCCGTCGTCAATCGCCGCATCGGCCACCAGCACGAAATCCGCCACGTCCGGCTCGGCGATCGTGAACCCGCGCCCCTCCAGCAAACGGGCGATCTTCGACGCCAGCTCGCGCTCCAGTAGCGGCTCCGGCGGATTGGTGCGGGCGATGACGGCGATCGTCGAATCGTCGTCAGTGGAGGGCATAGGAACGGCGGCGGATGTGTAGGAGTTGACGCAGACGCGGATCGAAGAACAGCCCGGGCAGATGACGAGTGCAAGACCAAGTGCGATGAGGTGAATTCGCGGCATACGTGGAGCGACACCAACTAATAAAGCGGGTTGATCACCATGCCCGTGGCCAACTTCGGGAAGAAGTACGTCGACTTCTGCGGCATCAATTCGCCGGCGAGACAGATCTCGCGGAGCTGGCTCATGGAGACTGCCGGCATCAACACGGCCACGCCACCGGTCTCCATGGCATCGGCAATCGACTCTTGCATGTTCTTATGATAGTGCAGCGTCGGGTCCTTGCCGCTGCAAAACGCAGGCTGCACCACTTCGTCGAGGATGTATCGATGGAAGATGGCATAGGCGAGACCGCGCCAAGCGGGCTTTCGCTTCGGCTCGTACTTCGCCAACATATCGGGATCGCTCGGAGTGATCGCGGCACAGGCGCCCTCTTTGGCGAAGTACAGCGCCAAGGCCTGCGGACCAACGGCCGCGAGGCGCCGCGAGAGTTCTTCAGCGCTGGCCGGTTTGTTGATGGGTGTCCAGGTGAACGCCGCACCCAGCGCGCTCTTGAGCTTTTCCATCGTGAGGCCCGGCACGTCCACCATGCTGCGGAAATACGGCTGGATCACCGCGCCGGGGTCTTCCATGCCGCATAGGACGGCGAGTACGTAATTCACCGGGTGCTGCTCGGGCACGCGAACGAGCTGTTCAATCTCCTTTTCGCGATACATGAGCGCCGTTGAGTATCGATGATGCCCGTCGGCAATGAAAATGGGGCGATCGGCAAGCATGGACTTCACGCTTGCGATTACGTCCTCATCCGTCACGACCCAGAGTTTGTTCTGGATTGCTTCCAACATGCCGAGCTGGTCGGGTTCGCGATCGATCGCGCCGTCCAGCATGGCCGCGACTTCATTGCCGGGATCGGGATAGAGGCCGAAGATCGGGCTGAGGTTGCATCGGGTGGCAAGCGTCAGCTTCAGGCGATCTTCCTTGGGGCCGCCGAAGGTTTGCTCGTGGGCAAACACGCTGCCTTCGCCGAAGGGTGAGAGGCGAAGGCGTGCGAAAAATTTTTTTCGCGTGAGCGTCTTGGTTCCGAGCTTGTACGTTTGGTGATAGACATAGATCGCGGGAGCCGGATCGCGGGCGAGGGCGCGGATATCCAGCCAACTGGTCAGTTCGCCCGCAGCTCGGTCGTAGACCTCATCGGGACCGGCAGACTTCGGCGGGACGTGCGGCAAATCGATCGCGACGATGTTGTGGTCGTCCTTGGCAAGGAGGATCTGTTTGTCGGCTTCGCTCAAGATGTCATAAGGCGGAGCGATGAGGTGGCTAAGCTCGTTGCTGGTGTAACGGATCGCGGCAAACGGTTCGATGTGGGCCATGCGGGCACTCGCTCCGGCGTTGGTTTCGATGATCGTGCAGGCCCCCTATGATGCCTCCCACGCGCGCGGATGTCCAGCGGGCCCGCGAGACACAGTGGAGAAACGTGCATGGCTCAGGCGCCAACTTCAACGCCAACCAAACTGAATTGGCAGTTCCCGGCGACGTTCTGGTTTGCCAACGTCTCGGAGCTGTTTGAACGAGCGGCGTTCTATGGCATGTTCATCGCACTGAACCGATACCTTTCCGACGAGGTTGGTTATGGCGATGTCGGGGCCAACAATGTGGCCGCCGTGTTCTCTTTCTTCCTCTACCTGCTTCCACCTTTCATGGGAACGCTTGCGGATCGAATCGGATTTCGGCCTGCGTTGATCATAGCGTTCGCCCTTCTGACGGCCGGCTATGCGCTGCTCGGGGCCGTTCAGGTCAAATGGACGGCCATTACGGCGCTGGGACTCATTGCCGTCGGCGGCGCCATCGTCAAACCCGTCATTCTCGGGACCGCCGCGCAGTGTTCGGATTCCGCGCATCGGCCCCGCGCGTTCTCGATCTTCTATTTCATGGTGAACATCGGGGCGTTCCTCGGAAAGACGTTTGCATATCCGCTTCGTGTCGGATTCGACAGCAAATGGCTGGGCCATGTCGAATTGGGGTTGGTGGGAATTAATTATTATGCGTCGAGCATGGCACTCACTGCCCTGATCGTGGTGGCGATTGCCTATCGAAACCCAAAGGTAGGTGGCGTCGGCCGATCGTTCTCCGAAGTCTGGCGGGCATTTGTTCGTGTGCTTGGTAATGGCCGATTCATGACGCTCATCCTGATCGTCGCCGGGTTCTGGATGATTCAGGGGCAACTGTATGCATCGATGCCGAAATATCTGGTCCGCTTGCTGGGGCCGAAGGCGAACCCCGAGTGGCTTGCGAACATCAACCCGTTTGTGGTCGTGTGCTGCGTCGTGGGGATCACGCATCTCGTTCGCCACGTCAAGCCGGTCTATTCCATGGCCATCTCCCTGGCGATCATCCCCTGTTCGGCACTGGCCATCGCAATCGCGCCGATC
>CAZSBF010000001.1:11220-161892 GCA_964605185.1 uncultured Planctomycetaceae bacterium
CGGGCCTTGATGCTACGACTCGCCCACCTCAGGATCGCGCCGATCGTGATTGCCAGCCTTGGACGAGAGGTCACGCTTCCGGGAGGCGTTACGATTTATACGCTGACCATGATGATGATCGTGGGGATCGGTCTTCAGGGGTTGGCCGAGTGTTTTCTGTCGCCAAAGTTCATGGAGTATGCGAGCAAACAGGCGCCCCCCGGCGAAGAAGGCATGTACATGGGATTTCAGAATCTGCCGACGAGCATCTCATGGCTGTTTGGTTTTATCGCGGCGGGCCACTTGCTTGATACGTTTTGCCCCGACCCTGCAAAACTCGCCAAGACAGATCCGGCCCAACACGCCCTGTGGCAGGCCGCGATCAATGGCCAGGGCCCCATGCCGCCTGCCTACGCCAGCGCCCATTACATCTGGTATGTGTTTGCGGCCATCGGCGTGACAGCGTTGATCGCACTGCTGATCTTTAACGTGGTAACTTCGCGTGCGGACCGCGCGGCCGTGCAGCGCACGGTCGGCTAGGTCGCCTTTCGATCGAGCCACTTCGCAACGGCGGGCGCCTGATAGTTTTCGAACTGCCGGAGCAATTGCTGCGGGTCCTGTTCCACCATGACCATCTCGCGATGTTCTGACTTCAACAGTCGCCGGGCGACCATGTGGTCTAAGAATGTCAGCAGTGAATCAAAATAGCCACCGGCGTTGAGCAGGCCGCACGGCTTGTGGTGAACGCCCAACTGCGCCCACGTCCATACTTCGAAGAACTCCTCAAGCGTGCCGATGCCACCGGGCATGGCGATAAACCCGTCGGACAGATCCGCCATCAGAGCCTTTCGCTCGTGCATGGTCCCGACGATGCGAAGGTCCGTCAGACCACGATGGCCGACCTCGCGATCCCACAATGCCTGCGGAATGACGCCGATGACCTCGCCGCCGCGAGCGAGCATTTCATCGGCGATGATGCCCATGAGCCCGACGCTTCCGCCGCCGTATACGAGTTTCATGCCTCGTTCGCACATCGCGGCGGCGAGATCGCGCGCAGAGGCGGCGAAGGACGGAACATCGCCGGTCGACGAACCACAAAAAACGCAGAGGGATTTCATGCCTGCGGGAGATTAAGGGGCGAGCAGGGCGCTCACAAACCCGGAAACGTCACTGGCGTTTTGATAGCGGTCGAGGTCGGTGTCGGCGTTGGTGATATTGCAGAGTGGGTGGGCCAGCGAATACGCCTCATCCGAGGTAATCGCCTTCACGAACCCCTCGATGTCGCCGGCATTCACGGCTCCGTCGCAGTTCATGTCTCCCGCAATGCGCGGCGGAAGCTGGCGAATCTGCAACGCGTTTGCAGCTGCGCCGTCAGCGGCCGGCGCGCCCGGGACGATGCCGGAGTGGGCGCGAATCTGAAAGTAGCCGCCATTGCCTTCGACATAACAAATGTGCCGCGAATAGGTGACGCCCTGCTTGTGGCTGCCCGGCCAGGCGCCGCCGATGGTCTTGTGAGGATACCCCGGTTCCTCATCGGAGCTGACATAGCTTATCACATCAGGCCGGTTAGGCATCATGGCATACACGATCGTCTCGTACACGCCGGGAACAAGATCGCGAACCCAGAAGCATGTTTCCAGCGTCGGTGTGTATGTCACCATGCAATCGTCCATGAGCAAATCATCGGCACCGCTGGTGCCGGGGTCTTCGGAGATGCGAAGTTCGCTGCCGCCGATCTGAAGGAATCTGGCAATCGTCGGATTCCCGTTAATGTCGACGAGTCCATTCGTATAGACGCCCTGAGCGGTGTTAACGGTGATCCACTGGCCTGCCTGCCCCGCGCCGCCGTAACTCGCCGGCGGCACCGAACCCGGCGGAGCCATGTTGATATTGAAGCTCTGTGCGTAAGCCGACCCCATGAAACCCACAAGCACGATTGCCGCGAGCAATGACTGTCTCATGATGACTCTCTCCCGAGTAGCATCATACCGGCATTGGACGTGCGTTTTCCACTCCAAAGCCGCACGAATTAACCGGATTATTCCGGTGTGGCGGCCCGAATGAGGCGGTCGCGGACGGCCGACCACTCCGGCAGCTCGAGCGGCAGGTCGGCGATAATGACATCGACGCCTGCATCGTCCAATTCATGAAGGGCGGAATAGAGCCTTGCTGCGTAGGCCGCGGCTGCGAATGGCAGGTTAATGCAGATGACGTTGTCCGAAGACTTGAACGGGCCGTCAAGCGTGAGCCAGCCAACTCGGGCACCGGCGGCGACATGCTTCATCACCTCTTCGTCTCCGCCGTCTTCAACGCAGATGACACTGGCCCGTGGAGCATAGTGCCGTTCCATCTGTCCGGGCGAGCGTATGGTTTCACCGGAAGGGATCTCTCGCGCGTGTTGTGTCACGGTGCCCCCTATGACCGACACAATTTGCAACATCGATATCAATCCCGGCCGAAGAATGCGTGGCGTCGGTTCGCACAAATCGAGCACTGTGGATTCCAATCCGCCGGTCGTCGGCCCTCCGTCGAGGATTATGTCGATGCGGCCATCCATGCTGCGGCGAACGTGGTCCGCTGTCGTTGGAGACAAGCGGGTCGATCGGTTGGCGCTCGGGGCCGCAATCGGAACACCTGCGGCGCGAAGCAATGCCAAGGCGATGGCATTTGCCGGCACACGAATGCCTACCGTCGGTCCGCCTGCGGTCACGATGTCCGGGACGATCGATTTTCGTTGCAGAATGAGTGTCAACGGCCCGGGCCAGAATTTCTCGGCCAGCGCATTCGTGACATCCGGCCACGACGTGACAAGTTGTCTTGCAGCCGGCACATCCGCGACATGAACAATGATGGGGTTATTCGCTGGCCGGCCCTTGGCCTCGAAAATTCGCGCAACGGCCGCCGCATCAAAGGCATTGGCACCGAGGCCGTAGACCGTTTCAGTCGGGAATGCGACAAGCCCCCCCGCGCGAATGACATCCGCGGCACGGGCGATGCGATCCGGCTCGGGCTGTTGCGAGTCAATCGTCAGGCAGTCCGTCGAGTGAGGCATGGTCGGTCATCTCACTTCTCGGCAAACATCTGGCATTCAATCAGTTCGACAAATCGGCTTGCCATCGCATCGGACACGACTTGCTTATCGTAGGTGAGGCAGAGATTCAGCCGATCCTCGAACTTGCTGAACACCGGATTCAGCGCCGGCGGCGTCGTGGTGGGACCGCTGCCCCACAGGTTCATCACGCGACGACCGCACAGGCTGCGGATCGGCTGCACGATTTCGCCATAATAGGAGAAGCCGGACGAGAACGCGGCGATGCTGAGCGGCAGTTTGAAGATTAAAGAATAAGCCCATTTGTGAAGATAAGACGCCGTCCACATCAAGGCCCATTGGCTCACGTCCATTTGCCGCGACAGGAAATCCTTGAATTGCTCCAGTAGGTGATTCGCCATCGCCGATGGGTCGTCGATCTCGCTTCGCAGGCCGTGGAGAATCGGCGTGACCAGGTAATTACCGGCGACGGGGCGCTTGTCGAACAGATTCGCATCATGCTGCGAGATGCCGACTCGAAGCGGCATGGTGATTAGGTATGCATCGGTCTCGACATTATTTTCCAGATGCATCGTGTGCAATGCGCGAATCACGCACGCGGCGACATACCGCGCATACAGCGCAGGCCCGAACGGCGTGCTTTTCTTCGCGCGTTCCTGCAGTTGCAAGGTCTGCTCTGGATTCCAATGCCGATGAATGACCTCATGCCGGGCGCACGGCCGATTCGGCGGCGTGACCAGCGGTCGAAGCGTTTACCCCTCGTGCGACTGGTGAAATGAATAGCCCCGCTGGGCCAATCCGATTCGTCGCGTGAACGAGAAGTTACGTAGCACGTCCAGCGGCCGGGGTTCGTTCGTGAGGTTTGCGGGCAACTCCATTGGGGGCTTGGTGCCCGAGGCCAGGTCTTCGAGTGCGTGGCGTCCCAGTTCGGAGAGAAACCACTGCGCCCCATCGGCGTCCATCATGAAATGCGGCCAGCGGAAAATCACTCGTGAACGCGACTCGGGAAGGGAATAATGTTCAAGGCGAATCTGGGGGCCTGCGCGGTGATCCCATTTCGCAGGCTCTCCGCCCGGATAAAGCGAGTCGATCCGCGCCTGCCAGTCCGGTGTATCGCACAGGTCGTGATGGTGGTAGGCGACACGGGCGGCATTCTGCGCCGCTGATTCCACTTTGTGCGGGAACTTCCAATACGGTCGTCCGCGCGGAAAAGTAATGCGAAGCTTGCCCATGGTGGCCGGATGCCGGGCCATGGTTCGGGCCAGGGCGTCTCGGAGGATGTGGGGTTCGATGTGCCCGTCGATGTCGAGCATCATGAAGGCGATGTTTCCTTCGAGGGATTGGCGCGTGAGCAGTTGATGCTGCCCATAGAAGAAATAGTCGCACGGATTGAGGAGAATGCGGCCCATCAGGCGCCTTTCGTTGGAACGGCAGATACCGATCTAACGGACTTGGCGGCGGAATTCAAGTCTGGCGGGAAAAACCGCAATCGCCGCGATGTCAGGGGCTCTTTGAAGCGAACCCGCATCGAATCGACAAACTCGCCACTTTTCACAGATGCGACTTCGGCGGTAAAGACCTTGGTCGAAAATGTCTGGCCGACCTTCGGCGTCCAGTCGCGTGGAAACGCAAGCCGATGCACGCGCGACCCGAGCAGCGAATGATCCGTGGCACGGACCAACAGGGTGTGGTCATCCTCAACTTCGGTGGTTGCCTCGATGCCGGGCGGCAGAAGATAAACCAACGATACGTCACGCAGACCGGTCACATACTCCAGCCGATCGCCGCTGCAAATGTTGTCCACAATGGAGTCGGCCTGAGTGGCAAATAACATGTCTCCGCCGGCCAACGGCGGCGAACAGGCGGCTGCCATTTGCGCGATTCGCGCTCGTGCCGATGATTCGGCCTGATTAATAAATAATACGGTGCCGATCACGCACGCCACACTGACAATGCCGTTCGCCGCAAAATAGAGGTGCCGAAGCGGTCGTGGCACAATCACATCGCCTTCGCTTGAAGGGAGGATCAGCCCGGCCACGAGATAGAACCACCCGATCGAGGCTGCACAGAGATAGCGACTGCTCGGTGCGATGGACTTCAGGCACGGCAGCATGAACAACACAGCCCACATGGCAAAGAACAGGGCGGCCGGATCACCCTTCGCACTTCGGCGCACGTATAGAAGCGTGGGAAAAACAAACACCGCGGCAACAAGGGCCACGGCGAAATTCTGTTCCGCAGTTGCCGTCAACAGCGCGTCAATTGGGAAACCGATCGTCCACACGGAAAAATAGAGGAGTATCGAAAGGACGCCGCCGGTGCCGTGGACGGCGGATCCGGCGTATGTACTTCCAACGTCGAACGCCCACGGACGTGAATAACGGTAATAGGCCAAATATCCGACCGCGATCACGCACATTGCGATGGCGATGGTTGCGTTGTGCGGACGTTGGAAGCGTGTCTCGCGCCGAAGGCGCACGATCAGCTCGTGAACCACAATCACGGCAGGCAGCGCGATCGCGACTTCCTTCGAGAGAATCGCAATCAGAAATCCTATCGCGGCCAGCGGCACATGCCACGCGCGAGGTCGATTCCATGCAGCCCAATAGGCGCCCGCGGCCAGCGCCACGCCGAGAACAACCTGAATCTCCGATCGGTTACACATCCACACCGTCGGCGCAGTAACCGTCTGCGAGATACCGAAGAAAAACGTCGCAATTCCCGCGCGAAGCGACTCGAATCGAATCTGACGGAACATCCAGTGAACCGCGATCACCGCCAACGCGAACACGCCAAGGCTCACGAGCCGATGGCCGACGACGTTCCGCCCGAAAAGCTGCACGGCCCCAAGAAATGACCACTCGCTGAGCGGGCGAAAAAAGTCTTGTCGGCCCTGTTCAGGCATCCACCACGGCACCGTTCCGCGCGTGCGAAGTTCATTCCAATCCTGCTCGGTCTTGGCAAAGCGAAACAATTCGAGCGATGACGTCTCCCCGCGCAGAAAACGCTCGCACTTGAGGATCATGTGCATGTCGTCGGAAAGCAGCGGGCCAGTGATGGTCCAACAATAAAGCAATAGCGGCAAGCCCAGCCAAAACCAGCGCGACGGCGCTGCGCCACGGAGATAGCAAAAGAATCGGTCAAAAAACTGCATTACGTCAATCATCCTTTGGCCTGAGCCCCCGTTCACCGCGATCCATATTCATCAGGACACGGGCTTCTGGTAGGTCGTGCCGCGCCAGGTGATCGGCCCGCCACTGATCAGGCTGCGTGTGGCCCGCAGGCAAACTGCCAGCACCAACGAGGCACCAAGCGGATGCAGGAGTGATAGCCATCGATTCCCTCCGGACCGGTCATAAATAAGCCGGCAGAGAACAACCGACAGCAAAAAGTGCACAACCGCCATTCCCGCCCATAGCGGAGTCCACGGCACCTGCGTGCCGATTGCATTCGCGATTGCAAGTCCGCCGAGTATTTCCAGCGGAAGCAGCGCAACAAAGTTAATAGCCCCCAGCGTGATCAACATGCGCGGAAGCGTCTTGATGCCTCCGACGCAGGTGCGCGTCATGCCGTGGATCGTGCGCTTCAGGCTTCCGTAGAAGCGCACGGAATAGAGCTGCGGAGCAAGCACATAGGCCACGTTTTGACCGGCCTTCTTCGCCAGTCGAAGCAGGGCGCTGTCTTCGTCGTATGCTCGAATCACGGCGTCATGCCCGCCAATGGCGTCGTACGACGATCGCCGCGCCACCATGAACATGCTGCCGATGGCCACGTCGGACTTCGGGTCGCTGATGGTGCGGGGGTCATACCATGCGTAGGCCACGGCCCCGAAAAGCGGCACCAGCAATCGCTCCCAAAACATCGTCAGTTCCGGCGCGCCCATCACGGCGAGCCAGTCGAGTCTGGTTTCCTGAATGTGCCGGACAATTGACCTGAAGCAGTTGGGGTGCACGCGAAGATCGCTATCCATAAAAACGACGATGTCCCCGGACAAATGCGGCGTTATTTTCGATATTGCATGGGGCTTGCCATAAAGCCCTTCGGGCAATTCGCGGATCTCCACGTACTTCACGCGCGGTTCGCGCTCGGCAATGGCGGATACAACCCGTCCCGTTCCATCGGTGGAGCGGTCGTTCACCACAATTACATTGAAGTCGGGATAGTCCTGCGCCAGCGCCGCCTCAATACACACGGCGACGTGCGCTTCTTCGTCCTTGACCGGAATTACCACGTCGAGCCGGGGAAGCGCAGCATTCGAAGGGCCCGCCTGTACATCAAAGGTCGGCTGATCCTGCACAAGCTGCATCGTTTGCCGAATGCTCTTGCACAATGACAAAAGGGCAAGGCCGTAAAGGATGGCAATGGCCCAGGCAATGTACATCTCTATCCTGCTCCCGATCCGCTGCGCAACAAGGCAACAGCAAATCGTACTTGGTGCGATTTAGTGTTTCCAGTCAAACCACTGGCACGGACAGTCCAATCGATCGCGCACCGGCGCAATACCGGACGGCGTAGGGCGGACATGCCTTCGGTGTGGCCGGGACACTTCGTCTAAGGGGTAACGCGATAGTGGCGGGTCGATTCCGCAGTGAAAAATCACTGCCGTCGTTGGGTCACAAACTCGGCGGCCGCAGCCAAGGCGTCCCGGGCGTCGCTTCCAGGCAGGACTGAAAGGTGCTGCAAGGCGGATTGAACATAGCAGCGAGCCGTCTCCATTGAGCTCTCGACGGCCTCTCCGCTGCCGAGAATCTCCTGCAATTCCTCCCCGTTTGCACCTCCGGACATCGCACTAATCAGCCGCTCGCGGCCTGCCGCATCGGCCCGCTGCAGGAAGCGAATCGCCGGAAGGGTCAGTTTCCCCATTTCTGCGTCACGCCCGACGGACTTGCCCATTTCGGCCTGCGTGGCCGTCAGATCGAGCAGATCATCCACAATCTGAAAGGCGATGCCGAGGTCCATGCCAAAATCGGCCATGTGGCGGACGATCTCCGCTGAGGCTCCTGACGTCTCGGCGCCAAGTTCGCTGCATACGCCGGTCAATGCGGCCGTCTTTCTCCGAATGATCTCCAAATAGGTATCTTCGCTGAGCGACCAGTTCCCCCGGTTGGCGATCTGCAGCAGTTCGCCCTCGCAGACCGTGTTGGTTACATCGGCGATCCGTCGCGACGCCCGCGTCGAGTCGAGACTGCTGCACAAATGGTAGGAATGTGAAATCAGGTAATCGCCAAGCAGGACGGCCGCCTCATTGCCGACGAGGCGATTCATCGTCGGGCTGCGACGCCGCACATCGGCCTCGTCCAGCACGTCGTCGTGCACCAGCGTGGCCATGTGGACCATCTCAACGACGGCTGCAAGCGTGATGTGTTCCCGGCGAATGGCGCCACAGGCCTTTCCGGAAAGGAGGAGCAACTGCGGCCGAAGCAGCTTGCCGCGATAACCGCGGATCCGCCCGGTCAGATCATTCACGAACGACAAGTCAGACCGGATCTCGCGGTCGAACACGTCGATCACGTCAGCCAGCTCGGCCTGAATGAGGTCGGTTTGTACGGCAAGCGTCGGCATAGTGCGTCAAAGGAGACTGCGTAATTCTAGTGAGACGGCGGACTGAATTGAATCGTCCTGCGCGACCTTTCAGAATATTTGAAAGCTGGCGAAATGAGCCGCTCGGCACTGAAGCCGTCAGCGTTTTTTCTTGCGGGCAGCGGGCCGCAGGGGTTTTTCACGAGACCACATCCCCGACCGACCGCCGCTCTTGTGTTCCAGACGAATCGGTCCGATCTCCATGCCCCGGTCCACGGCTTTGCACATGTCGTAGAGAGTCAGTGCCGCCGCGGCTGCACCGGCCAATGCTTCCATCTCCACACCCGTCTTGGCGCGAATCGTCGCGATGACCACGATTCGCATGCGGTCGGGCGCGGACGGCGCGATGTCCACCGCGACTGAATCCAGTGAAAGTGAATGACAGAGCGGAACGAGCAACGAGACCTGCTTGGCTGCCTGGATGCCGGCAATCCTTGCCACTGCGAGCACGTCGCCCTTCGGCAATCGACCATCGCGCAGTAGCGTCAAGGTCGCCGGCTTCATCCGCACTTCAGCGCTCGCAACAGCCCGGCGAAGGGTGACCTTCTTCGCGGAAACATCCACCATCCGGGCCGCCCCTTTTTTGTCGAGATGCGTCAGTCGCTTCTTACGGGACATTGGTCGGATTTCCTTACGATTCACGTAGCGGCGAGTGATTGCAAACGAATGGTGCGCACGGAGAGAATCGCCGGGCTGTGGCGCAACTGCTCGACAAGGCTATCCGGTACCTGCCCGTCGATTTTCAGGCACATCAGGGCCGTCTTGTCGCGTCGCGAAAGGAACATGTCGGCAATGTTGATGTGGTGATCGCCAAAGAGCGTTCCCACGACGCCGATCACGCCGGGACGATCGTCATTGAAGATCAGCACCACCAACCCGTCGGGCACCATCTCCATGCGATACCCGTCAATTGCAAGGATGCGCGGGCGACCATCAAGAAACACAGCGCCTTCGACCAAGTGGCTCTCGCCGCCGCGCTCAACGCGCACGGTCACAACCTCCTGAAACTCCCGCTCAGCCGATTGGGAAACGTGCTGCACCTCGATGCCCCGTTGTCGCGCGTAGGGCCCGGCGTTCACCAGGTTCAGCCGTCCTTCAATGTGCGGCGACATGAGTTCGGCCAGCGCGGTCAGCCCCAGCGTCGGGCCGAGAGCGGTCAACGACGCCCCGCCGTGCGTGGTGAGGGTAAGCCGGTCGATTCCATCGGCGCACCACGGTGCAAGAATGGTGCCGATGCGTGCGGCAAGATCAAGATAGGCCCGGTCGCGGTCGGTGAGATTGGCGGGCAATCCGGCGACATTCACGGCCCCGCGAATCGTGCCGTGCAACAGATAATCGAGCATCGACTGTGCGGCATCCGTGCTGACGGCGAGCTGCGCCTCTTCCGTCGATGCGCCGAGGTGCGGTGTCAACACGATGTTCTTCGCAGCAAGGAGCGGGCTGTCAATCGGCGGCTCACTCGGAAACACATCGATGGCCGCGCCGGAAATGATTCCGCGGTTCAGCGCTTCGGCAAGTGCCGCGTCATCAATCAACCCCCCACGTGCACAGTTGACGATCACGGCCGATTTCCTCATCTTGGCCAACTGGGCCGCGCCGATCAGATTCTTCGTTTCCTCGGTCATCACCGCATGCAACGTCAAACAATCCACGCGCGGCAGCAGTTCATCGAGTGACTTTGCCACGCGAACGCGCCCATCCATGGCCGTCTCGCCGCGAAGGAATGGGTCGAACGCGAACACGTTCATCTGAAACGAGAGCGCCCGCTCCGCCACGGCCGACCCGATGCGACCCAGACCAACGACACCCAGCGTTTTCCCGCAAAGCTGCCTCCCCATGAATGCCTTGCGCTCCCACCCACCACCGCGCGTGCTGGCATGGGCATCGGGCACATGCCGCATCAGCGAAAGCAACAGCGTCATGGCGTGTTCAGCCGTGGAAATCGTGTTCGCATCCGGCGTGTTCATGACCAGCACGCCGGCAGCCGTCGCGGCAGGGACGTCGACGTTATCGACGCCGACACCGGCCCGCGCGATCACGCGCAGGCGTCCCGGATTGGCAAACACTTCCGCCATGACCTGCACGTTCGAACGGATCAGCATTCCGTCGTAATTGCCGACAATCGCCGCGAGCTCCGCAGGCTTGAGGCCGGTCTTCACATCAAAGGATAGATTAGGTGTGGCGCGAAGGAGGCTGAGTCCTTCTTCGGCGATGTTGTCAGCGACGAGGATGGTGAACATGGTCGGAGTTTGCACCGGCTGGAAACTGGAGGCGAGTATCGGACCGCACAACGAGCCCTACACCGGCTTCACTTCCACATTGATGATCATATCGTGCATCGCCGCGATGTCCTTGACCACCGAATCGGCCGGCGGTTGGGCCAAGCGAATCACCGCGACGGCGGCCTTGGCACCCTGAAATACGGTGTTGCTCATTTCTTCCACATTGATGTCGGCACGGCGGAGCTTATCCAGCACGGTGGCGAGCACACCAACCTTGTCATAGTGCCGCACGATGAGCTGGCATTTAGCCGGGCTTCGCGTCTCGATGTTCACACAGTTCGGCGCCTGGCCCGTGTTCTTGAACATCTTCACGATTCGGACCGTTTCTTCGGCGATGGCGTCCTGTGCTTGATCAGTCGATGCCCCGATGTGATGCGTGCCGTAGACCACGCCGCCTGCCTTGATGATCGCCGGGAGGAATTGTGCCTGTCCGCTTGCCGGTTCCTCGGGGAAGACATCGAGGCCGACGCGGAGGTTTCGCTTCACCATCAACTCCGCCAACGCTTCATAGTCCATCACATCGGCGCGGGCCGTGTTGATCACGTAGCTGCCCGGTGCAAGCAGACCGAGCACGTCACGATTGACGAGGTTCTTCGTTTCCTTCGCGGCCGCCAGGTGAACGCTAAGAATGTCGCAATTCGCAGCCACCTCGCCGGGGTCGTCGCAATACTGCACGCCAAGTTCGGCCGCCGCATGGCGCGATAGCGAACGGCTCCAAGCGATCACACGCATGTCGAAGGCCTTGGCCCGCTGAACGACGGCTTGGCCGATCAATCCCATGCCGATGATGCCGAGGGTGCGGTCCTTGAGGCCGCGAGCGTTGGAGTATTCCTTCTTGTTCCACGTGCCGCCGCGGAGATCGGTGACGTTTTCCGCGATTCGCCGATCAAGGGCGATGATGAGGCCCATGGTGAGTTCGGCGACGGCGACGGCGTTCTTGCCGGGGCAATTGGAAACGACGATCCCGCGCGCCGACGCGGCGGCTACGTCGATGGTGTTGAAGCCCGCACCAGCCCGTACGATCAGCCCCAGATGCGGCGATGCCGCCAGCATGTCGCCGGTCACCTCCGTGCCGCGGACGACCAGCACCGGCGCGGCCGTGCGCACCAGGGCCTCGCGCAGCGTGTCGCCCTTGAGGTCGGGTTCATAGACGACCTCGATGCCGTCATTTGTAAGAGCCTCGACGCCGCTCTTTTCGAACTTGTCCGCGATGAGCACTTTAAGCATGGCGAAAGCGTACCGCCCGCGAATCGGAGGCGTCAAATCGCAGGCGATACGCCGGCGCAAAGAAACGGCCGGCCCCGAAGGACCGGCCGTCATGAATTGTCTCTCCAAGTGTCCCTTTGTTTACGGGGCGTTGGCAGCGTTGAGACCAACCTGATTACCGTAGATCAAGTAGGCTTCGCCCGACGATTGTCGGCGCTGATCCGGCGACACGATATTGATTAGGTCGGCTTGCGGTGCACCGACGATGATATCCGGGAAGCCGTCGCCATCGACGTCACCGATTCGCGACACCGCTTCGATCGGAGCCTCATCGGGTGTCTCAAGCGGATCAAACAGCGTGTCGCTTTCGGCCAGCGTATTCTTTTCATACGGCGAAACCATGACCATGCCCTTCAGGACACGATTGCCACTCACGCGACGGTTGATGTCATCCGGCAGATAGAACGTCTTGTTGTTAAGGAGCGACGTGTTCCCAAAGATCAGGTAGGCAACGCCCAGTCGCTCTGACAACTCAATTCCGATCACTGGAGAATTAGTGGTCACATTAAAGGTGCCGGCGGTTCGGCCGACGAATCGCACCGTCGGCGTATCCGGCAGTGGTTCGGGGAAATTCGTTCTCGATGTGACGCCGGCCGCGTTGAGGCCTTCGTCGTCGAGGCGAACGAGTGCCTGATAGAACGCCTCCTGTGCATCCAATGCGGCAAGCGACACGGGCTGAACGGGGATATTGGTCGCCCCGAACACGCCGTCAACGTCGAATTCGAAAACTCGCGTGGTCGAAGTGCCGATGATGGTAATCGTGGCGCCATCGGCGACGGGCCCGTTAAACTCAACGGAAGCCGCCGGCCATTTCTGACCCGGAGCCGTGATCAGGAGGTCTGAAAGCCCATCCTGATTGTAGTCGCCGGCACTCGAAACACCGTGCTGGCCGTTCTCAATAATCTTGACCAACGGCTTGTAGCGATTAATCGGGAATCCGGTATCCGGGTAGAAGAGTTGGTTTGAACGCGATGGTTGGCTACCGCCGAGGCGCACGCCCGTCGATCCACCGATAAACTTCACACCGGGATAATTGCTTGTTCCGATGCGTTCGCAATTCACGGCGATTTCGCCCGTAAGGCCCGTTGCCCGGCCAAACATGATGCCTACAAAACCAGCATCTATGCCCTTGTTCGGTATGTTCACACCGTCTCCGGCAATATTGTCGATTGCGTCGTAGCGTTCGGCGGCGAAAAAGATGTCGGAAATGCTGTCACCGTTGACGTCACCTGCACTGCCCTGAACGCGGCCGAACTGGTCCTCGTCATGCGATCCGCGGACTTCGAACCGTTCGTAAAGGCATGGAGCGCCGTTCTGCAACGTCGGTGTACCGTAAATGAGAAACACCTTACCATTGTTGACGCGCTTGTTCACGCCGGACTCCTGCGGAGGACAGTTGCCCAAGTCAATCGTATTTGGCGCCGGGGGTGTCGGTGTCGGGTGAATGCTGCCATAGGCAACACAATCAGCAAGTGGGGAACCGCAAACCAAGTCCGGAACGGCATCGATATTTGGATCGCCGGCCGAGTGAGCCCAGCCAAAGGCATCGCCACCGAGTTCGCCCGCCAACCAGGCAAGGTTCTGCGGGTAGCAGTATTCGCGAATATTCGGATTTGGATCCACATCGCAGCCGGTTGACGGCCAGGACATCGGTCGCGCATCGCCGGTTTCGCCGTCTCCGCCGGTGTTAATCAACGACGCATTGCAAAGAGCAGCAATGCTTGTATCCGAACTATAGTCCTGTCCTTCAATAATCCAGACGTTGCCCCGACCCGCACCTGTTCCTTCAATGGTCAAGAACGCCTGAGTAATGGTGACTTCGGGATCTCGCACCGGATAGGCTCCTTCTTCGGGCCTAAGTGGCGGCGGACCGGTCGGCGCCGGAGTGCATGATCCGGGTCCGCAGGGTCCTTGACTGCTGCAACTCGTTCCATGCCCGCTGAACACTCCGTTCAATTGGAAGCAGTCAAACTCAGTCAAGTTTTCGCAGTTACAATTAACCCCGGCTGGAATGCAGCATCGCCCGACGTTGGTGTTTGGGAGCACTTCCAGCTGGATCTTTCCGACGCCACTCGTCAAGATCGGACCGATGTCTGCGCTGACAATGGACGAGCCAAAGTCGGCACCGGCCAATCCAGGAAATCGCATCTGCTGTCCACTAATATTGAACGAAACCCTCGGAAAGCTCAATTCTGATGAGTCTCCGTAATACGCAGCATAAGTGGTGTTGCCATTCGCATCCGCTCCGCTCCAGAACTGCAACGTGGTATCGGCACCGGGGATCGGGTCGTCGTTGTCGTCAAGCAGCGTAAGGCGCATTCGCGGCAAATTAACCCCCGTACCGACCAACGTGAGATAACAAGCCGTTACCCGCGAAAACTCTCGACCGACGTCAAAAGTCGCGATACGGGAACGATCGGTCGAGTCATAGACGCCTTGCAATGCGGTGGTGACATCACTCAGACCGATGGAATAGCCCGACGATGCGGCAGGAGCCGAAATGACAAGTTCTCCCGTGGGGCTGAAAATGCCGTTCAGATCCGGCATCACGTCAACCGTGTAGCCGAATAGGGAGTTCGGCTCATAGGGACTGACCGGAAATCCGCCCGTCACCCCGAGTCCGTCGCCGACGCCATCCGGTGAGTACCAGGCACCGCGGAAGCGCGCGCCTTTGATTGCATCATTCAGGCAGGGTCCGTACTTTTGCCCGAATTGTCCAAGGGGCTGAACAGGGCAACCATTACCATTCCATGTGCCGTCAGGATTCTGCTCAAGGACCAGCTGATTGCTGGACATCATGTAAACAAGCCCGGTTTCATAGGCTCCCATTCCCTCGTCATTGTTGCGGTTCCCGGCGATTCCCGGAAAGACGTTGATATCTGTGTCACGGTGACCAAACAGCACCTCGTCATAAATAAGCTCGCCGGCGTTTCGCAATTGAAACGGATTGTCAATGTTGTTGAACGGCGGCGGTGCAACGCCTCTCCACCTTGAGTCACCGAGCGAAGAAGCAAGCGACTGAAGCGAGAATGGATTGAGCGGTGCAGGATCAACCGATGGGCACGACTCATTGCCCGACAATGGGAATGGCAGTCCGTCATTATATGCAAAGCCAACTGGTCGAATTTCCGTGTCGGCCAGCGTTCCAAGCAGTTCGATGTTTGCCGAGTTGATCTGAAAGTCGCCAGACGAATCAATCTTGAAAAAGAGGCCGAACCGTCCGTCGTAAACAGACGGTGGCAGTTTTCCGGCCGGTCCGATGGGAAGCGGATCGAGCGGACCGCCATTGAGGCCGCCGACGATCTCAAGCTGCACGTCGGTGAAATTCCCGCCGTTTTGCGTAAGAACTCCCGAAAATGTGACGGAATATCCAGCCATATCGTCGAATTGCACGGTAATATCCATGCTTGCCGGCTGATTGTTTGGTACACCCAGTATGCGACCTGAAATATTGATCGTTAACCCGTTGATGTCGAGAACCCGCGTCTGGTTCAGCCCGTTAAAAACCACATTGACCAAATTGGAGTTCGAACCAGGGATGCCGGGAACCCATCCACCGCTTGGCGTTTGAAGGTTGATGCCGTTGATTTGCCCGGTAATAGGCTGGTCCGGCTCGGTTTGCCTGATATTCGTGAACAGCGTAATCCCTGGAACCTCTGTCGTTGGGTAACTGCAGGTATCACACGGATCCAAGTCTTCGATATCCGAGATGTCCTCACTATAAGGAGCGCCGGCAAACATCTCGGGGCGTCCTACTTGTTGGCCCGTCGGCAAGGCCACAAGGTCGTTTGTCACGTCCGGCATAGCCACCACGGAAGTAATACCCAGCGTATTGTTCGTTGTGCTGCCTTCGTGCGAATTGGGCATGGCGTTTCCGCGGATCTTGAAATAGTCGCGGAACCGGGGGTCGCTCGGAGGAAAGTCGATCCAGCTTCCCACGGTGTTCAAGGACAACACACCGGAGAACCGGCCCTGCGTGAACGCCGCATTGGGGACGGCTGCATCAATTCGACGAGCGCGTCCGTAGATCGAGTACACCTGTCCAACACCCTGCAAACCGAACGGAGACGCGGTTTCCGCCACAATGGCAAAGTCGTCAAGGCCGTCGCCGTCGAGGTCACCGAGTGGGGCAAACGCGCTGCCCGCACGATCGCCGTCACGCGCGTCGACCGGTGTGCCGCCGAATCCCTGAAACGTCGCACCAGCCGTTCGGCCGCCGACGGACAGGAGGTCGATCACACCCGAGGCCGATGCCAGAAGCTGGACCGCGCCTGACGCATACCCATTCACGACCCCACCGGCGCCGTCACTGACCTGAACACGCACAAAATATGGCAGCGGACGCCCCAATTCATCCGTATCCGATCTGAACGGAAGGACACTGAGGTCGATGAGGATATTAGTTTGCTGTGCCGCCTGAGTTCCAGGGGCAAGAGTTCCCGCCGCAATAACATCTGCGCCCACGATAATCGGTACTTGCGTTGAATCGTTCGACGGATCGCGGTCTCGGTCGAAGAGGTACGTAATCGTGAGCGTATCGGTGTCGCTTTCCGCGTCACCTGTCACATAACTGATTGTCAATTGATCATTATTGCTGAGTCCGATGTCGATCGAGGGCAAATCCACCGCCAAAGTAGGCGGCGTGTTTTCATCTTCGGTGCCGGGCGGCGTGATCGTCACCTGACTGGCCGCAACGACTCGAACAGGCGGATTGCCTGTGCCGTCGTCCGGGTTGTAGGTGCGGTCATCAATTTCTGCAAAAATATTATATGTACCGACGTTTATGGTTGACGTATCCCAGGTGATTGCCGTGCTCGACTCACCAGGGCCGAACGGGATGCCGCTCTGAATCTCAACTTCCTCCGCAGTCGTGGGATTGTCGGAGGTCGAAGCAAACACCCGCGCCACAGCGGCGTCTTCTGCGTCTTCGCCAGTTATCGTGATGCCAACAAGTTCACCCAACAGGACCTGTGTCGGAACTACGTTTGTAATGTAGATGCGGGGAGGGCGATTGCCCGGAGGTGGTGTGGGCGACAAACCACCATCACCGCCACCGGGAGGACAGGTCATACCACTACCGGCAACGACGATAGTCAGTGCGATGCAGGCATAGACTCTGGCTCTGGAAAGAGGCAGACGATTCATGGATTATCCTCCGACGCTGGGCTTTTTGCAGGCAGGGCGGTGAACCGCATCGCGGTTCAGGCGTGAACTACTTATCCCCAATTGACTTATCATATCCCATCGCCCCGATACCGGTCAAGGTCGTTCGCTTTCACAAACCTCTGTCCGCAAAGCACTTTCGCGTTTTTTTCGGCGGGGGCGAGTTCTCCTTATCAGTCCAGGCCTGGCGGGGTGGTCGGCCGTTCTGGTGTGGACGCGATTATTCGCGTCGATTTCTGGCAGCGAGGCAGGCGGAAATCCTTGCGAGGAATGTCTCTGAACATTCTAGGCCCCGGCCACACCTTATTTCAACTGGGACTATGGCACGATTTACTGAACGGGGTGCCTCGCTAATTACCGCTCCAAGGACCGGATAATCGAATACAATCCGGTCTCCGCGTGCCGTGTTCGGGATTCACAGGCGGACCACACCATGACGACCCTGCGACAACGCATCAGCGATGAACTGCTGCCCTACGTCACCACGCCGGGCCAGTACATCGGCCGCGAGTTCAACCAGCTCGTCCGCGAGGGCGACTGGCAGCGGGCCGACGTCCGCGTCGTAATCGCCTTCCCCGATGCCTACACGATCGGCATGTCGCACCTCGGCTGCCAGATCATCTACTGGCTCTGCAACCACACGCCGGGCGTCTGCGCCGAGCGAGTTTATTCGCCATGGATCGACGCCGAGAAGGTGATGCGTGCAAAGGGCCTGCCGCTCTTCACCTGGGACACGCGACAGCCCGCGAGCGAGGCCGACATCTTCGCCGTCTCGCTTCAATATGAACTGGGGTTCACCAACATGCTGGCGATGCTCGATCTCGCGGGCATCCCACTCCGTGCCGGCGAGCGCGACGACCGACACCCTCTCGTCATCGTCGGCGGACCGCAGGCCGACAACCCCGAGCCGGTCGCGGACTTCGTCGATCTCGTCGTCATCGGCGATGGCGAAGAATCCATGGCAGCGATCCTGGCGCTGTACAAAGAACTCAAGTCCAACGGCGTCCGCCGCCGCGACATGATCCCAATCATGGCCGAGCGATTCCCCTGGGCCTATGCCCCGTCGCACTATCGCGTGACGTACAACGACGACGGCACCATCCGCGAGGTTTCCTCTAGTCTCAGGCCTCAAGCCACAAGCCTCATTCCTATCGAACGCTGCCAAACGCTCGACTTCGAAAACGCCCCCTTCCCGACTCGGCCGCTCCTGCCCTACGTCGAAGTCGTGCACGACCGAATGGCCGTCGAAGTCATGCGCGGCTGCCCGCAACGGTGCCGGTTCTGTCACGCGGGCTACACCAAGCGCCCCGTCGGCGTGCGCTCCGTCGAGAAGATCATGGAGATCCTCGAAGAGCAATACCGCACCACCGGCCACAACGAATGCGGCCTGCTCAGCCTTTCGACGGCGGACTACCCGCACCTGAAGGAGCTTTCGCAGCGCGTCAACGAGCGATTCGGCCCCAACCACGTGAACATCTCGATGCCGAGCCTGCGCGTGGACAAAATGCTGCAGAACATTCCGTGGATGTCGAACTCCGTGCGAAAGGCCGGCCTGACCATCGCCATTGAAGCAGCCCGTGACAAACTCCGCGCGGCGATTCGCAAGAAGGTCACCGACGGCAATCTCATGGACGGCATCCTCGAGTGCTACAAGGCGGGCTGGAGCCGGATCAAGGCGTACTTCATGGTCGGCTTCCCTGGCGAAACCGATGACGACATTCGCGGGATTTACGATCTGTCGGTCGAGATGGCGTTCGTGCGCAAGCGCATCGGTAAGCCGCCGGCGCGGATCAACGCCAGCGTTGGCTGGCTGGTGCCGAAACCGTACACGCCCTTCCAATGGGCCGCCCAGCCGCGCGTGGAGTATTTCGAGAACGCAAGGCGAATCCTCTCGGAGGCATCGCGCAACGGTCGAACCAAGGCCGCCCGGGTCAGCACGCACGACCCCAAGCGTTCAATTCTCGAAGCCGTTCTCTCACGCGGCGACCGCAAACTCAGTGCGACCATTCAGCGAGCCTACGAACTCGGCGCCCGCATGGATGGCTGGGACGAGTGCTTCGACTACTCCATCTGGCGTCGTGCTTTCGACGACACCGGCATAAACCCCGACTGGTACGCCCACCGCGAACGGGCCTACGACGAAGTGCTGCCGTGGGACCACATCCGCTCGGGCCCGAAGCGCGATTACCTCGAAGGCCAATACGACGACGTCTACACGCAGACGCAGCAAGCCATGCCGCAAGCGGGGGTGATTCCGCTAGCAGTGCTTGGGGCGTAGAAATAACACCCTGACTGCATTTTTCTCTTACGAATCGCCGACGTTGCACGATACAATATTGGTGTTGGGGACCGATCTCATTGCATTGGGATTCACATCTATGATCGATGACCTTCGAGTGGACCGATCGGCATTCCAGCTCGGATCGCTGGACGAAACGGAGAACTCCGTGGAGTATTGGCGTCAGCGGACACCGAACGAACGATTCGAGGCCATCGAAACCCTCCGGCAGATCATGTATGGCTACGATCCGACTACCGAGCGACTTCAAAGAGTTCTTGAGTTTGCTCAACTCGAATAGCGTGCGGTATTTGTTGATCGGCGGCTATGCGGTGGGCTATCACGGTCACATCCGCACGACCGGCGACATGGATGTTTGGGTAGAACCTACGCGCGAGAATGCAACCCGAGTCATTTCAGCATTGAGTGCGTTTGGTTTTGGGGACGCCTCGAAAGACCCGTCGTTTTTTGAAAACAAACGAAATGTCGCGCGCATGGGGATTCCGCCCATGCGAATTGAAGTGCTGACGGGCATCTCCGGCGTCGAGTTTTCCGAATGCTATGAGCGACGGATCGCTGCTGAGATTGACGGTATCCCCGTTGCAGTCATCAACCTGGAAGACCTTCGCAAGAACAAAAAGGCAAGTGGTCGTCCGAAGGACCTTGCAGACTTAGACGAACTCTCCGACTAATCCCTTGACCAAATGGGTGTGTCGTTGGGGGCTGTGACTTTCATAGAAAAAATGATCGTCAGAATTCCTCACGCCACGTGTACCAATTTGCGTACATGTGATAGTACAGGTCGCTTCCAAATACAATTGGATTTGTCTGCGTAACCGGGTTGGGAGGCGTGACAAGGTATGCAAAGCCGCCTTTCTCAAAGGGACCAGACCAGGCAATACCGAAGCGCATTCCGCCGGGGATCGGTTCGCAGTCTCTTGCTGGAACGATCCCGATCCAGATCGGCCCCTTGATCGGAGCGGCGTTCTGGATGACCTTAGCGGCAAGTTGGTCCATTGAGGACTTGGAAACAGCAAACGTGAGCCACAGTGGAACTTGAAACACGCATAGAACAATCGAGACTACAAGGAGCGCAGGGCCGGTGGACCATTTTCTCCAATGTGCTCGAAGCCTCGCTGAACCACAAAACTGATGGCTTACCGCGACGATAATAAGGCCAATCAGGCGAACCCACCAAATGCCCGCCAACAGAATCCACAAAAGGATCGTGATACCAATCAGCCAAGACAACCCTCCCGGAACTGCTGTCGACAGCAGAGTGGCTAGTGCCGTGGAAACACATGAAGCAAGAAAAACAGTGCCTGGTGGCTTTGAAAAGAACTGAGCGACCGGCCCCATGGATCGATCGCCGAAGTAATACGAAGTCGAATCGGCGAGATCGAATGCCTGCCCGCACTCCGAACATCGGGGCTCGCTCAGCCCCACCAGTGGATAGTCGCAAACAAGGCATCGAGGGGTCTTGTTGTCGGCCAGCTCTTGCATGACTCAATATCTTACGCCCGCTTTGCCAATCAGTTCGACAGGTCGGCTTCAACAAAACCTCTAGTCCATGATTAAACCCTCACCCTCGCCCATCTTCCGCTCCGGAACCGCCACCACAACAACCCCGAGCGCACCACGATATCAGTGAACATCCCCATCCACGCGCCAAGCAGGCCGCCCTTTAACACGACGCCGCAGAGGTACGCCACCGGCACGCGCAGCAGGAACACACCGGCGCCTGTGATGAGCATCGGCGTGCGCGTGTCGCCCGCGCCGCGCAGCGCGCCGAGATAGACGATCAGCACCGCCAGCGGAATCTGCACACAAGCCAGCCCCTTCAGCGCCGGGACGCCGCAATCCCAGACGGCCGGGTCGTTCGACAGAATCATGTACAACGGCCGCGCGGCGAAGAAATAAAGAAGCCCAGTAAGCGAGAGCAGCATCGCCGCCTGCTTCACCGCTTCGTTCGCGGCCTGGCGCGAACGCTGCGGGTTCCCCGCGCCGAGGTTTTGCCCGACCATCGTCGACGCCGCGACGCTCCAGGCCTGCGCGGGGAGGTAGCTGAGCGATTCAATACGAATGCCGACGATATGCGCTGCGTAGAGCACGGTCGGCGTAAACGTTGACGGCACCCGCGTCACGATCATCATAAAAACGAAGTGCCCGCTGAACGCCAGCGCCCCATCCGCCGCAGCTGGCAGGCCGATGGAGAGAATCCGCGAGAGCATCGACCGATCCGGCCGCAGCATGGGAAGCGACAGCTTGAGGTATTGATGCGGCCGCGCATGGGCCGGGTCGCGCTCGCCCAGCCGGGCCTCGCGCTGCATCAGCCAGACGAATGCAATGCCGCCAGTCCATCGGGCAATGGCCGTGCCCCAGGCGATGCCGTTCGTCCCCAGGGCTGGAATCGGACCCAGTCCGAACGTCAGCAGCCACGTGAACAAGACGTTCACGACGTTGACACCGCCAAAGATCATCATCGGCGTTCGGGTGTCCCCCGCCCCGCGAAGGCATGCGGCCAATGCGAATGAGATGGCCCCTCCGATGTAGCCGATGGTCTCGATCCGCATGAAGTTCGTGGCGATGCCGGCGGCCTCCGCGGGCAGGTTCATCATTCGGGCGATCGACGGGGCGGCGATGTTGATGCCGACCATCCCACCTGCACCGAGAAGCACAGAAAGACAGACGGCCTGATTGGTCGCCCGCCGGGCTTCGTCGCGGTTGCCTGCTCCCACGGCCCGCGCGACGATTACCGTCGCCCCTGTATCAACCATCCAGCCGATCATGCCCATGAACCAACTGATGTAGGCGGCAAGGCCCACGGCGTCTGTCGCTTCGGCCGAGATGCGACCTGCAATGAGCGTATCGTTCCATCCCACGCAGGCATTGAGGGCCTGCTCGCCCAGCACCGGCAATGCGAGCCACAACACGGCAGAGCGGATGGGACCGGCGAGAATGGTGCTGCGAGTGGGTGTGTGCAATGGAAACGCCGAAAATTCGAGACGTCGAAAAGTCGAAACACAAGGAAACGGTTCGCGAACCGAAGCCGGATTGTATTCGTCAGAGAAACCGGCGGCTTGTGAAATCTGCGGCCGTGTTTTGCGCGTTCGGCGCTTGATTCAGTCGTGCGGCGCGGTAGGCTACCGCACTCTTCTTTCAGGCAGCAAAGCCGACGGGCCAAGAGCCTTGAGGCGGTAAGGAGTTGACCACTCGTGGCATCGGATTCTTCGTCTCGTTCGCGTTCGATTTCATTGCTTGTCGGCACCGCGGCGCTGGCGCTGCTCGTCTGGGGCGGCTATGCATGGCGTGCCACGCGAGCGACACCTACTACGACGGAACAGGTGGCCGTCGATTCCGCTAATTCGAAGCCAACGCCGCTTCGCGCCACGCGCCCGATCTCGGAGATCATCAAGAAGGTTGAGGCCGAGAGCGCCGCTCAGCCGATCGCCCCGCCTTCAGAACCAAACGCAGAGCCGCCACAAGCTGACGCCGTCGTCGCGGATGCCGCGTCGGCCGTACGGGCCAATTCGCCGTCGGTCGGCGACCATTCCGTGGAGATGACGGTCGCGTCCAAGGTCGCCGCCACACCGGCTCCTGCCGCCCTGCGAACTGTTGAGGCGCCCTCGATGCAGGCAAGCGGACCGGCCGATGCGATGACGCTGCTCGCCGCCGGGCGAACGATGTTCGGCAAGGGCGACTTCATCGGCGCTCGATCAACTCTGAGCAAAGCCCTCGATCGCGGCCTCCCCCCTGCCGAGGAAGACTTCATCCGCACCGAACTCGGCCGCGCCGCCGAGGGACTGCTGTTCAGCCGGGCGACCAACACCGGCGACCCGATGACGACGACGTACACCGTGACCTCGGGTGACACGCTCAACGGCATCTCGGCGCGACATGGCATCACCGAAGAGCTACTAGCGAGCGTCAACCAGATCAAAGAGGCGAACCGGCTGCAGATTGGCCAGCGACTCAAGGTCATTCGCGGCCCATTCCGCGCCGTGATCGACAAGAGCGATCATCGCATGGACATCTACCTCGGCGACTTGTACGTCCGCTCGTTCCCGGTCGGCCTCGGTGCGAATGGGTACACGCCGACCGGCACGTGGCTGGTGAACAACAAACTGCGCAACCCCGACTGGACCGACCCGAACACGAATCGACACTACCTCGCCGACGATCCGGAGAACCCGATCGGCGAACGATGGATCGGCCTGCACGGCACCGACGGCGAGGCCATCGGCAAGACCGGCTTCGGCATCCACGGCACCATCGACGCGAGCAGCATCGGCCAGGATAAATCCATGGGCTGCGTGCGCATGGCCGCGGCGGATGTGAACATGGTCTATGAGTTGATGGTGCTGAACCAGTCGCAAGTGGTCATACGACCGTAGCCAGCACTACTCTTTCGGCCCCGGCATGCCTTCCCGCCGGATGTCTGTTCGCAGCTTGAACAATTCTCGAAATGCCCGAAGGATGACTTTGAAGTTCGCGCCGGTCTGCTGGCCGGCCGTGCGGGGGTAGTGGTTCACGCCGACTTCGGCGATTCGCAGGCCGCGATATTTGGCGCGGGCGAGGAGTTCCGTGCTGATCAGGGCACCGCGGCTCTTCAACTCAACCTGGGCAATGAGGCTTCGGGGCAGTAGCTTGAACGCGCAGTCGATGTCGCGGACGCGGAGGCCGAAGAGGGCCCGCACCAACGTGCCCCAGCAGAAGGCGTTGGACTTTCGCAGGAAATTGTCGGCCCGCTTGATGCGATAGCCGACCGGGAAGTCGCAGCGGTCGAGCAGGCCCACGAGTTTGTCGATCTCCATCATGTCGAACTGGCCGTCGCCGTCGGTGAAGAAGATCCACTCCATGCGGGATTCCTTCAGCCCGCGGGCGACCGCGCCGCCATAGCCGAGATTGGGATTGTTGTGGACGGCGCGAACGCCGGGAATCTCTTTGACGAGTCGCTCGGCGATCTCGGCGGTTCGATCCTTGCTGCCATCATTAACGATGATGACCTCCCACTGGTCGGCGTACTTCCGCGCGGCATCGACGGCGTTGCGCGTGGTGCGCTCGACGTTGGCCTCTTCGTTGTAGCACGGGAAGAAGATGCTGAGTTGTGGCAACTTGGTCATTGCAGGGAAGTGTTCGCGTTGGAGCCGGGCGAGTCAAGCGTGGTCGATAATATCGCCACGCATTCACGCGGACGGCGCGTGGTTCGGATAGGCCCCGGAACCGTGCAACCGGCCGAGGTGCAGATAGCTGGCCGTGACTTCCGCGAAGTAGGTTCGCTCCATTTCATTCACATCGCGAACGATCTTTCCGGGGATGCCCATGACGACCTTGTTGGCGGGCACGATGGTTCGCGGAGGAAGCACCGCGCCGGCGGCGATCAGGCAGCCCGGGCCGATCTCGCAGTCGTCGAGCACGATGGAGCCGATGCCGATGAGCGTGCCGCGGCCGACGCGTCGACAATGCACGACAGCGCGATGGCCGATGCTGACGTCGTCTTCGATGTCCATCGGGACGCCGCGATTGGTGTGAAGCACGGTGCCATCCTGAATGTTGCAGCGGGCACCGACGGTGATGGCGGAGACGTCGCCGCGAATGACGACGTGGTGCATGACGGTGCAGTCGTCGCCGAGGGTGACTTCGCCGCCGACGTAGGCCGTGGGGGCGAGGTAGACGTTCTTGCCGAGGCGAACGCGATTGGGCAGGTCAACAAAGTCGAATTGCATGGGCGGGAGGATAGCACGAGCGGGCCCCCGAGAAAAAATACACCCTGCAAAAAAGTGCATAGGCCCGCAACGTGATGGCGGCGGCGGCCGTTTGTGTTAAAAAAACTACCCCCACAAAAAACCACAAAAAACGGGCTGGCGCGCACAAAAACGCACAAACGGTTTGGATCGAGGCACAGAGGCACGAAGGCACCGAGGAGAGGACGCCGTCGCTGCGCGAATCGTAGGAGCAGCGTGCTTGAACCGCATATTGGGCAAATTGACGCCCTTTTGATGAAAACAGCTGGCGTGTGCTGGCGTTTCCCGGCGTGCATGGTTGAGATGGGCTGAGCTGCCGCGTGGCAGTGTTTGATCGGTGAGCTGAGTTGACACATTGTCGCACATGGGATGGTCCCCTCTCTTTCTCTCATTGACACCTATCAGTCTTGCTCGCCGTTTCAGGGCGAATGCCGATTCTGGAGCGCCAATGCGGTTTGGGGATTTGTAACATTTTCCGGCTTCAATCGTGTGCCGGGGGATTGGCGGCGGCGCGAATGGCGGTTCCAAGAATGGGGTTGGTTTGTAACGGCCAGGCTGGCGGCCATGTGGTATGTATTTAGTTGCGGCGGAGGGATGCCCGAGGGCATGGCCGACGCGCGCTGGATGATTGGAGGAAACGATGGCTGGTACGACGAGAGATCATGTCAGTTGCCCGCGATGCAGCGTGGCGATGGAATTCGGCGGGACGAAGCAATTCCACGAAGGCACGCGGGCCTTCGACTTTCTGGGCGGGCTGTTTGAACTGTTCAAGCATCGGGAGGCGTTTGATGTGTATGTCTGCACGCACTGCGGGCGGGTGGAGTTTTTTCTGGATGGGGTTGGGGAGGGGATGAGGAAGTCTTGAGGCTTGAGGCTTGAGGGATGTTGTCGGCTTGTCGCGCAGCAACGAGCAACGATTGTGTGCTTCTCAAGCGAACTAGGCGGCCGGTTCGACGGTGAGGGTGAGGCCGAGGGCTTTGGTGACGGCCATGAGCGTTGCAAGGGTTGGATTGCCGCGCGGTGAGAGGGCACGATAGAGGCTTTCACGTTCGACATGAGCAGCCTTCGCAATTTTGGCAATTCCGCCTCTGGCTTCGGCAAGATGCCTCAGGGCAATAAGCAGGACTTTTGGCTCCTCAGTGTCTTCCAACGCGGCTCTAATGTAGGCAGCCGCAAACTTGGGGTTCTTGCGCAGTTTCTGAACCATGACTTCGTCGTGCGAAATGCTTGCTTTGCTTTTCATTTGGTCGCTGTCCTTTTCTTGTAGTCGATCCAGTAGTTCTTGGCCCGCTTGATGTCGTTTGATTGCGTCCGCTTGTCACCGCCGCACAATAGCAACACCACCGACTTTCCAACGATGGCGTAATAGAGACGGTAACCCGGTCCATAATCGATTCGAAGTTCCCAGACGCCGTCCCCAACCGAGCGGCAATCGCCGAAGTTGCCAGCCTTCAGGCGACCGATTCTTGTGGCAATTCGCCCTTCTGCGTCCTCATCTTTCAGTCCTGTCATCCAGTCGTCGATGACATTCCTGCCGGATGCAGTCAGGTAGTGCCAGACTTCGCACATCACTATGAGTGTAGCTTATAAGTTACATAGGGTCAAGTGTGAACTGGATTGTCCACTTTTTATCGCAGCGGACAGGTAAATTTTTTTCCGGATGTGGTTGGAAAGAGGATGAGGAAGGGGTGAAGGTAGAGGTGGTTCGTAAGAAGCTGTGCTGGGACACCTATGGACTTCCGGCAAAACAACAGGGGCACCACCGAGCTTTCAAACTGCACAAGCCGAAACCGAGGGATTGTTTCAAACGTTCAGGAAACCTACGAAATCAAGAGCCGCATGAGCCAGCACGAGCGGCCACAGAAGGCGGCGACTTGCGAAGAAGACTCCAAAGATCAGACCGACCATCATCGACGAAACGATCCCCCACATTCCCTGATAGACATGATATGAACTGAAAAGCAGTGTGGTGACAATGACGCTTAGTAGTGTTGAACGCAGCATTTGCTCAATTCGTGGAATCAAGAATCCTCGCATTACAAGTTCTTCGGCAAGGCCATTGAATAGACTGGCCGCGATGAGCAACGCTATTTGCAGAGTGCCGACTGGCCTTACGAAAACTGTGGATGACCCCAGAGAAAGTGGATCAGCTTTAGAAAGGAGTTCTCCCAACGGTGTCGCGAAAAGTACAATTCGATGTGCAAGTATTACTAAGAAGTAAGTCAACATGCCCCATACGATGTCCCGAAGCCACTTAGGACGACCAAGTCCAAATCGACTCCAGCTTTCTCCGCTTCGAGAGATGATGTACAGGACCGGCGCAATGACCTCCACACTCCGAACGATCAAATGTGACCCAGTATAGAGAAATGAATGGGGTTGTTGCGGCAGGAGTATCGTAATTGCTGCATTAAAGAGATCTGGCAGAAACGCAAGAAGAAGGACAACAATGACTTCAATCCGGCACTGCGAGTTGGAAATCGACGTATTCGGTTCGATCGTGCCAACATCCACTACAGATGTTTCAGTCTGCGCATCCAGCGGATTGACTTGCGATAGACTGCAATCGGGTTCTTGTGTCATCATCGCGCTTGTTCCGAACACTTAATATTAATGTGTATCATCGAATCATAAGACCGCTTCTTAATTGCATTTATCCGTCATATGGTCGGTCACGACAGACGCTCATTCGATGAGTCTTTTTGACCCTTGACCTCACTCCCCCGACAATCCCAGCACGATTGACAAGAACCAAGTCGATACCCGCATTGCTATGAATTGTCAGGCTGCAACAGCCGCACGTCTTCAAGGTCAATTTTTCGGCCGGCGGCCGTTTTGGACGCGATCAGGTCGTCGAGGCAGACGACACAGAGGATCTGGCCTTCATAGTCGATCTGCGAACGTCGCGTCCATGCCGGGCCAAATTCAATTCCTGGCGTGCGTGTTTGAACGTCGACTTGCACGAAATCCCGGAAAATGGTCACTTCATGCTTGAGCAATTCGTCTGGATTTGTAAGAGTCGCGGTTCCCAGACCCGCTTCCAGAAGAGCAGCCAACACTCTTTCGGCATTCTCGCGCGTCGGTTCGATCAGGATGTCGAGGTCGAACGTGTTGCGCGGCACGCCGTGCACAATGGCCGCGACACCACCGATGACCAAGTACTTCACGTCATGTTTTCGAAAGCACTTGAATACCGGGTCGAGGCGATCGAGCATGTTTGATGTCCACAATCTTTGGGTTTATTGCAAGAGCGAAGCGGCTCCATTCCGTAAAGATCTGAAGGCGTTCCTGAATGGTCAGCGACTGAAACCAGCGGGCCTTTGCCTCCGGTGTTTCCTCGTCCCAGCCGTGTGCGATCGATGGGGTCATGGTATCGTATTGTATCGGATGGCAATGCCTTTGGCCTGATGCCCGGGGCTGATTCCTAACTCCGACTGAGGTTTCGCATATGGCCCGAGAAATCAGCCTCCCCGTCTGTAATCACAAGCCCCGCCCCTACACCGGCCCGAGCAAGGCGGAGACGCTGGCGCTTCGGCAGCAGTATCTCACGCCGGCGCTGATCACCTATTACAAAGAACCGTTCATGGCCGTCGAGGGGCACATGCAGTATTTATGGGATGAGACCGGCCGGCGGTATCTCGACGCCTTTGCCGGCATCGTCACCGTGTCGGTCGGGCACTGTCATCCGAAGGTGGTCGAGCGCGTGCGCGAGCAGGTCGGCGTGCTGCAACACACGACGACGATTTATCTGCACCCCACCGTCGGGCAGTATGCGAAGAAGCTGGCCGACCACATGCCCGGTGATCTGAAGGTGACGTACTTCACCAACAGTGGCAGCGAGACGAACGACCTCGCGGTTCTAACGGCCCGGCAGCACACCGGTGCATACGACGTGATCGCACTGCGCAATGCCTACCACGGCGGATCGCAGACGACGATGGGCCTCACGGCGCACAGCACGTGGAAATACACGACGCCGCACTCCTTCGGCGTGCATCACGGGATGCCGGGGTATTGCTATCGCTGCCCGCTGGGGCTGACGTATCCAAGCTGCGACATGAAGTGCGCCAAGGACATCGGGGAGCTGATCAAGTTCACCACACCCGGCAAGGTGGCGGCGTTCATCGCCGAGCC
Organism: uncultured Planctomycetaceae bacterium; assembly: GCA_964605185.1. Classification (GTDB taxonomy): domain Bacteria; phylum Planctomycetota; class Phycisphaerae; order UBA1845; family UTPLA1; genus JACRIM01. The sequence goes on from CAZSBF010000001.1 coordinate 40,696, forward strand.
GATCATGGGCGTGGGCGGCGCGGTCACACCGCCGCCGGAGTACTTCAAGATTGTGTATGAAGAAGTGCGCAAGGCGGGCGGGCTTTGCATCGCCGACGAAGTGCAGACGGGCTTCGGTCGGACGGGCACGCACTTCTGGGGGTTCCAGAATTGGGACGTGATGCCGGATATGGTTTGCATGGCCAAAGGCATCGGCAACGGCACGGCGCTGGGCGCGGTAACGACAACACCGGCGATTGCCAAGAGCCTGACCGGCAAGCTGCACTTCAACACGTTTGGCGGCAACCCGGTGCAGGCGACCTACGGCATGGCGACCCTGGACATCATCGACGAGGAGGGCATTCAGGCAAACGCTCTGAAGGTCGGCACGCAGCTTAAGATCGGCCTGACGGCGCTGACGGACAAGCACAAGCTTATTGGCGAGGTACGCGGCATGGGGCTGATGCTCGGCGTGGAACTGGTGCGCGATCGCATGACGAAGGAGCCGGCCAACACCGAGGCGGCGCAGGTGCTGGAATTGGCGCGAGAGCGCGGCCTGCTGCTTGGCAAGGGTGGGTTGCACGGCAACACGCTGCGGATCAAGCCGCCGATGTGCATCACCAGCGCGGACGCGGAGTTTATGGTGGCGGTGATTGATGAGGCGCTGGGGGAGATTGAGGGGAAGAAGTAGAAAAGGCCCGAACTGACTACCGCGTCAAGAGAATAGCGAACTTCAATGGCTGACCCACTGATTCGAATAAAGAGGGCCGTATTGGCCGGCCGTTATGGATTCAGCGAAAAGGCTCGAATTGAAATGGAGTCGGATTCGCTGACGGAGTTGGATGTTGTCGAGTCAATTTCTAACGCGAAACGGATCTACAAGACGTTGCGATCTACGAGTCACTTTCATCCGGGTCGGCGTGAATACCTCTATGTGATTCAGAGTACAAATTTGGCTGGTACTCCGATATACTCCAAGGGTAAGTTTGCGAAGGATGGCGACGCGGAGTCGTTTTATTTCCTTGTGTCGGCCAAACACGCACTATGAACACAACACTACATATCAAAAACTGTCCTACCTGCGGCAGCTCCAGAATCCGTCGCGTTTGCAAGGACGTGAAAGGCAAGTTCCGGGGTAAGCCTTACGTCGCCAGCCGAGTGGCCTTCCACGAGTGTCCTGCTTGTGGAGAGCGTGTTTTCGATCGCGAGGCAATGCGTCGGATTGAAGACAAATCGCCAGCGTTTCCGCGACAAAAAAAGTCGCCGCGACGCCGACCGGCGTGATAATTCGGAGTCAATTGAGGCGGGCCCGCTTCAGTTCGTAGAAAGGAACGAACAAATGGTTCAAGCTTTTCATGCGATTGTGATTGCCAGCGTGTTCTGTGTTCAGGCCGCCAATGAGCCACGTCGCGACATTGAGAATACTCCCAGTATTGAGGTGAGTGGCACTGGCGAATTGAAGATAGTGCCCGACGAGATCGTCCTCTTGTTCGGCATCGAGACTCAGGACATGAGTCTCGACAAAGCTAAGTCGGAGAACGACACGCGCGCTCGTAAGATTCTCTCGCTTGTAAAAGAGCTGCAAATCGATCCAAAAGATGTTCAGACGGATTATGTGAAGATCTCCCCTGAATATGAGCGCGAAGATTCCAAGACCGTTTTTAAGGGTTACGAAGTTTCGGTGTCCATCCAGGTACTACTACACGACACCGCGAAATACGACGAGCTTGTTACAAAGGCGCTCTCAGCGGGGGCCAACCGTTTGTACAGTGTCGATTTTCGATCTAGTGAAGCGCGAAAGCATCGAGAGGAGGCGCGTCGCATGGCGTTGATCGCCGCGCGGAAGAAAGCAGAGAAAATGGCCGCTGCACTTGATTGCCGAATTGGAAAGCCTTTGTCCATCGTCGAGAATCATCAATCGAGCCAATTCGGCGGTGGCCGGTTCATTTCCAACAGAGCACAGGAGACTCAGGAAGAACCAGCAGGGGATCTAGATTCAGACCAAAGTACGCTCGCTTTAGGGCGAATCAGTGTAACTACCATGGTGTCTGTTCGATTTGAGTTGATTGACAATCGTACCGGTCGGGACGATCAGTAGTCAGCACTTGATTTTTCGCGATCACTTCGCCGTAATCCGTTCCATCCCGCCCATGTAGGGTCGCAGTGCCTCGGGGACCGTCACGCTGCCGTCGGCGTTTTGGTATTGCTCGAGGATCGGAATCAAGATGCGCGGGCTGGCGATGACCGTGTTGTTTAGCGTGTGACAGAAGTACGTCTTCTTGTCGGCACCACGATAACGCAGGTTGAGCCGACGGGCCTGGAACTCGCCGAGGCGCGAGGCGCTGTGGGTTTCGCCATAGCCCTTTCGCGACGGCATCCACGTCTCAATATCGTACATCTCCACCTTGCCCTGGCCCATGTCGCCGGTGCAGACCATCATGACGCGATAGGGAAGATTCAATTTCTGAAGCACCGCCTCGGCATTGGCGATGATGGCGTGGTGGTGCTTTTCGCTCTCGGCTTCGTCCGCTTTGCAGAGGACGACCTGTTCGACCTTTTCAAAATAGTGGATGCGATAGATGCCGTAGGTGTCCTTGCCCGCGGCACCGGCTTCTCGTCGGAAACAGGTGGACACGGCGGCGAGGCGGATGGGCAATTGCGCTTCGTCGAGAATTTCATCGCCGTACATGGCGGTGAGTGAGACTTCGGCCGTTCCGACGAGGCTCTTGGCGTCGCGTTCGCAGCGATAGGCCTGCTCTTCACCGCCGGGGAAGTAGCCGGTTCCGTACATCATTTCATCGCGGACGACGACGGGCACGGTCATCGGCTCAAAGCCGCGCTCGATAATGAGGTCCATCGCCAGGCGCAGCACGGCCTGATGCAGCATGGTGCCTGCGCCGCGGAGGAGGTAGTTTCGCGTGCCCGCAAGCTTCACTCCGCGCTCGATGTCGATGATGTTCAAGTCCTTGCCGAGTTGGACGTGATCCTTCGGCTCGAAGTCGAACGTGCGCGGCTCACCGACACGACGAACTTCGACGTTTTGCGTGTCGTTCTTGCCGATGGGTGTCTTTGCCGAGGGAATCTGCGGGGCGGTGAGCATGAGGGCGCGGAAGTCTTCCGCGACGGTTTTTTCTTCTTCCTCCAGCTCTTTGATGCGCTGCTTGATGCGGGCGGAATCGGCCTGAATTTTGTCGCCTTCGGCTTTGATCTGGTCGGCGGTCGTCCCTTTGGCGAGCGCATCCTGATACCACTTGCCCTTTGGGTTTTTGTAGAGGCCGATCTGGTTGGAGAGTTCGTTGCTCTGCTGGCGGAGTTGGTCGGCCTCCTGTTGGATGGCGCGGCGGAGGTCGTCCACGGCGATGAGGCGGTCGAGGTCGCAGGCGATGTTTTTGTCGCGGATGGCCTTTCGGACCTTGTCGGTTTCGTCACGAATCAGCTTGATATCGATCATTTACTCAAACGCTCCCACGAGGCCCGCGCGCTGGCAAGGGCTTATTTTCGGTGTTCGGCGTGGCCGCTTGCCGGCGCGTCATCCATAATGACCGCTTGCTGGCGCGTGCGGCTCGTTGGCCGCTCTTTCTTTGCTCGCCGAAATCCGCTCGGTCGGGCATGATACGACATGGACGGCCGCATCACAGCAACCGACGGGCATTGGCCGAGTATACTGCTATGACGTCTGCCTCGCCCCAAGGAAGATTCCCCCGGAGCATCCTGATGTCGCAGCGAGTGGCCAAGTGGTTGTGTCTTAATGTCCTCCTACTCGCCGCGGGCGGGGCGGGTTGTCCGTTTGTGCCCGACGACGGCACGGGCTTCCCCCGGCGGACCATCTGGACGCAGCGCACGGTCAATGACAGCGCGGCGTTGCGACCCGTCTTCACAGCGCTATCCGACATGGACGGCGATACCAAGCTCGACATCATCGCGGCCTATGTCGGCGAGGGCGGTTCGGCGCCGACGGTGGCAGTCTTTTTCCAGGATACGACCGAGAGCTACACGGCCGTGACGATCGGCGCGGGGAATGATCTGGCCGGCGTGGCGGCACTGGCCATCGGCGATCTGAACGGCGACGGGCGGCGCGACGTGATCGCCGGGTGCGACAATGCAATTGTGTTCTTGCTAAATCCCGCGGCGTCGCGAACGGCCGGCGACTGGACGCGCAGCACACTCGACAACAGCAATGGCGCGACGTCGGGTGTGTGGGTCGATGTGGCGATCGGCGAGATCGACGGAGTGAACGGCCCGGACGTGGTTGGATGCAATCAGAACTTCTCGCGGTGGTGCTGGTTCAAGAGTCCGGCGGCGAACATTGCCACCGGCGCCGGCTGGTCACGCACCGATGTGGACAACGCCAATCGTTCCGGCGCGGCGGGCGTCGCACTGGCGGACTTCAACTCAGACAATAAGCTCGATGTAATCTGCACTTCGACTGATGCCAATATCGAACCGCGCATTGCGTGGTATCGCAACCCGGCTACACCGACCAACGCGGCCGACTGGTCGAAGTTCACCGTGGGGAATCTGCCGGCGGCTTCGCGCGTGATTGTGGCCGACTTGAACGCCGACGGCCGAAGCGATGTCGTGTCGCTTAACGCAACGGGCCGCCAGATCGGCTGGTATCAACGGCCATCGGATGCGACGACGGCGTGGAGCGGATTCGTGTTGGCGCAATTCGCGACAGCAATTCCCGTGGATGTGAAGGCGTCGGACATCGACGGAAACGGGCAGGTGGACATCGTCGTGGCCGCGAAGAACTCGGGACTGTTTCGGTGGTTCACGCCGACCAGCACGGGCCCGAACCCGCAATGGATCGAGAATGCACTGATTGACTACGGCAACCTCACCCCCGGCCGATTCGCACTGGGCGACATCGACAACGATACGCGGCCGGACATCGCCGCACCGCTGCAGGGGGTGACAACGGCGGGGGATATCGTTATTTGGCTGGAAAATCCGGAGTCGTGACCGCAATATCCCGTTGCGCCTGCCTGTTGCCTCCCGACTGAGTGGTTTGAACACGCTCCGGCCCGATCTCGTACATAATTTGTACGATGGGAGTGGCCGGGATTGGCTGCGGTCCCTCAAGAGGGTGGCACGTGATTCAGATCGTCCTTGGAATCCTCGTCCTCGTTGTGAGCATTGGGCTCGGCGTATGGAGCATTCGTGGGCGGCGGACCGGTCCCGAACCCCGCTGCCCTGCCTGCGACTATGTGCTGTTTGGCGTTTACACGGCTCGATGCCCGGAGTGTGGCGGCGGCCTCGATTGGGACAAGATCGAGACGGACCGCGACCATGTGCGTTGGTTGCCACTCTCGATCGCGTGCCTGTTTTTTCTCACGTCCATACTGACAATCACCGTGCCGATCGGGGAAGTGGATTGGCTCGACATTGCGCCTTTTCGCGTGCAAGTCTACCTTGCAGAGCACGGGAACAAGGATGCGTTGGAGCTAATCCGGAACGAGCTCCGCAAGGGTGAACTCACACTCGGCCAATGTTCACATCTTGGCGATGTCTGCCTTGAGCAACAGAAACTCACGCAACGGCAATCTACGCCGACGCAGCGCGAATGGTTGAATCTTCTTCAGGGGCTGCACTTCAAAGGTCGACTCTCGGATCAACAGAAAAATGTCTATTTCAATCAGTCGATCACCAATGTGCGGCTGGACGTTCGACCGCGAATGCCTGCGGAGGGACCGTTTCCCATTCAGCTGTCTCTGGACCAGTTCACCGGTCATTGGTCGTGGACCGGGGAGGGAATGTCCTCAAGTTCACTCCGTGTTGAATTGTCGAACGAGCGCGTGCGACTTCGTGATGACCTCAACGAACGATTCCGCGATTATTTCACAGCTTCGGCGTGGGATTCTCGAAGTGTTGCGCGGCCTTTGCTTGGGGATTACGGCGAGCACCGATTCTACTTGTGTCGCACACTTGATGTGCCGGCGGGAAAGTACTCCCTGATTTACACCGCCACACTCGAGTTGCTCGCGGAGCCCTTTGAAAAGGTCGTCTGGTCGAAGGATGTGGAATTCACCCAAACCGTGCGCGTTGATTATTCGGATGCGGTCGTCATCGCCAACGTCACGCCATCACCCCAAGACGCGGCCATGCTTCAACGCTTGATTTCCGTCCAGGGCGGTAATTGGCTGACGATGAAACCCGAGAGCCTTGGCATGATTAGCGGTTGCCACGCTGATCGAATTCTGGACGTCAGCCTCGAGAAGATGACGCCGATTTCATTCGCGTTTGATGTGGAGATTGTCACTCGAAACGGGTCATATCCCGTGGGGTGGATTGCGGCTCAGGCAGGTGACTCCAGGATCCGCTCCTGCTTTCGGGAGGCAGCGAACACATTCATCGATGTCAGTGGAAAGCCATTAACGCACGCAAACGCAATGATCAGATTGAGCCCCAGCGTCGACGCAGCAAGGCAAACCATCAGCCTTGCTGAGATATGGAATGGCTCACTTCTCCTCGGCCCCATTCAGATCGAGCTGCCGGCTATTCCGGCGCCTCTTCCGCCACTGTCACAGCCTTCCATTGATACGGCTCCAGCTGATTGAGCATTCCGCGGATTTGCGGCTGTTGATTGTTCAGCGCCAGTGACCGGCGGAAGTGGGCCACGGCGCGCTCGCGGGCCATGGAGGCCTTGATGCCGCCGGTGCCGGCAAGGGCGGTGTTGACCACGCCACAGCCGTTATGGGCGGCGAGGTTCTTGGGGTCGCTCTTCAGGGCGAGGTTGTATTCCTCCAGCGCCTTGGCGAACTCATTCTGCGAATGATAGATCTCTCCGAGCTGCACGTGGATCGGCGCGGCGTTCGGGTAGAGGCGCGCCGCTTCGCGCAACGTCTCCAAGGCCTTGTCGAAATCGCCCTGCTCGCGATAGCACATGGCAAGCTGAATCGTCGCGGTGAAATTCGTGCGATCCAGCGATTGCGCATGGCGATAGGCGCGGGCCGCTGCGACCATCGCCCTTGGCCGATCCATCGCAGTCGTGGCGACGCGGCTGAGCGTCTGGGCGAGGCACAGGGCAAAATGGAAATTGGCCGGCTCGGCCTTCATGGCTTCGCGAAATCGCGATACCGCCTCGTCATAATTCCCATGCTGGAAGGCCATTCGGCCGAGGCGGGCATTGACGCCGGCGTGGGCGGGTTGCTTGATTGCAATCCGCTCATAAACGGCGCGGGCACCGTCTTCGTCCTGCTCAGCAAAGAGGCGATCGCCCTGCCGCAGTTCGTCGTCGATGGTCGGCTCGCGAAGGCCGCCGACCTTTAGCGTGCCACCGCTTTGACACCCCGCGGCAACCAGTAACAGGGTGATTCCGATGCACAGCGCGGCAAAGACCCGCGCGGCCAATCGATCCGAGTTTGAGACGATGAGCGTGTGCCTTGGCATGGATCGGTACGTCCGAATAATCACGGCCCGCGCACCGATCCCCGGTACAAACGGAAGTGTTGTGTTGCGACACGCGCCTCCGCGCGCTGTCGGGTATATCGGCAACGCCCTGCGCCGGGCGTACCCGACCCCTGCGTCGCGTTGACTTTTGTTGCTGCGCGTCTAAGATGCAGCGAGTAAATCCGCAGGATTTGCCGATCGAAGGGGGCTTTGCCGAAGGTAGCAGTTCATGCGCGTTCTTGTGGCCGTTCCTGTCTTTAATGAGGAACCCTATGTTGCCGGGGTGATCCGCGAGGTTCGCCGCTATTGCGACGACGTGCTGGTCGTGGACGACGGCTCGACGGACGGCACGGTCGCGATCCTTGACGGGATTGACGGTATCTCGGTCATTCGCCACCCGGAGAATCGTGGGTACGGGCAGAGCCTGATCGACGCATTCGCCTATGCCCATCAACGCGGCTACGACTGGATCATCACCATCGACTGCGACGAGCAGCACGAGCCCTGCCAGATTCCCGAGTTCATCGCCCGGGCGGCGCAGGATGACGCTGACATCATCTCGGGTTCACGCTATCTGGCGACGCTTCCCGGCAACACCGATGCGCCGTCGGATCGTCGCGAGATCAACAAGACCATTACCGCGATCATCAACGACCGCCTCGGGCTGCAACTGACCGACACCTTCTGCGGATTCAAGGCCTATCGCGTGAATGCCATGGCGCGGATGAACCTGACGGTCGTCGGGTACGCCTTTCCGATGCAATTCTGGGTGCAGGCTGTAATGACCTGTGCGCGGATCTGCGAATTGGCCGTGCCGCTGATTTACATCGACCCGACACGCCACTTCGGCGGCATCCTCGATGATCCGCAATCGCGACTGGCGCATTATCTCGAAGTCTTCGAGAACGAGTTGGCCCGATCGCGCGAATCCCGCGATGAGTTGGCCGGTTGCCGCTGGTCGCGCCACAGCACGCGCTAGTCCCCTATCATGTCCGCATGGCGCATCGCCTGACCACTCCGATTGACGCCCTCGCCGCACCGTCGACGGACGGCGAATTAGTAATCTGGCCGCAAGCAGGCTCGCTGCCGGCGATGGTCGAGGCCAATCGCAAGGCACTTTCCACCTGTGATGCAAAGATTCTTGACCGGCCGATCCGCGAGTGGCGGCAGCCATGCGTTCGCGATGCCCCGGCCATCATGACCGGCCACCAACCCGCCTTTTTTCATCCCGGTGTTTGGATCAAGAATGCCGCGGCGAGCGATTTGGCAAAACGCGTGGGCGGAGCGGCGCGATTTCTGGCGGTCGACAGCGATCACTCGCACGGCGTCGAGCTGCAGCGCCCGGCGATCCGCGATGGATTCGTGTCGGTCGATGCGCGGACCGGCTTTTCGGCGTTACGGGAGTCGGCGTTTGAACAGTTGCCCGACCAACCGGGCGCGTGGTGGAACGAGTTCCTTTCCGGCGGCGAAGCGATCAAGGACGATTCACTGTGGTCTCGGTTTTCGAGTGAGTTCGCCGGTGACGCAGCCGCTCAAGAGTCTTACGTTTTACGATGGACACGAGGCATCGGCGTGATCGACCGGGCGTTTAGCGCATCGCTCGACATCGCACCGATCAGTCGCACCTTTGGCGAGTGTCCGTCGGCCCATGCCCTTGTCGCGCATCTCCTCCTCGATGCCGCACGGTTTGCATCGGCGTACAACGAATCGTTGGAGGACTATCGCGAACGGCGCGGGATTCGCGGCCGGGCGCATCCGATTCCCGATCTCGCGGTGCAAGGCGATCGGATCGAATTGCCGTTTTGGCTGCTTCTGGGAGCGACGGCGCGGCGGCGTCTGTTTGTGTCGGTGCAGGGTGCGGCGCTGCAACTCTTTGCCGAGGAGGCCGCCGTCGGCACGTTCGATCGTTTCCGGCTGCAGAACGACCCGAGCCTTGAAATTAGCAATGCCCTTGGCGATTGGCGACTTCGACCGCGAGCCCTTGCGCTTACGCTTCATGCCCGACTTCTCGCGTGCGACGTGTTCATCCACGGGATCGGCGGGGCGAAGTATGACCAAATAACCGACGGCATCATTCAACGCTTCTTCGCCATGGAGCCACCGGCTTACGCGTGTGCATCAGCCACGCTTCGACTTGAATTGCCGAGATTCGGCATCGACGCGACGCACGTCGCCGCGGAGCACCAGCGCCGGCGCGACATTCATTGGAATCCACATCGCGTCGCGCCATCACCGGACAAGACACTGGTCGCTGAATGGAAAGCGGCTGTCGCGGAGTCAAACGAATTGCGCGAACGCGATGTCGGCAATCACGCTGCACGACGCGCCGCCTTCGAGCGCATCCGCCGAGCCAACAGGGCGTTCGGGCTTGATGAGCCGCGGCTGACGCGCGAGGCGCGAGATCGCATTGTTCAAACCGAGAGGCAACTCACCTCGGATCGCGTTGCGAATTCGCGGGAGTGGTTTGTGGGGCTGCATCCGGCACGGCGAATCGCGGAACTGCGCGATCGCGTAGCCCGCGCGCTGGCATAGACCCGGAGTCGGTCGGAATTAGTCTTGCCCGCTGACCGGAATTGATCGCCCGCGCGGTTCGGGGCGCTTAGTGATCGTCACCTCCAACACGCCCAATTTGCATGTGGCGGAGATTCCATCCTCGCTCACCGGTGTCGGAAACTCGTACCGCCGGGCAAAGCTGCCGAAGCGGCATTCGCCGCGCAGTTGGCGCTGGCCTTCCCCAGGCTTCGGCGGGGCCGCCTTGCAGCCGCGAACAATGACCGTGTTGTTCAGCATGGAGACATCGACCTGATCGCCGGTGAGGCCCGGGATTTCCAAGCGGATGCGGTAGCGCTCGCCTTCGTCGATCACGTCCATGGCCGGAGCCCAGTCCTGTCCATCCAGCGGAGCGGTGTTCAGGCCGACATGCCAGACGCGGTCGAGCAGTCGGTCGAATTCGGTACGGACATCATTAAAGGATGGCAGTTCCGATGGGAATTGAAAGCCGGGCATGGCACGCTCCTTTTTCAAACAAGGCCGAAGACCATCATACCCGCCCTCTCCCGCGTGTGACGCTTTACTCCGCCCGATTCGCGCCGTAGGCTGGCCCCCATCATGGTCACCAATCACACCTTTTCGTTCCGATGTGCGAAGTTCACCTGCCTATGCCTTGCGCTGGCCTACACGGGCACCGGCTGCGGCGAAGGCGACTCCACCATGGTCGTCAAGAAACCCGCCAGTGAACGGCCAGACGTAGACCGGGCGATGGCCGGAAAGGGTTCGCTCGTCGTCCCCACGGCAGAGGCCTTCAATTATTCCTCGTTCAATTCCGGGCAGACCGGCACGGCCCGCGGCGAAGCGGCGCTAGTCGGCAAGGATGGAGCCCGATGCGCGGCACAGGCCAGCGACGGCGGCGCGGCGTGGGGTGAATTTCAGATTGGCTACACCTTCGACAATACCACCGGCGCACCGCTCGACGCGGCCGTGAAACTCAAGCTGCGCCTTGCCCAGACCCAATCCACCGGCGGAACCGGGACAGACCCTCGCGGAACTGAAACGACCGGAAAGTCGGCGCTTCGATTCTTCATCAAGGATTCCGTCGGGCAGACGATCAAGGCGGAGGACGTCGCCACGAGCACGCTGATGAAAGGGCCGTCTTCGCATACTGACACGCACGACATTGTGTTCGATGCCCGCTTTGAGCCGGATCGTGGGTACTACCTCGTGCTGGCCGGTCGCATCGATGTGACGGCGGCGGGCGGCGGCAACGCAACGCTGGCCATGGACGTGCAGCAGGCCACGATGGAAATCGCCTGGCGCCCGGGCGAGGCAAAGACGGCGTCGGCGGAATAGCCCGTTAGCGCCTGGTTTGAATCAGGGGGCGCAATCTTCGCCGTTTCAAACAGCTCGACCCCGCACACCTTCGGGCCACTGGCGGCAAACCGTCGATCTTCAAGGCAATTGCGACGATCGCGCAACAGTGCCTTGAGGACAGACCATGCAGCCATCAGTAGCGACTCTACCGGCCAACCCGACACGCAATCGAGAACCACTTGCAACGCGTTCGCGCGAAGACCAGCGCCGGGCGCTAATCCGCGATCAATTTGTCGACCTACATGCCGATTTTGATCGGTCGCGGCCGTCGCAGCCATTGTGCGAGATCGTCCGACGCACCGTGGTGAATGCGATTCAGGCACGGCACCATGCAACCGGCCGAAGCGTGCGCGTTCTTGAGGTTGGGTGCGGCGTCGGTAACTGGGCCGAGTATTTGCTGGACGCGTCCGATCAGAATCGTGTGCCGATGGAATACCTCGGTCTCGACTTCGCCCCGCCGTGTGTTGAATCGTGCAATCGGCGTATTGGAAATCGGGTGGGCAGCCGGGCAGTCGTGGCGGATTTTGAATCGCTTACGCCCGACCCGACCTTTGACGTCGTTTTTTTCGTCGAGGTGTTCTGCCATCTGCGGAGTCGCCAGGACGATGAATGGCTGCGGAAGGCGAGACAATGGATTGCACCTGGCGGCGCATTGATCATCGTTGATAAGGAGCGGCACTCCCGTCACGGCTGGCGCGTTCGATGGGATCTGTTCAAGCGCTCCATCATTCCGGCGTCGTGGCGCGGGCGGGGGTACTACTTTCCCGAAAAATACAACACGCTTCTCACGACGCTTCGGTATCCGCACTTCCGGCATCTTGCGCGGACGATGAATAGGGCGGGATTACGAGCACAGCCGATCGAACAACACGGGCTCTTCAGCGCGGTTGTCGGTCGATGCGACTCGTGAATTGAATGCTGAGGGTTCGCCCTACCGCACGCCGATCAACGATTCCAGGCGATCCAGCCCTTTATCAATGCTGGCCATATCCGTTGCGAATGAGAGTCGCACGTGGGTGTCCATGCCGAAGGCGACGCCGGGCACCATGGCGACGTGCGCCTTTTCCAATGCCAGCGTGCAGAAGTCGGCCGAGTTCTTCACTCCGAGGCGCGAATAGACGCCCGAGACATTCGGAAAACAATAAAACGCACCGGTCGGCTTTACACACGAGACGTCGCGCAGCCGGCTGATTCGATCGAACATTCGCGTGCCCCGCTCTTCGAACGCCCGGCGCATCTGCTCGACCTCGGATTGGTCGCCGGTCAGTGCCTCGACGAGCGCATGCTGGATGAACGTCGCGGTGCCACTGGTGGTGTGCGTCTGTAGCTTGGCCATGCCCTTGATGATCGCCTGCGGGCCGGCTGCGAAGCCGACGCGCCAGCCAGTCATGGCGTAGGTCTTGCTGGCGGCATTGAATGTGATGGTCTTTTCGCGGGTCTCGGGGCTGACAGCGGCGAAGCTCAGGTACTCGCGATGCGCGCCGTAGAGCAGGCGGTCATACATCTCGTCGGCGAAGGTAATGATGTCGCGGCCTTTGAGAACATCGGCGATGGCCCGGACTTCGGCCGGTGAATAGGAGAATCCGCCGGGGTTTGAGGGGCTGTTGAAGACAAACACGCGGGTGCGCGCAGTGATGGCATCTGCGATTTGATTGGGCGTCAGGCGAAGGCCGTTGGAATCGCTGCCTTGAACCGCGACCACCTTGCCGCCGCAGAGCTTGATTTGCTCGGCAAAGCTCACCCAATAAGGCACGGGCAGGATCACTTCGTCGCCCGGGTCGATCAGCGAGGCGAAGGCGAGGAAGAGTGCTTCCTTGCCGCCGACGGTGATGATGACTTCGTCGGGGGAATAAGTGAGATTGTTGTCGCGGCGGAACTTCTCACACACCGCAGCGCGGGCCTCGGGAATGCCACTGGTCGGTTTGGCATAGGCGGTGTGGCCAGCGGCGAGTGCGCGATTCGCCGCATCCTTGATTCGCTCGGGCGTATCAAAGTCGGGCTCGCCGGCACCGAAGGCAACGACATCGACGCCCTGTCGCTTCAGGGCGGCGGCCTTTGCCGCGACCGCGAGTGTCGCGGCTTCGTCGAGATGGGTGACACGCTGGGAGAGTTTCATTCGCTTTGACCGTTGAGGGCCGATTCACCCACACAACCGAGTGGGCCGTTAGAATCTACTCCACGCCTTATCGACGGGCAAAGGGCGTGGCTTGGGGATTTCGACGATGGCAGAAACCTGGTTGTTGGACGTTGGAAACTGTGACCCGGACCACGGGATGATCCGCGGGTTGCTTACGAAGCACTTCGACGTGCAGATCGACCGCGTGATGTTTGTGGACGACGCACTGAAGAAGATGCGCGAACGGACCTACGCCTTGGTGCTTTTCAATCGCCTCGTATTTGCCGACAGCAGCGAAGGGATTGAACTGCTACGGCAGGCGAAAGCGGACCCAGCGCTGAGTGCTGTCCCCATCATGATGATCAGCAACTACGCGGACGCACAGCAAGCGAGCGTCGCAGCCGGGGGGGAACAGGGCTTCGGTAAGGCCGAGGCAGGTTCCCCAAAGGCCGTCGAATTGCTTCGAAAATACCTTCCTCAGATGAAATGACGCGGCTCCCTGTGAGCGTTTGCACACTACTGGGCATATTCGCCCGAAAACTACCCATGTGAAAAAGCTCACAATGTGATCTAGAATCGGCATTGCGCGATATTAAGACTTACAAGTCATGTTACCCAGTATGTCGCGTAAAAAAGTTCCCAAAATGTTTGCGTAACCGTATTCCATATCAGATTGTCATTACTGGACTTATGACTGACCGAGAACAAGCCCCTTATTTGCTGGAACATTTTATCGTTAGCCATAATTTGCCTACTTGCGATCCTGTGCTATATTCGACTTGTAAGTTTTAGTTAAAGCCCCCCTAGGAGTCGTGTAGCAGACAGACCCCGAATCCGGTGTGGAAGAAGTTAGAGCGACTTCCAACTGCCCCGGATGATACGAAGCTCGCAAAGGAATCAGGCCCGACGGTCGGCCACTCATTGATCCGTTGGATCATGTGGCCCGTTCCCCACCGCGCACTTTCGGACCTGAGCCATCTGAATTGCGACCCTTGGAGGTCGCGGGAGTCAGATGTTATGGCACCGGACAGCCGAACGAATGATGTCAACCCCAGCGTTGCACCACGACCGACGGCCCACTTGCCGACCCCGTCCGTGCTGGCGAAATTCCAGGCCGAAGATCGTGAACGCCTGAATCGAATCCTCTCTGAGCCGTACGACTACCAGAAGCACCCGGCCTTCGCCAAGGCGAAGACCGCGAAGGAGCTTTTTGGCAAGGCCGTTGGCGGCGAACAGTCAATTCGCCCGTGGTGCAACAGCTCCGAGATTCGCGAACAGACGATCGATGCTGAGATTCACAAATCCACCCTCACCGGTTCGCAGGAGCTTCGGCTCTTCCTCCGGTTGAACTATGCCCGGTATCGAATGGCCCGTCTCTTGGACGCCTTCATTGGAAAGCGGCTGACCGCGCGGGCCTCTCAGGAATTGCTGTGGTGGCACGAGCAGGCCGTCGCCGCGCGATGCGAAATCGTGCAGGCGAACCTCCCGCTCGTGCTCGCCATGGCCAAGCGAACGCGCCTTGGCAACGTTGATTACGCTGAGTTGATCAGCGAGGGCAACATGGCGTTGCTCCGCAGTGTCGACAAGTTCGACTGCGGCCGCGGCTTCAAGTTCAGCACCTATGCCTGCCGCGCGATCCTCAAGAGCTTCAGCCGCGTGGCCATGCGATCGAGCCGCTATCGCAACCGCTTCCCGACGGACTTTGATCCGGCGTTGGAGAAGAGCGACTACCTCGAATTGCAGCGGGAAGACATCGAAGTCTCCTGCGTCGAGGAGCTTCGCGGCATCCTCCAGACCAATACGGCCGATCTGAACGAGGTGGAATACAAGGTTCTCCAGGCGCGGTTCGCCCTCGGCCAGATCGCGTCGATCGAGCAGCCCGTCGAGCCGAAGACGCTCGAACAGGTCGGCATGATGATCGGCGTGACCAAAGAACGCGTGCGACAGATCCAGAACCGCGCCCTGGCGAAGCTTCGGGAGAAGCTGCAAGACGACTTCCTCGCGGCCTAAGACGCCGCTGTTTCGAGAAAGCGCCAAAATGAGACGGCCCGTCGAGTCACTCGACGGGCCTTTTCATTGCGCGATGGATGAACGAGCTCTATCGCCCGTAGTAATCCGCATTGATCTTCGTGAAGTGCTTCCATTCCGCCGGTAGTTCATGTTCGGGAAAGATCGCCTTCACAGGACATTCGTCCACGCACAGGCCGCAGTCGATGCAGACGGCCGGGTCGATGTAGAGCATTTCCTCATCGCCGTGGTCGCGCTCGTCCTTGGTCGGGTGGATGCAATCCACCGGGCAGACCACGACACAGGCGGTGTCTTTGACGCCGATGCAGGGTTGAGCGATGACGTAGGCCATAAAAACTCCGCAGCATCATAGTCGCAACGGCATCCCACAACCCTGCGAGGCGGATATAATCGCGCCGTGCAGGTGTCGGATGCGATCGTGACGGATCCGACCGTCAGGGATCTGGCGAAAAGACTCGGCGCGGCCGCAACCCCCCTTGCGGCGACCGGGCTGTGGGGATCGTCTGCGCCGATTTTGGCGGGACTGCTTGCCGAAACACTTCAACGCCCGCTGCTGGTCCTGACTGCACATTCCGACCAAGCCGACGAAGCCATTGACGACATCGAGACGTTGACCGCCCGCGCCCCCGATCTTCTCCCTGCATTTGAAACGCTGCCCGGGGAAGGCGTCGGAGCGGCGGAGGTCGGCGCGGAGCGGGCACGGTTATGTCTGCGGTTGTTGCAATGGCGCGATCAGCCACCGAATGGCGAACCGCCGCCGATGGTGACGACGGGGATTCAGGCGCTGATCCAGCCGGTGCCGACGGTGGAGAGCCTGAACGCGCACAGTCGGTCGCTCGCGGTGGGGCAGACGATCGATCCCGAGCGCATTGCGGAGTATTTGCTGGAGCGCGGATTTGAGCGGCTTGATCAGGTGGAGGAGCCGGGGGATTTCGCATTGCGCGGAGGCATCCTCGATGTGTTCTGGTCGCCGGACACCGATCCTGTGCGCATTGAGTTTTTCGGCGATCAGATCGAGTCCATTCGCCAATTCGAGGTGGGCACGCAGCGGTCGGCGCGAACGATGGATTCAGTGCGGATCACGCTTCCCCCGGACGCGGGGCGACTCAAGCCCAGCGAGACGACGCATTTCTCGTCGTTCCTGCCAGCGGACACGATTGTGGTGCTCCTCGAACCGGTTGAGATTCAGGAGATCGGCCGCGCGGTGCTGAATCGGATCGGAAATCCGGTCGGGCACTATCCGGTTGAGGCCGTGTTCCAACACTTTGAGGCGTTTTCGCAGTTGCATGTCAGCCGGTTCCCGAGCGCATCGGTGCCGGATTCGCAGACCGTCAAACTACAATGCGCGTCGCTGCCTCCATTCGAGGCAAAGGCGACGGACGCAGTGCGGCAACTGCTCACGATGGCGAGCGAGCGAGCAACGGTCGTCTTTTGCGACAATCAAGGCGAGGAGGACCGGCTTCGCGAACTGATCGGTCAGATCGTAACGCAGGATGGCCGACCCGCAGATGAAGGCCGGCGCGTCAAGACTCGCGTCGGGCTGATTCACAGCGGATTCATCTGGACGCCGACGGACAACGCCGCCGAGCGAGCGATCACCGTTGTCGCGCACCACGAAGTCTTCCGCCGTTACAGCCAGAAACGCCGAATGCGGAAGGTCGCCGCGGGCCGGCCGATCGAGTCGTTTCTCGATTTGCAGGAGGGCGATTATGTCGTGCATGTGCTGCACGGCATTGCCCGCTACATGGGCATGCGCACGATGGCCAAGGGGGGCGATGCCCGAAAGAGCGAAGAGTATCTCACGCTCAAGTTCGCCGACGACGCGACGATGCACGTTCCGGTGACGCAGATTGACCTCGTCCAGAAATACATTGGTGCGCGCGGTACACGCCCCACGCTGTCCAAGCTCGGCGGCACGCGATGGCAGACCACGAAGCAGAAGGTTGAAGAAGCGATCACCGATCTGGCGGACGATTTGCTTCGAATTCAAGCATCGCGAGAGTCCCAACCCGGCATCGCGTATCCACAGGACACAACCTGGCAAATGGAATTCGACAACGCATTTCTCTATACCCCGACGCCCGATCAGGTGACGGCCGTACGCGAGATCAAGAATGACATGGCCCGCCCACGACCGATGGATCGGTTGCTCTGCGGGGACGTGGGATATGGCAAGACGGAACTGGCGATGCGGGCGGCGTTCAAGGCCATTGAATATGGCAAGCAGGTGGCGGTGCTGGTGCCGACGACGGTGCTCGCGGATCAACACCATCGCACATTCAAGGAGCGTCTGTCGGAATACCCATTCAAGGTCGAGAGCATCAATCGATATCGCTCGACGAAGGAACAAAAGACGATTCTGGCGGCGGCGAAGAAGGGGCACGTCGATATCCTGATCGGCACGCACCGGCTGCTATCCAAGGATGTCGGGTTCGCCGATCTGGGGTTGGTGATTGTCGACGAAGAGCAACGATTCGGCGTTGAGCACAAGGAGCGGCTCAAGCACCTGCGCTCAACCATCGATGTGCTCACGCTCTCGGCGACGCCGATCCCCCGCACGCTGCACATGGCGATGATCGGCCTTCGCGATATCTCCAGCCTTGCGACACCGCCGATGGACCGCCGGGCGATTTCGACGCAGGTTTGCGCGTGGAATGATGAGTTGATCCGCGATGCGATCAACCGCGAACTGAACCGCGACGGGCAGGTCTTTTTCGTACACAACCGGGTGCATTCAATACAGGGTGTCGCGGATCGCCTGGCACGCCTGGTGCCCGGGGCGCGTTATCTGATCGGCCACGGACAGATGCATGGCGACGAACTTGAAGACGTCATGCTCAAATTCACGCACCTTGAGGCCGACGTGCTGGTGTGCACCTCGATCATTGAATCGGGCCTCGACATTCCCAGCGCCAACACCATCTTCATCGATCGCGCGGACATGTTCGGCCTGGCCGACCTCCATCAATTGCGCGGGCGCGTCGGACGATACAAGCATCACGCGTATTGCTACTTGCTACTCAGCCCCGATCGGCCGCTCACGAGCACGGCGGCGCGGCGGATGAAGGCCATCGAACAGTTCAGCGAACTTGGCGCGGGCTTTCGCATCGCCATGCGTGATCTGGAGATTCGCGGCGCGGGAAACATCCTCGGCCCGGAGCAGTCGGGCAACATCGCGGCGATCGGCTATGAGCTGTATTGCCAGTTACTTGAACAAAGCGTCAAACGAATGCGCGGTGACGCCAAGAGCGAGCGAGTGGCCGTGCATCTCGACCTCAATGTTGAGGCGTACATTCCGCGAAGTTTCATCGCATCGGACCGACAACGGATGGAATGCTATCGGCGCGTTGCGGCATGCAGAACGCCGCAGGATGTGGAGCAGCTCACGGCGGATTTGGTGGACGCCTATGGGCGATACCCCGAGATCGTGGACACGCTGCTGACGCTCACGGACATCCGCGTGCGGTCCGCCGCGTGGAACATTCGCAACATCATCCGCAAGGAGCCCGACCTCATCTTTCACATCGATGGGGAGATCAAGAAAATCGAGCCGCTCTTCGCGGGGAGCAAGGGGTCAATCCGGGTGCCGGATGGACGGACGCTGCATTGGCGGCTGCCGGAAAACTACTGGCACGGGGATACACTGATCCGGATTCTGCATAACTTGTTTCGCAGGCAGGAGATGGGATCGGCCAAGAAATCCCCGGCAGTCGCACAGGGTGGCAGCAAGCACAGGCGCTGATAATCAGGTCGAACACCGGCCCCTTGGATTTGGCGGTCCCGTGGTTATCGGCACCGTACCCCCCTTGGACAGTTAGCGGATCGTTATCATATAGGTACTTCAAGGGGAACCCCGGCGCACCGGGACGAACTTTTGGACCCTCCTGCCGCGTGAACCGACCTTAGGTACGAAGGTCGATTCGCGATGAACCTCGCGCCCTCGCCCGGACCGGTCAATCCGGGTCCGCGCGCTGGGAAAGGAGCACGCCCCATGCCCGCTCGGACGGGTGGACATACGCTTTGTCGCAACGAGATGACTCGAATCGTGCTTGGAATCTGCGCGCTCGTCGGGTTTCTTCATTCTCCCATTGACCTCACCGCTGACGATGATGTCGGGCCGACGCACCGGGCTAAAACGGCGTCCCTCCACCCTCGCGCGCGCGGCGCAAACATCCAACAGACGTGGTACCGGTTGCCGCAATCCTGGAACGCCCGCGGCACGGCGTGCATGTACGACAACGGACCGGCGCTGGATGATGACGGTCCGCCGGCGTCGCAAATCAGCAGTCCGGCCGGGATATGGCCCGAGTTTTATGGTGCGGCAACCGACGATTTCATGATGACCGGTGGAAGCCCGGGGAGCGATTGTCACATCACCACTGTACGCACTTTGTTCTATTTCTTCGGACCGGACGCGGAATCCGCGACGCCCATGACGACATTTCAAGGTGTCCATGTGACGGTGTATTTCAATGTAACGCCGGCAAATACACCGTCGGGCGTGCCAACAATTTCGGGCGGGCAGAGTGGTCCATATCTTGTATCCCGTTTTGTGCCCGCTACATCACTGCTAAACCAGACACTGGTCGGTTCTTGTATTCCGTCATATCAGGTGGACATTCCAGTCGATATCACCGTCGCCTATGACGTCACCTATTGGCTGTCTATTGTGCCGGTCTTTCAGGGGCCGCCACAATCGTTCTGGCCATTCTCCGAGCAAAACCACGGATCGGCGGCCAAACAGGGTTTCGAAATCACGGGTTCGGGCCAGACGCCGCCATTCTGGACAACCATTGGAGGAAATTTAGGGAGCTGCCCGGCCGCGCCGGCTCCGGCCTCGATCACCGATCTTGCCTTCATGTTGTTGGGTGAAGAGACGCCGACAGTCACCGGTGCCTGTTGCAACGATACATCGGCGAATTGTGTCGATGGTATCAACACCATCAACTGCCAACTGTCCGACCTTCGCTTTTCAGAAGGGATCTCATGCGCCGGCGTCAGCCCGACGTGCGGTACGAACACACCCGGCGCCTGTTGCCTCGGCGACGGCGTGTGCCAGGAACTCAATCCGACAAATTGCCAGAACAGCGGCGGCACCTGGCAGGCGGGCAATTGCAGCAATTCGCCATGCACGCCGATCAACGGAATCTGCGCCAACGCGATCAGCATCTCCAGCGGCGTCTTCGTCTTCAGCACCCTCGGTGCCCTGACCGACGGACCGCCCGATTCACCGACGGCGCCATGCACCAACATCGGGCAGGACATCTGGTTCAAATACACGTCGGGCTGCACGGGAACCGTGACCGTAAGTCTGTGCGGTGCAAACAACTTTGATTCGGCGCTGGCGGCCTATCAAACATGGAATTGCTTCCCCAACCTTGGCCTTCGCGTCGCGTGTCACAATGATTTCTGTGGCGATGATGCCCAAATCTCCTTTCCTGCGACGGCGAATCAGCAATTCCTGATCCGTGTCGGTGGCGCGGGTGCGGCGTCGGGATCGGGGACGATGACGGTCTCATGCCTGGCAGCGGGGTCTGGCGCATGCTGCCTGCCTGATCACACATGCCAGATCATGACTCAAGCTCAATGCCAGAATGCCGCTGGTACATACTCCGGCGGTCAGCCCTGTTCACTCCTCACTTGTCCGCCGCCGCAAAACGATTTGTGCGCCAATGCCATCGCTATGTCCAGCAACTCCGTATTTGTGGATACGCGCGGGGCCATGACGGACGGCCCCACTGAATCGCCTCCTTGCTCATCACTCAATCAGGATATCTGGTACACCTACACAGCGAATTGTGATGGGACGCTCAGTCTCAGCCTATGTGGCGGCATGACCTTTGATGCGACCATGGCGGTTTACGACGGCTGTACATGCTCGCCCAGCCTCGGAACGCGGCTTGGCTGCGATGATGACGGCTGTGGAACTCCCGGCGGACCGCCAAGCCTGACGATCCCCGTGACAAATGGGCAATGTCTGCTTATTCGAATCGGCGGCAATGGCAGCGCAACTGGAACGGGCACGCTTGACGTAACTTGCATCCCAACCGGGCAAGGCGCTTGCTGCCACGTGGACCTTTCTTGCGAGTTGGCATTGGCCTCCGCATGCCTGGCACCGGGGGATCAATTCACGCCCGGCGTCTCCTGTGCAATCGCTTCCTGCTCCGTGCCCCCGCACGACAACTGTGCGAACGCCATCTTGCTTTCATCCGCCGGTCCCCACGTCTTCAACACGAGCGGCGCAACGACCGACGGGCCGGCCGATACGCCAAGTCCGCCGTGCACCGTGGTCAATCAGGATGTGTGGTACCAATACACGGCAGCTTGCACGGGTCAGCTTTCGGCTAGCCTCTGCAACGTGACGAATTACAACGCGGCGATTGTTATTTACGACGGCTGCAGTTGCTCGCCAACGCTGGGCGCGGTGCTTGGCTGTGATAATGATTCCTGTGCCGTTGGCGGCGCAGCGCAGGTCACGGTCCCAGTGGTGATGGGGCAGTGCTATTTGATTCGCGTGGGCGGCGAAGGTGCGACGTTTGGCTTGGGTGAGTTGTCGCTGAATTGCGTTCCGGATTCGGGAAACGTCAACGAGTGTGCGGGCGACGCAAATAACGATTGCGCGGTTGACCTGAACGACATCAGCGGATTTGTCGACGAATTGCTTGGGACTGTTGTTTCGCCTCCTTCTGGAGTATGTCGAGTTGATTTGTCGAATGACGGCGAACTGGACGGTCGCGACATACAACCATTCGTGGAAAAGATGATCGGCACGAATACCTGCGCTTGCTGTCGCGGCGATATGAACAATGACGGGGTGCTGGATGGCCGGGATTTGCAGGGCATGGTTGACGCCGTTCTTACTCCGCCACAACCATGCACAGCGAGCTATCGCGCTGCAGATGTGAACTTTGATGACATCGTGGATGTGCTCGATGCCGATGCGCTGGTGACCAGGCTCTTGAATGATCAAACCTGCGTAAACCCATAGCATCGCGTGTTTTTGATCGTTCCTGCGCCACCCTCCTTGACGCGCCGCCCTCCATCGAAAATGATACCCCTTCAGCCGCCGACATAGCTCAGCGGTAGAGCACCGCTTTCGTAAAGCGGGGGTCGTGGGTTCAAATCCCACTGTCGGCTGTCACGTCCACCGCTCCGTTAGCCCCGCTTCCGGATTCCGTATATCTTTCAATTGTGCGAGGGCAGGGGTCCCGCCTCAGTGGGTCCGCCGCAGCGGATCTTCGGCTTATCGAAGTCGCTTTTTCCCGACCTGGAGTCATTATGACGAAGTCGTTGTGTCGAATCGTGGCAGTCGCGTTCTGCCTTTGTCTCACCAATTCCGTCCTGGCCGACCAGCGCCCCAACGCCGGCATGTTGCGGTATCCCGACGTGGGCAAGGACAGCATCGTCTTTGTCTATGCGAACGACATCTGGACGGTGTCGCGCGACGGCGGCATGGCTACGCCGATGGCTAGCCCGCCTGGTGCCGAGCAGTTTCCGAAGTTCAGCCCCGACGGCTCACAGATCGCCTTCGTCGGCAACTACGACGGCAACAAAGATCTGTATGTCATGTCGGTAAACGGCGGAACGCCAATTCGCGCGACGTATCATCCGGATGTAGAGATGCTCTGCGACTGGACGCCCGACGGGCAACTGCTTTTCTATTCCAACCGCATGGCCGGCCTTCGACGGCAGACACAGCTCTTCACTATTCCCGCGACCGGCGGCCAGGCGACCAAGTTGCCCGTGCCCTACGGTGCGAACGGTGCCATCAGCGGCGACGGCAAGTGGCTCGCCTACACGCCGCACACCATCGACTTTCGAACGTGGAAGCGCTATCGCGGCGGTATGCAGACCGACATCTGGCTTTATGGCCTCAAAGACAACTCGTCGAAGAAAATCACCGACTGGGAGGGCACCGACTCACTCCCGATGTGGCAGGGCGGCGTAGTGTTCTACATGTCGGACGAGGGGCCGGAGCATCGCAACAACGTCTGGCGCTATGACCCCACCAACGGCAAGCGCGATCAAGTAACGAAGTTCGCCGACTTCGATGTGAAGTGGCCCTCCATCGGTCCGGGCCCCAAAGGAACCGGCGAAATCGTGTTTCAGATGGGTCCGGAGTTGCATCTGCTGGACTGCGCCACGAAGCTGTCGCACCCGGTGAAGGTGACGATCCCCGGAGCCAAGCCGAAGATTCGCGCCCGCGAGTTTGACGCGGCGAAGTTCATTCAGGCATGGGACATTTCGCCGACCGGAAAGCGCGCGATTGCCGAGGCCCGCGGCGACATCTGGACGCTGCCCGCCGAAAAAGGCTCCGCTCGCATTTTGGCGCGAACCAACGGCGTGGCCGAGCGCGATCCGATGTGGAGCCCGGACGGCCGGTGGATTTCGTATTTTTCCGACGAGACGGGTGAATACGAATTGTACATCCGCCCCGCCGACGGCAAAGGGGACCCGACGAAGGACGACAAGAGTCGGGCCGAGCCGATGGCGCCGATTCGCCTGACGACCGATGGGACGTGCTATCGCTTCAGCCCGATCTGGTCACCCGATTCGAAGTGGATCGTCTCGACCGACAAGGCCGGCGACATCTGGCTGACCGACGTCGCGAAGAAAGAGACAAAGAAGATCGACCGCGAGCCGTGGGCCAACCAGCCGCGATTCAACTGGTCGCATGATTCGAACTGGATCACTTATTCGAAGACAGGACCGAATCGCGTTTCGTCGATCTGGCTCTACAACGTGGAGAAGGGCGAGGCGAAGCAGGTCACCAGCGGGTTCTTCAACGACTTCATGCCGACGTTTGATCGCAAGGGTGATTACCTCTTCTATGGAAGCACGCGCGAATTCAGCAAGCCGATCTATGAGGACGTCGGGACGACGTTTATTTATGCCAACGCCGATCAGTTGATGGCGGTGCCGCTTCGCAAGGATGTGAAGTCGCCGCTCGCGCCCAAGAGCGACGAGGAAACACCAACATCACAGCCGGCCGACGCGACCAGCCAGCCGGCCTCGCAACCGGCGAGTCAACCCGCGTCACAGCCAACGTCCAAGCCGGACGAGAAGAAGAAACTCCTGATCGACCTCGACGGCTTCGAGCAGCGGGCCGTGGTCCTGCCGCCGAAGCGCGGGTCGTTCACGGCGATGGGAGTGACGCACGACGGCAAGTTGATCTACGTCCGCACCGCCGCCCGTGGCAGTGACGGCGAACCGGCGATCAAGCT
Organism: uncultured Planctomycetaceae bacterium; assembly: GCA_964605185.1. GTDB lineage: Bacteria > Planctomycetota > Phycisphaerae > UBA1845 > UTPLA1 > JACRIM01. The sequence continues at coordinate 65,299 of CAZSBF010000001.1, forward strand.
CTTTGACCTGAACGACGACAAGAAAGAGGAAAAGACCGTCCTTGCGGAGATGCGATTCTTCACTCTTTCGGCCGACGGTAAGAAAATCGCCGTGCGAAAGGACGACAAACTCGCCATTGTTGACGCCGCACCGGATCAGAAACTAGACAAACCAATCTCCCTCGACGCGATGAAGGTCGTCATTGACCCCAAGACCGAGTGGCGACAGCTCTTTGTCGAAGTCTGGCGGCTTCAGCGCGACTACTTCTACGTCAAGAACATGCACGGTGTCGATTGGCCGGGCATTCGCAATCGCTATGCCGAAATGCTGGAAGACTGTGCCAGCCGGGAAGATGTGAGCTATGTCATGGCCGAGATGATCTCGGAGCTGAACATTGGCCACACCTATTACAGCGGCGGCGACGTCGAAGGCACGCCGCAGGCCGGCTTCGGAATGCTCGGCGCCGATTTCGCCTTGGAGGACGGCGCCTACCGTATCAAGCAGATTCGCCAGGGAGCAGCATGGGATGCCGACGCCCGCGGACCGCTTTCGCAACCGGGTGTCGATGTGAAGGTTGGTGACTATATCCTCGCCGTCAATCGTGTCCCGGTGGACACAACCAAGGAAGTATGGGCCTCCTTTGCAGGGCTCGGCGGAAAAACGATCACGCTTACCGTCAATGCCAAGCCGAAGCTCGACAACGACGCACGCGATGTGCTCATTGAGACAATTTCCGATGAGAGCGGTATCCGCTTCCGCGATTGGATCGAGCACAACCGCAAATACGTCGAGGACAAAACGGAAGGCAAGGTCGGATACATCTACGTTCCCAATACCGGAATCGACGGGCAGAACGAACTATTCCGACAGTTCTACGGCCAATTGGACAAGCAAGCCCTCATCGTCGACGAACGATGGAATGGCGGCGGTCAGATTCCGACGCGCTTCATCGAGTTGCTGAATCGGCCCACGACGAACTACTGGGCGCGCCGCGATGGCAACGATTGGCCGTGGCCGCCCGATTCGCATCAGGGGCCGAAGTGCATGTTGATTAACGGCCTGGCCGGCTCGGGCGGCGATGCCTTCCCGGCCTATTTCCGACGGGCCAAGCTCGGCAAGCTCATCGGCATGAGAACATGGGGCGGACTCGTCGGCATCAGCGGAAACCCAGACCTCGTGGATGGCGGCTCAACCACGGTGCCCACCTTCGGCTATTACGAAATGGATGGGACATGGGGCATCGAAGGACACGGCGTTGATCCCGACATCGAAGTTGTCGATGACCCGGCCAAGATGGTCGGCGGCGGAGACCCCCAGCTCGACTATGCGATTCAGCACATGCTGACCGAGATACGCGAACATCCCTACGTCGCGCCGAAGCGACCGGCCGACCCGGATCGCCGTGGCATGGGCATCCGCGACGAGGACAAGTAGGCTTTCCTGGCACTCGGCGGATACGCACAGTCCAGTAAGGAGTGCGTCTCCGCTTCGTTTTGCCGCGCGATATGGCCCGAAATCGCGGCGCACGCCATTTTTACACCCGGGTTTCTTGAATGCTGAGCCCCCTCGCGCGTAAAATGACCAGATAGTCGGGTGAAAGAAGTCCGCTAATCCTTCTGTGAAAGCAGCGCTCTCCGTTCACCTATTTCCCACAACGCGGGTGCGCCGCGTAGGTTCTCCACATGCGCTATTGGCTGGCATCGTTTCTGGTCATTCTCTCGGCGCGCGCAGTGTCTGCGCAGGTGATTTACACCACACCGTTTGAAAGCCCGGTGTTTGTGAATGGCAATCTGCTGGGGCAGGACGGCTGGACGTCAACGGATTCTCCGGCAACGCCGGGCCTTGCGCTGATTCAAAATACCGTTTTTGAAAGCGGTGCCCGCGCGGTGAAGATTGACGCCGCTGCGGGATTCATGGCCCATTGGTGGTGGAAACCGCTAAACGCGACCATGCCGATCGGCGCCTCCACGGTCGCACAAATTTCGTGGGACATGTACCTCGACACGACCGCGCCGGCCAGCGCCGCATGGGGCGTCGACGTCTATGACAACAGCGTCCCGGTCTCGCGTCGCATTAGCGCCATTGTCGTGGACAACCTGAACCAGGTTCTCATGTGGGACGGCTTTACCTTCATAAACACCGGCGCCACAGTGACGAGAAATGCATGGCACACCTATCGCATCGACTTGAATTATGGTACGCCGCTAAGGGCGAACCTGTTTGTGGACGGTCAGATCATTGCACAAGGAGTATTGCTCGAACCCGGCATCACCATGACCATCGCCGATGTGGACCTCTATCACGTTGATGGTGGCGGTGCGGACAAGGGGTACTACGACAACCTCTTCATCGCGGCATTGCTTGACTCCGACGGGGATGGATTCGCTGACGGTGACGACACCTGCCCCGCAACGGCGCCCGAAGCGCCCGTCGACTCGATGGGTTGCTCGCTTCGCGACGATGATGACGACGGAGTTCGCGACGACTTCGACCTGTGCCCCAATACACCGACCTGCGCCACGGTGAATGGTTCAGGTTGCCCCAGTGATGCCGATTCCGATGGAGCACTCAACGGCTGCGACAACTGCATTGCGACGGCGAACGCGGATCAGGCCGATGCGGATCGGGATGGCATGGGAGATGTATGCGACCCCTGTCCGACGCGGTCTCCCGGTGACGCCAACGGAGACGAATCCGTTGATGGGCGGGATGTCGAACGGTTTATCGATGCCTTCTTAGGAACACCGGTAAGCCCGGACGACGTTTGTGCCTGCGACTTTGACCAAGATAAGTTCGTGAACGTGTTGGATCTGCCGCCCTTTGTTAGCACTTTGCTCGGCCCTTAAGCCGCCGCCAAACGCGACCGAGTTTCTCTCCACGGTGCAGCATTTCTTGTTCCGCCCGCTGGTGCCGTACACGCCCTCCCCAATCCGGCAAGTTCCGATATTTATCAGTTCGGCGAAGCAGCGATGCGCCGACGTGGATCTGTCAGCTCGATTTCTAAGATAACGAACATAACTCTTTACAAAATAAGCCGTTATGTAACTCGTGAGCCGCACCGGATCGGCCGATGAGAGTGGGACGGCGTGAGCCAATGGGAATGGCCAACCTGTGAAAAGGCTGTAAACTACATGGTTCGCCGAAACGTAAAGTCCTTTGAGATTCCTCTCCGGAGCGGATGGAAGGCATGAACATACTCGGAATTTCCGCGTTCTATCACGACAGCGCTGCGTGCCTCGTGCAGGACGGCCGTCTGGTCGCCGCCGCACAGGAGGAGCGCTTCACGCGCATCAAGCATGACTATCGTTTCCCTCAGCATGCGATCGACTATTGCCTGAAGGAAGGCAAGATCAGTGCCAAGGATCTGAACTTCGTCGCCTTCTACGACAAACCGCTGATCAAGTTCGAACGCCTGCTTGAGACGTATCTCGCATTTGCACCCTCCGGCTTCAAAAGCTTCATGGAGGCCATGCCGCTCTGGATGAAGCAGAAGCTGCACCTGCCGCGCGAAATGGATCGCGGCTTACATGGTCAATACAAAGGTCGCTTCGTCTTTACCGAGCACCACGAATCGCACGCGGCCAGCGCCTTCTTCCCCTCGCCCTTTGAAGAGGCCGCCATCCTGACGCTCGACGGCGTCGGCGAATGGGCCACGGCAAGTTACGGCTACGGCCAGGGAAACAAGATTCACATCTCGCACGAAATGCACTTCCCGCATTCGCTCGGCTTGCTCTACACCGCATTCACCTATTACTGCGGGTTTAAGCCGAACTCGGGCGAATACAAGCTCATGGGCCTTGCCCCCTACGGCGAGCCGAAGTATCGCGATCTAATCATGAAGGAAATCATGGACATCAAGCCGGATGGCTCCATCTGGATGAACATGAAATACTTCAACTATTGCCAGGGCCTCACGATGACCAGCGAGGCCTTCCACGATCTCTTCGGCGGACCGCCCCGACCGGCCGAGTCGAAGATGACGCAGCGCGAAATGGACATCGCCGCGTCAATTCAATGGGTCACCGAAGAAATCATGCTTCGGGCCTCGAATCATGTTCACAAGGAAACCGGCTCGAAAAATCTCGTGCTGGCCGGCGGTGTCGCGCTCAATTGCGTCGGCAATGGCCGCATCCTTCGCGAAGGACCATTCGAGAACATCTGGATTCAGCCGGCCGCCGGAGATGCAGGCGGCGCCCTCGGCGCGGCCCTCTTCGTTTGGTATCAATTGCTCAACAATCAGCGAACGCCGGTGCGCGATCTCGATTCGCAACAGGGTTCATTGCTCGGCCCGGCATTTACAAACGAAGAGACAAAGCGATTCCTCGACCGCGTCGGAGCGAAATATCACTTTTACGAGAGCGAAGACGATGTGGTCGACAAGATCGCCGAGGCCATCAGCTCCGAAAAGGTGATCGGACACAGCGCCGGGCGAATGGAGTTCGGTCCGCGTGCCCTGGGCTGCCGGTCGATCATCGGCGACGCCCGCTCGCCGAAAATGCAGACGATCATGAACGTCAAGGTCAAGTTCCGCGAGTCGTTCCGGCCCTTTGCGCCGTGCGTCCTTCGCGAGGACGTGCACAACTTTTTCGACATGCGCCCGAATGAGGACAGCCCCTACATGCTCCTCGTCGCACCGGTCAAAGAGGATAAGCGCCTCCCGATCAACGGCGATCAGGATCTCTTCGGCATCGACAAACTCAATCAACTGCGGTCGGTCGTTCCGGCGATCACGCACGTCGATTATTCGGCCCGCGTGCAGACCGTGGACCCGAAGCGCCACCCGCGCATGTATCGGATCATGAAGCGCTTCAAAGATAAGACGGGCTGCCCGGTCGTGATCAACACCAGCTTCAACGTGCGGAGTGAGCCGATCGTTTGCACGCCGGAAGACGCCTATCGCTGCTTCATGGCGTGCAACATGGACGTGCTCGTGGTTGAAAACTTTATCATGTACAAGGACGAACAGCCGAAGGTCGACCCCGAGAAGGTGGCCGAGTACCTGGCGCAGTTCCAACTGGATTAACCCATGGCATTTGTCAGCATTGATTACAACCCGCCGCCGCGGACCCTGCGGAACTTCGGCTTCATCGGCCTCGTTGCCTTTGGAACCTTGGCGGCCTTGTTGCACAATCAAATTTGGCCGTTTGCAACGTTTCCGGCCGGTGCGGTAAAGGCAACAACCTACACGCTCGGCGGACTCGCCGCGTATTGCGGACTCTTCGCCGTCGTCGCTCCGGTAGCCCTGCGGTGGCTCTATATCTTCCTGACGGTTGTCAGCTTCCCCATTGGCTTCGTGATGTCCTATGTCGTGGTGTCGATCATGTTCTTCCTGATCATCACGCCGATCGGCTTGTTCATGCGGATGATCGGACGCGACGCCTTGCGATTGAAGTTCAATCCGCAGGCCACGACCCATTGGATTCCGCGAAACCCGCCGGCAACGATCAAACGCTATTTCCGACAGTTCTAATTCGAGGACGATTCGACCATGAGCGCGGCAAACAACCCCAACGACAAGAAGAACCTCCCGACGCCCAGCGACCATAACGACTTCATGAATCACGCCGGCGGTGACCGCACCGGCCTGGCAGCAGAGTTCCTCGACTTTCTGAAGCACAATAAGAAATGGTGGCTGCTACCGATCCTTCTCGCGATGGTCGGCATCGGCGTGCTGATCGCCCTTGGCACCACCGGCGCGGCCCCGTTCATCTATCCCCTGTTCTAAGCGGCGTCCGGCACGACGGCGCAGGCAGTTCACGATGCGTTTTCGCGCGCCCACCTGTTTGGCCGTCTGCGTCGTACTTCATGCTATATCACCGGCGCAGGCCGGCATGGTGGCGTTTAACGACACCTACCAGGTCTTGGCCAACCGCCAGCGTTATGTATCGCTCCGGGCATTCTGCGTTGATGATCTCGACGCTTCAAACATCGCGGATTCGGATTTGTTTATCTGGGGGGTCACGAAGCAACCGTCGAAGGGGCGGTTGCTGGGTGCCGCTCCAAATCTTGTGTATGTGCCAAACGAGGGTTTTAGCGGAGCCGACGAATTCTCATATCGCGTGGAGTACAAGGGGGCGAGCGCTTCCGGGGTAATTCACATAAACGTTGGGGCATCCTATGTGCCGCCCTTTGGAATTCGAGCTCCGGATTTCGGGGTTACGACGTCGCATCATGAGGTCGCCCGTGCGGCGACATTCGACTATGGACGCGGAGCCGAGCCGTATCGATGCACAAAGTCGGGGCCGTACACGCATTACGTGGATGTCGAGCGCGGAAACGACTCAGGCAATCCGCTGGGCACGCCCGACCGGCCACGACGGACGATCCCTGCGCAGTCGCTTCCAGCGGGGAGCATCGTCGAAATCCATGGCGAGGCATCGGAACGCGACATCGGAAATGTGATGGAAATCGTCGCATCGAACGACGCGTCGGCCAAGCGGCCCGTGTTCATTCGTGGTGCGAGCGCATCAGAGAAGCCGCTGCTTCGGCGCGGGATGCTCATTCGCGGGAATTACGTCGTCGTCGAGAACATCGACTTTGATTGTTCGCGGCCAGGAAATACGCGGGAATGGATTCTGGTACGGGAGCACCGAACCAGCGCGAATCCGCCCGCATGGGAAACATATCATCATGTGGCCGTTCGACATTGCCGGCTACGCGGCCTTCCGAGCGAACTGTCGGGCGGGGCATGCGGCATTGGGTTTCGCGTCACACACGGCGAGATGGGTCCGGGGCTTTCCCCCAATGACGATCGGCATCGCACCGAGTATGGCGTGATCTATGACGTGCGCGTGCATGACTTCGGAAACTGGAAGGGGCGCGATTCGAACAGCGATTACATCGGCACTCAGTTCGCCGTGAATTCCCGATACGGGTGGTGCCTCGACAGCGTGTTCGACCATATTCAGGGGGACGGCATCGCGCTTTCGCGAAACAACGCGCTGAGCGCCCAGGCGCCGTCGCAGGATACCTACGTCGGCGGCAATTACGTTCATCACGTCAAGGAGAACTGCATCGATGTCAAAATGTCGCGGCGGGCGATCATCTCACAGAACCGGTTCCACACGGCGCGGCTGAGCAATAGCAGCAAGGGCCAGCTCATCAGCATTCTGAATAACGACCATTGCGATGCGTGGCCGTATAGCGACGACATCTGGGTTCTTTACAACGACGTGTACGATGGACCGTTCGGCGTCTTGTGCGGGCCGGAGGTGCATCTCGGGCGCGACCGGAGCCCGCGATTCACGGATGCCCGGGTGTATGTGGTGGGCAACGTGTTTCATCATATTCAACCGTTCGGCGCGACACCTTCGGAGAACTACGGATACGCCGTCGGGCAATTTGCACAGGTGCAGGCTCGCGTGGTGAACAATACGTTTTTCCGCTGCGCGAATGGGATTAGTGTCGGGTGCGTGGACGAGTCCGCGGCCGCAGCGAATCAAAATGCGTCGCTGGCGTCGGTGAACAATCTGTTTCTTGAATCGTATCGAGGAGGCCCGGCCATCATTTCATGTCGTCGCGGCAAGGCGATGCCGATCATCCGCGAGTTTCGCAGTTGCGTATTTTGGCCGCGCGTCTTGTTGGACATCGGCAGTCGAAAGTTTTACTCGGTGGACGACTTTGCCCGGGAGTCGAATCCTTCCGGCGTCGCGGGAACTTTGGTCCAGGTGGATCCCGGCATTGCGAATCCGGCATCGCTGGACTTCCGGCCGCCGGCGCGGAGCCGCATCACCGGAGACGGGGCGGCCGATTCCGTCTATGGTGAATTCAGTCGGCGATTCCCCCGAAGCGACGGATTTCCACCGATCGGCCATGACGCCGATGGACGTTCATTCACGACAACGCCGCCGATCGGGGCCTACCTGCCGCGAGTGGCCGAGGGGCGCTGATTGCCGTATTCTTCGCCGTTGCCCCGGCGCAGAAGCAAGGACGCACCCGCGCTGGTCGGCCCTTGAATCACTGACACTCAAGCCCCGCGTCCGCAATGCCAGACGAACTCGAATCCAAAGTAAGAGTCGCCGATCACGAGGTCGTCCGTGCACGCCTGACGTCGGCCGGGGCGGAGTATCTCGGCCGTGTGCTGGAGACCAATCGCATTTTCGACGACAAGGCCGGTTCGCTCCTGGCGAGTGGCTGCGGGCTGCGGGTGCGTGAGTGCCATGTGCTCGATGGCATCGACCGGCCGGCAACGCTGACCTACAAGGGCCCGGTCCGCGACGGCGTTTTTAAACGACGCACCGAGATCGAAGTGGCCATCGACGATGCGGAAGCGATGACGGAGATCCTCGCGGGCTTGGACTTTTCGCCGCGGATCGTGTTTGAAAAGCGGCGCGAGTCGTGGCGGCTGAAGGGCTGCGAGGTCGAGCTGGACGAAGTCCCGGGATTGGGCCTGTTCGTGGAGATCGAAGGGCCGAACGAGGAGGCGATCCAAGGGACGATGAGCTGGTTGGGCCTGGATTCGCACGACTCAATTCGCAGCAGCTATATCGCGATGCTCATGAAAGACGCAATCGGTGCGGGGCCGTTTGAGTTTCGATTTTGAGCGTGATGTGTCGCCATGCGAGTGGGGGGCCTCGTAGCCTTTGGTTCCGCCTAATACTAACTTGATGGTGTGCCCAGCGGCGAACGCATTCTGAGCCGCCGGATCGACGCGCGTTAATCACATCGATATGCAGATCTCACCCGGTGGATACGCATACCAATATACGTGACTAAGGTCGCGAACTCCGGAGACTTCATATTCGAACCAGAGTAAATGGTGAAGCGAAAGTCGAATACGGGAAAGGCGAACGACCGCTTGGCCCTTGTCATCTATCTTGGCTACCCTAGCTCTTACACTACAGTTTGAAATCAGGGCCATCGAAAGTACCACGAACAAACTGAAGATTACTCCAAACAATCCGACTTTCAAGACCCGTTTTCTCCATCGCTCGCCCCTGCTTCGCGTCGCCGCTGGCACGGCCGCATACATCAACGTGTTATCAGGCATCACGCCTTCCCCTTCACCATCTTCCGCAGCACCGTCTGCAAAATCCCCCCGTTGCGGTAATACTCAATCTCCACCGGTGTATCGATTCGCACCGTGGCGGTGAAACGCTTTTCGCCGCCGCCTTTGGCGTCCTTGGCCACGACGGTGACATCCTGCAGCGGCTTCAGATCGTTGCCGAGGCCTTCGATGCTGAACACTTCTTCGCCGGTGAGGCCGAGCGTCTCGCGGGTTTCGCCCTTCTTGAACTGCAGCGGCAGGACGCCCATACCGACGAGGTTGCTGCGGTGGATGCGCTCAAAACTAATCGCGAGGGCCATGCGGATGCCCAACAGCAAAACGCCTTTGGCGGCCCAGTCGCGCGAGGAGCCGGTGCCATATTCCGCGCCGGCGATGACCATGAGCGGCGTCTTCGTCTCTTTGTACTTCATCGCCGCGTCGAAGATGCTCATCTGCTCGCCTGTGGGCAGATAACGTGTCACGCCGCCCTCGGTGCCGGGGGCGAGGAGATTACGCAGACGAATGTTCGCAAACGTGCCGCGCGTCATCACCCGATCGTTGCCGCGACGGGCACCGAAGCTGTTGAAATCCTTCGGGGTAATCCCAAGGCTCTGCAGATATTTCCCGGCGGGGCCGTCGGTCTTGATGGAGCCGGCCGGTGAAATGTGATCGGTGGTGACCGAGTCGGCCACCATCACGAGCACGCGGGCATCCTTGATCGGCTGGATCGGGCCGGGTTCGGGCGTCAACTCAGTGAAGAACGGCGGGTGCTGGATATAAGTGCTCTTGTCGTTCCACTCATACAGGTCGCCGCCGGTGACGGGGATGCGATTCCACTTGGGGTTGCCGTCGAAGACGTTGGCATACTGCCTCTTGAACATCTCGGCGTTGAGGCACTGCGAGATCGTCTCGGTGATCTCACTCGTCTTCGGCCAGATGTCGCGGAGGTAGACATTCTTGCCGGCGGTGTCGGTGCCGAGCGGCTCGATGTCGAAATTGATGTCGGTGCGACCGGCGAGGGCATAGGCAACGACCAGCGGCGGCGAGGCAAGGTAGTTCGCCTTGACCAGCGGATTCACGCGGCCTTCAAAGTTGCGATTTCCCGACAACACGGCGGCAGCCACGATGTTGCCATCGGTGACGGCCTTGGCAACGTTCTCGGGCAGCGGGCCGCTGTTTCCGATGCAGGTGGTGCAGCCATACCCGACGGTGTGGAAGCCGAGCTTCTCCAGAAACGGCGTCAGACCGGCCTTCGCGAGATACTCGGTGACCACGCGCGAGCCGGGGGCAAGGCTGGTCTTGACGTGTGGCTTCACCGAGAGGCCGCGCTCGGCTGCTTTCTTTGCGAGCAGGCCTGCGGCGACAAGGACCGACGGGTTGCTGGTATTCGTACAACTCGTGATCGCGGCGATCACAACAGCGCCGTGGCCGATGTCGGTGCTGTGGCCGTTGTTCTCCACTTTGGCGCGGCGATCCGTCTCGGCCGGTGCTAGGCCGAAGCCGCGATCTTTGACGGGGGCGGTGAGGGCCTTCACGAAGGACGACTTCACGTCGCTGAGGCGGACGCGATCCTGCGGGCGCTTCGGACCGGCGAGGCACGGCTCGATGGTCGAGAGTTCGAGGTGCATGAGATCGGTGAAGACCGGGTCGGCCATGCCCTTGGTTCGGAAGAGGCCCTGCTCCTTGCAGTAGCGTTCGGTGAGGTCGATCTCGTCACGCGAGCGGCCGGTGAGTTCCATAAAGCGGAGTGTGGCGTCATCGACGGGAAAGAAGCCCATCGTCGCGCCATATTCGGGAGCCATGTTGGCGATGGTGGCGCGGTCGGGCACGGACAGCTCGGCAAGGCCGTCGCCGAAGAATTCGACGAATTTCTCCACGACGCCGCGGGCACGGAGCATCTGCGTGACGGTGAGCACAAGATCAGTGGCCGTCGCACCTTCGGGCAGTCGGCCGCTAAGTTTGAAACCGATGACCTCGGGGGCGAGCATGTAGATCGGCTGACCGAGCATAACGGCTTCGGCCTCGATGCCGCCAACGCCCCAGCCGAGTACACCGAGGCCGTTGATCATGGTAGTGTGGCTGTCGGTGCCGACGACGGTGTCGGGGATGGCCACAAGTTTGTCGCCGAACTTGCGAGGGATGACGACCTTGGCGAGATATTCGAGATTGACCTGATGCACGATTCCGGTGGCGGGCGGTACGACGCGGAAGTTATTGAAGGCTCGCTGGCCCCAGCGGAGAAACTCGTAGCGTTCCATGTTGCGGGCGAACTCGATGTCTTCATTGATGCCGAGGGAATCAGTCTGTGCGAAGCTGTCGACCTGCACCGAGTGGTCGATGACCAGATCGACGGGGACGAGCGGGTTGATCCGCTTCGGGTCGCCGCCGAGGCGGACCATCGCACTGCGCATCGCAGCAAGATCGACGACAGCCGGGACGCCGGTGAAATCCTGAAGCACAACACGGGCGGGCATGAACGGCACTTCGCGATTGGCCGGGGCCTTGGGGTTCCACTTGGCAAGTTCGACGACGTCGGCCTCGGTGACGATGCCGTTGCCGACGTGGCGGAGCATGTTCTCCACGAGGATCTTGATGGAAAAAGGCAGCCGGTCGATGCCGGTCAGATTCTGGTCGGCGAGCTTTCGCAGGCTGAAGGCGTCAATGGGGCCTTGGGCCGTGGTAAGGGCGATACGAGAACCAAAGGGATTGGCGGACATGGTGACTCCGAGACTTTGGGGGCGCGGTCGGCGCGCCGATGCCGTGTGATGGTGCGAGCACAGCATTATATGGATAGGGACTGGAGCGGGAAGGACGCCTCATTTGAAGCGTTTGTTCTTATTCGCGACCCCACCCTCACCCTCCCCTTATCAAGGGGAGGGAATAGGCGGCCCAGCCTATTCGCCAAGGGCTTGGTAAATATCCGCTTTTAGATCTTCCACTGTTTCAAGGCCAATGCTGAGACGGATAATCCAGGTCGGCTTGCCGGTGGCCGGATCGGGGGTTTCGATGGGAATCGCAAGGCTCTCGAAGCCGCCCCAGCTTACGGCGATGCCGAAGAGCTTGAGCGCTTCGACCACTGCGAAGGTGCGTTCGCGCGTGGGATTCTGCAATTGGAAGCTCACGAGGCAGCCGTGGCCGCGCATCTGTTTTTTCGCAAGGCGAGCCTGCGCGTGCGAGTCGAGGCCTGTGTACCAGACTCGAGCCACGCGGGAATCCATCTCCAACAGTCGAGCGAGGGTGAGGGCGCTTTTGTAATGGCGATCCATCCGCACGCCGAGGGTGCGCAGGCCGCGAAGCATGAGCCAGCTCGCGAAAGGGTCGGCGATGCCGCCGAGGAGTTCGCCTTCGAGGGACACGAGTTTGTCGATGCGCTCTCGCGAAGCGACAACGAGGCCGCCAACGAGGTCGCTGTGGCCGCCGATGTATTTTGACGCGGTGTGCATGACGAGGTCGACGCCGTGGTCGAGCGGGTTCTGGAATAGGGGCGAGGCGTTGGAATTGTCGATGCTGACGGCGATGCCTCGGCTCTTTGCAAGGGCGACGACCGCGGGCATGTCCTGCACTTCAAAGAAGAAGCTGGACGGCGATTCGAGATGGATGAGCTGGGTGTTGGAGCGGAGGGCGGATTGGAACTGTTCGATCTCGGTGCCGCGGATGTAGGTCGTTTCGATGTTGAACTTCGGAAGATACTCGGTGAGGAATCGGCGCGTCGGGCCGTAGACCGTATCCACTGTAATGACGTGGCCGCCTGTTTTGACGCAGGAAAGGATGCCGGCGGAGATGGCGGCCATGCCACTCGCGAAGGCCCGGCAGGCCTCGCCGAGTTCGAGTTCGGCGACCTTGGCTTCGAGCAAGGCCGTCGTTGGGTTGGCAACGCGCGTGTAATCGTAGCGGCCGTCGCCCGGGGCTTTGCGAGTGACGAAGGATTCGCAATCAGGATAGGTGAAGATGCTGCACTGATAGAGAGGCGGCGCGGCAGCGCCGCGCTGGGCCTCGCGGTCCTCGGCATGGTGAACGCAAATAGTTTCGAGCCCGGGGCGGCGCGGCTGATTCACGGGAAAGACTCCTCCCAATTGAATGGGAGGAGTCTAATGGAAAACCATCGCCGCGCTCAGCGGTGTCAGGGGCACTGGATAAGCGTGAGAAACGCGGAGATGTCCAGGCCGTCGGTCGCGCCATCGCCGGTGATGTCGGCATTGGCAGCGTCGCAGTTGGGGTGGCTAATTGCAAAAGCGGCGGGGTCCACCAGCAATTGGGAAAATCCGTCGAGATCGAGAATGCTCACGACGCCATCGCAATTCGCATCGCCGGTCAGCGGCAGGAACTTGATATAGACGACGCCGTTGAGCCCGCCACTGCCGGAAGGCACAAAGGTCCCCAGGGTTGCGCCGTTCACGCCGCTCCATTTGGTGATGGAGTGGTTATTGAGGCTGGCGATGTAGAGATTCTTGTCCGGTCCAATGGCCATACCAGTCGGCGCAGGCACGTTCGGCACGAATCGATCGATCCACACGCCGGTCGTGGCGTTGTAGCGCTGCACGCGACCGCCAAGTTCGTTGTTGACGAGCAGGTCGTTGCATCCGTATCGAAACACAACGGTGCGTGGATTGCGCAGGACGCTGGTGGTTGAACCGACACTGACAAATACGTTGAGGAATGCCCCGCTTGTACCGTCATACCGCAGAACTTGATGCCCGAAATAAGACGGAACATAAAGGTGCCCGCCTGGACCGAAGATCGTTCCGTTGTCCGGGCCGTTCAGTCCACCGCTGGCTGCTGTAACAAAAACGTCGATGAATGCGCCCGACGTACCGTTGTAGCGCAGCACCTGGTCGTTGTCGAAGCTCGCGACATACAGATTGCCGTCGGGACCAAAAATGGCCGCCGTCGGGCCGAGCAACCCGCCGGTCTCATCGACCATCGGAGTGCCGGGGTCGTCAAAAATGAATTCGTCGATATACGCGAACGTGGTGCGATGGTAGCGCAGAACCTTGTTCGCCTCCTCGCTGCAAACATACAGCAGGCCGTCCGGGCCGACCGTCACGCAGATGGGTCCGTTCAGGTCGCCACCGAGCCCGAAGTTCCCCACGTACGCCCCCGTCGTAGCGTCATACCGGTGGACCTGATCGGAGTTAAAGCCGCAGGCCAGCAGTTCACCGCCGCGGGCGTGAACGCGCTGTGCGGTGCCAAGGGCAACGGCCAAAACACAAACAAGTAGTCGAATCGAGCGAACCATGGATCATCCTCCACTGATTGGCGTGACGCTCGCGTTGACCGGGACCTGGCCGCACGTGGCGCGACCTGTCCGGGCGCGCTGCGATCGCGCGTTTCCGGGTGTGAGCAACTGCGGAGAACGACTGGATTCAACAGGGGTCAGGGATATACTTAACCGTGACCATCGTGAATGCAGGTTCCGCCATCTGAATCAGCGCAATCCACCCGTGTGCGCGGCCAATTTTTTTGTACGCCGTGCCTCCCCGTTTTTCGGACCCTCCCGGAGAGTGACCCATGCCGCCGGCCAGCAACGACGCCCTGACGCCGGTGGTGCTGCCGACCGAGACCTATGCCTCGCTACGAGCCCTCGCCCGGCGCCATCTTGCGGGTGAACGGGGCAACCACACCCTCCAACCGACGGCGCTGGCCCACGAGGCATTCCTTCGCGTGTCGGGTGCCACTGCTTCGCAGCCTGAAAACTCGGCAGCGTTCCTGCTCGCGGCGGCGCAGGCGATGCGAAGTATCTTGGTTGACCATGCCCGCCGGCGCGCAGCGCTGAAGCGCGGCGGGAATTCGCGGCGGGAGGCGATTGAACCTGATGCACTACCGGCGTTGGAGGCGAACGTCGATATCGTTGCATTGGATGAGGCGCTTGATCGGCTGAGAAATCTCGACCCGGAACTTGCTCAGGTCGTTGAGCTTCGTTACTTCGGCGGATTGGGCGATGCCGAGATTGGCGTTGCGTTGAAATGCTCGACAAGGAGCATCCGCCGGGCGTGGAGCGTGGCGCGGGCATGGCTGGCCCGCGAACTGGATCGTTGATACCAAACCATGGACACCGTGACTTGGAAAAAAGTTCGTCGGATTGCCGAAGCGGCGAGCGATTGCGCGCCGCCTCGCCGAGCCCGATTCCTCGATCGCGCGTGTCGCGGCGATGCCGCGCTACGGCAGGCGGTCGATGAACTCATCGGCCGTGAGCCGCCGGAGGATGACTGGCTCGCCGCACCCGTGCCCGGTGCAGCGACCCATGCCCTTGCATGGTCGGGCGTGCTGGGAGCAATGACACGGATCGGCCGCTATCGCGTGGACGGTGTCATCGCTGTCGGCGGAATGGGCGTCGTGCTGAAGGCCGCCGACGATTCGGCGGAACGCCCCGTCACCGTGGCCATCAAGCTGCTCCCCCCCGGGCGCGACTCTCGCAAGATGCTTCGCGCGTTTCGCCGCGAGCAACGGCTTCTCGACCAGCTCGATCACCCGAACATCGGTCGCATTCTCGAAATGGGTACCTGCGACGATGGACGGCCGTACTTCGTGATGGAGTATGTCGATGGGGTGCCGATCGATGAATACGTGCGCACCGGCGCGTTGCCGATGAATGAGCGACTGGAGCTGTTTCGAGCGGTGTGCCTTGCCGTGCACTATGCCCACCAGAATCTGATCGTGCATCGCGACCTGAAGCCGGGGAACATCCTCGTGGGCGCGGGCGGCGTGATCAAACTACTCGACTTCGGCATTGCAAAACTCCTCTCCGACCAGCCGGCGGCGTCGGCCACTGAAACCATGATGGACGCCATGACGCCGCGCTACAGCAGCCCGGAACAGATTCGCGGCGAACCGATTTCGACCGCGACGGATATTTACTCGCTGGGTGTCGTGCTTTATGAGTTGATTGCCGGGCGGTTGCCATACGACCTCGGCGGCGCATCGCGCTACGAAGTCGAGCGAGTCATTAGTGAGCAGAATCCGATCGCGCCGAGCGCGGCCCATCGAAACGCCCATCCGAACGCGCGGCTGCCTCGCTATCTTGCCCTCGATCGCATCGTTGCCATGGCCATGCACAAGGAACCGCGCCGGCGATATGCCTCAGCCGAGCAACTGGCCGAGGACATTCGGCGCTACCTCGACGGTTCCACGGTCATGGCCTACAAGGCGGGGCGATTCGAGCGGTCCCTGACCATTCTTCGCAAGCATCGAATCGCGTTCGGCGTCGCTGCGGCTTCGTTCGTGATCATCAGCGGACTCGCCATCTCGTCGGCACT
Source organism: uncultured Planctomycetaceae bacterium (assembly GCA_964605185.1). Classification (GTDB taxonomy): domain Bacteria; phylum Planctomycetota; class Phycisphaerae; order UBA1845; family UTPLA1; genus JACRIM01. The sequence goes on from CAZSBF010000001.1 coordinate 81,518, forward strand.
GTCGGCGCGCACCGCAAATATTGCCCGCGAACGCGAAGCGCGGGCAAGACAGGTCTCGCAGAAAATCAACGGCGTCATGACCGAGTTGCTCGCCCTCGCCGGGCCCACGCACCTCGGGGCGACGCCCGCAGGCCTGCATGTGCTGGAAGAGGCTTCGACGCTGACCGCGCGAGAATTGGCCGACCAGCCTGAGGTGGCCGCCGGAATTCACCAACAGATCGGCACGACCTACAACAGTCTGCGACGCCGTAGCGAGGCGATTCGGAGCTATCGACAGGCCATTGAGTGCTATCGACGGAGCGAGCCTGTTGATCGGGCGAAGCTTGCCGACAGTCTGGTTTCGCTCGGGTCCGCGCTGTGTTTCCGAGACGACGAGGAAGGCCTCCCACTGCAACGCGAAGCCCTGGCCATCCGACGGGAGCTTTTCGGCGAGGAGCACCTTCTCGTCGCCCAAAGCCTTCACGCCGTCGCGTTTGCCTTGACGCGATGCGCACGGCCGGCGCGGTACGACGAAGCCGAAGGGCTCTATCGCCAGGCGCTGGCGATGCGACAACGACTCGGCGCAGGAGAATCAGACGCGGCCGCCGAGAATCTACACGCCATCGCCGCACTTCTTCGACACCAGGGCAAGCTGAAGGCGTCGGCCGATCAATATGAACTGGCCCTTGCATTGAGCCGACGAGCGCTCCCACCGTTGGACACACAACTCATCAATTGCATCGAAGACTACGCACATTGCCTGACGGACCTCGGGCGGCTGGATCGCGCGGAGGAATTGCTGCGGGAGTCGATGGCGCTCAACGCCCAAGCCATGGGCGAGGCGGCGACCGTGGTACCCCTCACGTATTTGGTAGATGTCTCCTGTGCACGCGGAGGTCGTGCAACGGCATGGCGCAATCTGCACTTGGCATTGGCCCGGTTTGGACGAACCGCGATGCCGCAATCCGGTGACTCGGCCGCGACGCGGTGGCGCGCCTTGATGGAGCGATTTGAGGCGCAACCCAGCGCGGCGATGCCCGAGGCGTATGGGGAGTTCATCGCGCTGGCGCCCGTGGCCTACTCACCCAGCGCCCTATCGCCTGCACTTTACGCCAGTCTTCTCGATCAAACCGCCGAACTGCTTGCGGGTGATGGCCACGCAGCGATGGCCGAGCGATTGGCACGCGAAACGCTGCGGACGGTCGACACGCATGACCCCGCCAGCAAGATGACGCGTGTGCGTTATTGCCGCACGCTGGCGGACGCCTTGATCGGACTGGGCAGAACCGACGAGGCTCGCACGCTGCTTGTCGACGTGGAATCGGCCCTGCGAGCCACCCGTGGGCCCAACCACCGCGAAACCCAGACCGTCGCCCGGCGACTGGCGGACCTCGCCGCGAAAGGCTGACCGCACCCTGCGATTGCCCGGATGAGAATTCACCGGTCTGCCCTTACCATGATCATCAACGATCATGATTGTTCTCATCGATAACTACGACTCGTTCACCTACAACCTCGTCCAGCGGTTTGGGGAGGTCGGGCTCGAGGAACCGGCACTGCGGCACGAGATCCGCGTATTCCGCAACGACGAAGTGACAATCCCGCAAATCGAAGAGTTGCGACCGACGCATCTGGTGATCTCGCCCGGGCCATGCACGCCGCGCGAGGGCGGCATCAGCAACGACGCGATCCGCCACTTTCACACGAAGATCCCCGTGCTTGGCGTTTGTCTCGGCCATCAGTGCATCGGCTACAGCTTCGGTGCAACGGTCGCGGGCGCTGGCCGGATCATGCACGGCAAGACCAGCGAAGTACGCCACGACGGCCGGACCATCTTCGCGGGCATGTCAAACCCGTTCACGGCAACGCGGTACCACTCGCTGGCCATCAAGCCGGAGACACTCCCCGCGGAGTTCGAGATTTCGGCATGGACCGATGAAAACGAGTGCATGGGCGTGCGGCACAAGACGCTGCCGCTCGAAGGCGTGCAGTTCCACCCCGAGAGCTTCATGACACTGGAGGGGGCGAAGGTGCTGGGGAATTTTCTGAGGCGATAGGAATCCGTAGCCGTCGGCAGAATCAGCGTGTCTGCCGACGGGAAAATTGTCGGCATGTTTCATGTTGCATACTTGTGCATAGTATGCTATACTAAGGGGATGCAGGCGACCAAGGACGAGCGGCAGGATGCGATTCGGCAGATCGTGAAGAGTGGAGCGGTCGGGACGCAGGCCGAATTGCGAAAGGCCCTGCGCGGGCGCGGCATGGCGGTGGATCAGTCCACACTCAGCCGCGACCTCGTCGAACTGGAGATTCGCAAGGTTCGCGGGCGGTATGCCATCGTCGAACCATCCGACAGGCCCGTCCCGGAGCCGGCCTTCGGCGCGGCCGTCGTCAGCTACACCACCTGCGGACCGCACCTAATCGTCCTTCGCACCACGATAGGCGCCGCGCAGCCGCTGGCGGTCAAGATCGATGCAACGGCCGAGCCGGCGATCACGGCGACCCTGGCCGGCGACGACACGATTTTCATGGCAACAAAGAACCGGCGGGCGCAGGTCGTGGCCCTGCGGCGGCTGGCTCAGTGGTTTGGAGAAAAGCATGAGCGATAAGAAATGTGTGCTGGCCTATTCCGGCGGACTCGACACGACGACCATCGTGATCTGGCTGCGCGAGCGCGGCTATGAGGTCCATGCCGTGCTCGTCGACGTCGGCCAAGAGGAAGATTTGCCCGCGCTCTGCCAGAAGGCCCTGCAACTCGGTGCAAAGAGCGCGGAAATTCGCGATGCACGACCTGCAATGTGTCAACAAGTCCTGCCGTGGGTCATCGGACTGGGTGCGACCTACGAGGGGACGTATCACCTTGGGACGGCGCTGGCGCGGCCGTTCATCGCGGCCGAGCAGGTTCGACTCGCGAAAAAGCTCGGCGGTGCGACGCTCGTGCATGGGGCCACGGGCAAAGGGAATGACCAGATTCGCTTTGAGTTCGCCTATCGGTCACTGGCCCCGGAGTGCGAGGTGCTCGCGCCGTGGAAGGTGTGGGACATCGGCGGGCGAAGCGACATGATCGCGTACCTCCGCAAACACGGGATCGACGGCGACTACGCGCTGACGAAGGACTTCAGCCTCGATGAGAACCTGTGGCACCTCAGCGTCGAAGGCGGGCCGCTGGAGGATCCCTCGGCGACCGTGCGGATCGAGGAAGTGCTCAAAGGCGTGAACGACCGATTCGCCGGCGGCGTGAACGGCAGTCACGGCGAGCCCACCGCGACGATCACGTTCGAACAGGGCGTGCCGGTGGCGTACAACGGCGAGCGGCTGCCTCTGCCGGAGTTGGTGGCGACGCTGAACCACGAATACCGATCCGCGCCGTGGGCGTGGGACCTGGTGATTGAAAACCGGTTCACCGGCGTGAAGTCGCGCGGGTTGTATATCAACCCGGCGGCGAAGCTGCTGCACGTCGCGATCGATGCCCTGGCGCGGACAAGCCTGAACAAGCCGACCTACGATCAGTATGTCGAACTTGGGAAGCAGTACGGGGCGATGCTCTATCGCGGGGAGTTCTTTTCCGATCAGCGGATCATGCTGCAGGCGGCGGCCACGGCAGCGATGCAGCACTTGTCGGGCAGCGTAACGGTGCATTTGGAGCCCGTGCCATATGCGGCAACGATCAACGCCGACGCGGCCATCTTCTCGAAAAACGTGGCGACATTTGAGAAGAGCGACTTTTCGCATCAGGACGCGGCGGGGTTCATTCGCCTGACTTGGATGACTTCGATCGGCAAACCCTTTGCGGAGGAGACTCATGGCGGCACTTTGGAAACAGGGGGTAAGCCTGCATCCGGCGTTCGAAAAGCTAAATCGGTGCCTGGAGGCCGACTGGTTCCTGCTGCCGTATGAATTGCGACTGCAAAAGGCACACGCCGGGGCGCTGGCGGCCGCGGGGATTCTCTGCGCGGCCGAGCGATCGGCCTTGGATCGCGCAGTAGGCGAGCTTGAGACCGCGCACGTCGGTAAGCCATGCCCATCGTCGGACGCCGAAGACCTGCACACCTGGGTCGAGGGCGAACTGGTGAAGCGCGCCGGGGACGCTGGAAAAAAGATTCACACCGCCCGCTCGCGAAACGATCAGGTGGCGACGTTGATCAAACTGTTCGTGATTGACGCCGGCCAACTGGCATCCACGGAGATGAAGCGACTCGTAGAAACGGCCTGCCGACGCGCCATCGCGTGGAGTGATATGCCGATGCCGATGCAGACGCATCAGCAATTCGCCGCCCCGGGCAACGCCGGCTTCTGGATCATGCGGTATGCGACGGCGTTCGATCGCGTGCGGCTTCACTGGGACGGCGTCGGCGAAGCGTGGCGACGCTATTGCCCGCTGGGAAGCGGCGCAGTGGCCGGGTCGTCCATTGGCATCGATCGCGGGATGCAGGCGAAGACGCTGAGGTTCGAAGGACCGTCGATCAACGCGCTGGACTCAACGTCGACGCGTGACGAGTGCCTTGAGTTCCTGTTTATCGCATCTCAGGCGGCACTGCATCTGCAATCGCTGGCGACGGATGTGATCGTGTTTTCGCAGACGCCGCTGCAGTGGACGAAATACCCGGCGGAGTTCGGCACCGGCTCATCCATGATGCCCAACAAGATGAATCCTGATGCGATGGAGTTGCTCCGCGGCGAGGCGAATGCGATCATCGCAGCACAGGTGCAGGCGATGTTGCTCATGAAAGGGCTGCCGAGCGGCTACAACCGGGACCTGCAATGCATCAAGCCGATCGTGCGTGATGCAGCCGAGAAATTAAGCGCCTTGCTTGAACTGGCGGCTGCGTTCCTCGAGCGGCTGGAGTTTGACAGGGAGCGATTGGCGCCATCCATGAAACAGGGCGCCATCGAGGCCACCCTGCGAATGGAACAGTTGGTGAAGGAAGGGAAGCCGCTTCGCGATGCGCATCATGCCGTGGCGGAGGAAGTGGCAAAAGGAACCGTATCACTGGCAGGCGCACCATCGGATTGGGCAAACCTGTACGCAACGAGCGGCAGTGCGAACCCGGCCGAAACGCGGCGGACAGCCGAAGCGTTACTAAAGTCGCTTGCGTAGCAACGTGCAAATCCGAGCCGCGCGGCGCGAGCCCGCGGGCCACGAGCCGTTTGCATAACGTGGCAATCGTGTACGGTCTTTTTTGGAATGCCACAAGGCTTGCGCCCTTGTGCTCGGATTAGGAATCGAAGGAGAAGACGAATTGAGCGCGGAACCACTCACACTCGCACGGCGGCGGCTGGGGCGGATCAATCGAATCGTTATCAAGGTCGGCAGCGGCGTGATCGCGGGCAAGGGGCGTTTGCGCGCGAAGGTCATCGAGGACCTTGCCTACGACGTGACCGTGCTGCGGCATCAGAAGATCGACGTGGTCATGGTCGTCTCCGGAGCAGTGGCGGCGGGCTTCGAACCACTCGGAATGGACCAGCCGCCCAGCGCCGTGGTCGAGCGGCAGACCGCCGCCTCCGTGGGCCAACACCGACTGATGGCCATGTTCGCGCGGGCCTTCATCAAGCACCGGCTGCATGTAGCACAACTCCTCATGACGGCGGACGACATTGAGAATCGCCGGCGGTTCCTGAGCGCCCGGCACACCATGCAGATGCTCCTGTCGCGTGGCGTGGTGCCGATCATTAATGAGAACGACGCCCTGTCCGACGACGAAACCAAGGTCGGCGACAACGACCACCTCGCTGCGCTGGTGACGAATCTGACGTCGGCGCATCTGCTGGTGATCCTGAGTCGCGTGCGCGGGCTGTGTCGCGCCGGGACGGAGGAAGTGATCCCGCAGGTCGAGGTCGGCTCGTCGGTGCAGGAGCATGTCTCCAACGAACTCAGCGAAACCGGCGTCGGCGGAATGGGAGCCAAGGTCTCCGCCGCACGTCTGGCCGGTCAGGGCGGCGTACCGACGATCATCGCCGAAGGCGGTCAGCCGGGCATGTTGCAGCGCATCCTCGCCGGAGAAGAGGTCGGCACACTGTTCACGCCGCTGGATACGAAACTCTCGGCGAGGAAAAAGTGGATCGCGATCCGATCACGCTCGATGGGCGTGATTCGCGTGGACGCCGGCGCGGCCGATGCACTACGCGCCGGCGGAGCAAGCCTCCTTCCGGCGGGGATTCACTCGGTTCAAGGCACGTTTGAAATGGGCGACCGCGTGGACGTGCAGGATGAATCCGGCCGGCCACTGGCGGTGGGATTGGTGAGTTATCGATCGGACGAGATTCGCCGGCTCCAGGGCCGCGCGCGGACGGAATACAAAGACGTGCTCGGATACGAGTATGTAAAGGAGATCATGCATCGGGATGACATGGTGGTTATGGAATGATCAATGGCGAATGACCAATTACAAAATGGGGAAACTGCGTTGGATGTTGCAACGCGGGCGCAAAATGCCGCGCGTAACCTGGCGACGCTCCCGACGGATGAGAAGAATGCCGTACTTCGCGATCTGGCAGCGCGTGTTGATGCAGCGACCGACGAGATCCTCCGGGCGAATGCGCGGGATGTCGACGCCGCAAGGACGGCGGGACTGTCGGACGCGAAAGTTCGCCGTTTGACGCTGACCGAGGCGGCCGTTGCTCAGATGGCAACGGGGCTTCGGCAAGTGGCGGATTTGCCCGACCCGGTCGGCCGGGTAACGCGCGACAACGTCGTACCCAGCGGTGTGCGCGTGCGAAAAGTGCGATGCCCGCTCGGCGTCATTCTCATGATCTACGAGGCGCGGCCGAACGTTACGGTCGATGCGTTTGCCCTGTGCTTCAAAAGCGGCAATGCATGTCTGCTCAAGGGTGGGCGCGAAGCCGCCGAGTCCAACCGCGTGCTGATCGGGCTGATTCACGAATCCCTGAACAAGCACCGAGTGACCACCGACGCGGTTCACCTCATCACGTCGTCGAACCGTGAAGAAATGAAGGCCCTTTTGCAAATGGCTGGCGTGATCGACCTCGTCATCCCTCGCGGTGGCACCGAGTTGATTCGCTTCGTGCACGAGCACTCCCGGATTCCGATGGTCCAGCACTTCATGGGCGTCTGCCACATTTTCGTAGATGCCTCGGCGAACATCGCCAAGGCGATTGAAATATGTACGACGGCCAAGACCAGCGCACCGGCCGCGTGCAACGCGGTGGAGACGATCCTGGTGCATCGAGCAATTGCCGATGCGTTCGTCCCGAAGCTTCTCGATCGGCTCTTCAGCGCATGCGTCGAGGTGCGCGGCGATGCGACAATTCAGCGGTACTCACCGAAAGTTGTCGCCGCGACCAATGACGATTGGGGCCGAGAGTTCCTCGACCTCATCATTGCGATGCGGGTCGTGGACGACGTCGATGCCGCGATCGAGCACATTCAAACCCATACGTCCAACCACACCGAGGCAATCCTGAGCGCGGACGAAGCGAACCAACGACAATTCGTCGAGCGTCTGCAATCCTCATGCGTAGTGGTGAACGCATCGACGCGCTTCAACGACGGTTACTCCCTCGGCCTCGGTGCCGAAATCGGTATCAGCACGTCGAAGATCCACGCCTACGGGCCGATGGGGTTGGAGGAGCTGACCGCCCAACGCTTCGTCGTGACCGGCACCGGGCAGACACGGTAGTGGCTATTGACCGATGCCAAGGTAGGACGTGTAGCTTACTTGCCATTGAACAGTGACCTGCTGGTTGGCGACGCGGCCGACGCGGAGGTACCAATAGGCAGGCTGACGTTGGCCGCTGCTGCCATCGATACAGATGTTCTTCGCGTCTTTCGCGATGGAGGCGGTGAGCGTGGTGAGTCCGCTCGACGTAAGGGGAACCTGGTACGAAAACGAACCGGTGAGCCCGCAGTTGAAGCCGATCTCAGCGAACGCATCGTCCGGGAGAATGGCATCCGGGCTGGTAAACGTGAGCGTGACGTTGAAGTTCTGTTCCGGAGCCGCGGGATTGATAAAGTCCTCGTAGTGCTCGGTGTCAAAAGGGGCCGTGGTAAGAGTGACGGCACCCGACTTCGAAATGGTGCTGTTGCCGAAGATGGGGCACGGACCGGATTGACCCGAGACCAGAATCGTGAGAGCAAGTAGTCCCAACGCCTTCACGGCAAGTCGGGCGTGTTGTGACGGCATGGAGTCGTCCTCCGGCGGCGAGGCCTGTACAGTCGAACGAACGAGTCACTATTGTACCAAAATGGCGAGCTACTTTCGAGCGTCGCCACCTTGATCGGACTCCATCCGCCGAAGCCGATACGACACATCCTCCAACACAGCGCGGCTTGAATTGAGCAGGTCGGCCACGATGCCGGTGAGCATCGTCTGGAACCCCGCAAGCAACAGGATCGCCGCGAGAATGAGAGACTGCACGTGCTTGTCGCTCTCGGTTTGATCGTGGAAGCAGAAGTAATACAGGAATCTCAGCCCAAGGATGAACCCAAGACTGAAAAGCACGCTGCCCGCGATGGTGAAGATCTTCATCGCCTTGTACGACGAATAGACCCGCACCATGATGCCGATGGAGCGTGTGATGAAGACACCGATGTTGGTGAACAAGCGGCTCTCGCGCAGCTTGTCGTTCGTGCGAATCGGAACACTGACGGTGATGATCCGCTTGCGGCCGGCCTGAATGACATGATCTACCGTGTGATCGAAATCCGTCGAGCACGCCAGACGCATCGCCGCCTCGCGACTGTAAGCCTTGAAACCACTGGGCACGTCCGGAACGTGCATCCCCGCAAGTCGACTCACGACCTTGCTTCCGACGGTCTGCATCTTTTTCTTGATAAATGAAAAGTGCGGCACCTTCTCCGGTTCGCGGTCTCCGATCACAAGGTGGGCCCGGCCTTCAAGAATGGGCTGCACGAGCTTCGGAATGTCGCCGCCGTAATACTGATTGTCGCCGTCGGTGTTGATGATGATGTCGGCGCCGTGGGCAAGACAAAAGTCCATCCCGGCCGCAAAGGCGTGGCCAAGCCCGCGATTGCCGGGAAAGCTGAGGATGTGATCAACGCCCAATTCACGGGCGACCTCAACAGTGCGATCAGTGCAGCCGTCGTCAATGATAAGAATCTCGACCTTGTCGATTCCGGGAATCTGCCGGGGGATGTCCCTGATGGTGGCCGGCAGCGTTGCCTCTTCGTTGAGGCAGGGGATTTGGACCATGAGTTTCATGGGGGCATGGTATGAGGCGGCCAGCGGGTATGTCTAGGTGGGGAAATGGACGCACTAAAGTTTGCGCACGACGATGATCGCACTCCATACTTTGCCTTCCAATGTGCCGAGCATTTCGGCGGCGGCCGGGTCGTTCAGGATCAAGGAACCTGCAAGGGCGCGGAGTTGGGCGTTGAGAATGGTTGCAGGGTTGACGTGCTCAGAAAAGGACGTGAGATCAGTTTAACCCCATCGAAATTCTTCCGGCATTCAACGTGAGCATTCGTTTGGCACGCGCGGCGGCGTGCGGATCATGCGTGACCATCACGATGGTCCGGCCCTCGCGGTTTAGCTCATCCAGCAAATCAAGTATCTGCGTACTCGTTTCGGGGTCCAGATTGCCAGTCGGCTCATCAGCGAGAATGACCTCTGGACCGTTGGCAAGAACTCGCGCCAATGCGACGCGCTGCTGTTGGCCGACACTGAGTTCGGCCGGCTTGTGGTCGAGTCGGTCGCCGAGGCCGACCCGGTCCAGCAAACTCGCCGCCTTCACACGCTGATCGTCCGACGCGAGCCCGGCCAGGTAGAGTGGAATCTGAACATTCTCCATCGCCGTTAGGTAAGGTATGAGATTGAACGTCTGAAAGACAAAGCCAACCTTTTGTCGGCGAACCTCGGCACGTCGATTCGGCGAGAGTTCATAGAGCGATTGGCCGTTCAGAAAAACTCGCCCCGTACAGGGCGAAAGCATTCCGCCAAGCATGAGCAGGAGCGTGCTTTTGCCACTCCCGCTTGGACCAACCACTGCGACGTAATCACCCGGAGCGATTTCGAGCGAGGCATCATCGAGCGCGGTCACGAGTTTTCCGCGATGCCTGTAGTTTTTTGAAACACCTTCGAGTCGCATGGGAATTAGACCTCTTGCAACGTGGCACATGGGTCGAGTCGAGCCGCACGCCGGGCCGGGAAGTAGCTTGCGGTCAGGGCAATCAATACGGAAATGCCCAGTGCCCAGAGCATCAGCACTGGCATCGGAAGTACGACGATATTGGCAAGCCGTGGACCGAGTGTCACGGCAAGCACCGTCCCCAAGACGTATCCGGCAATGCCCCCTGACAGACCAAGCAAGAGGGCCTTGAGAAGAAACATTCGCAGTATCAGGCCTGACCCCGCCCCAAGGGCCATCAGCGTGCCGATTTCCCGGCGCCGCTCGAAGACGTTGGCGTACATGTAATTCGCAATGCTGGCACCGCCGACGAGTACGATGATCGCCAGGAAAATCAGCGATAGGCGGGTCATCATCCCGTTTGTCTTGACCTGGGTATCCACCACCTGCGTCACGGTCACGACCTTCGCATCAGGCAATAGCTTGTTGATCTTCTGCACGAGTCCGCCGGAGATTTCTTTGCAGCAGCCGACGATCTCGATGGCGTTGATGACCGGGCCTTTGCCCGCCAACTTCTGAACAGTGTGCAGATGGGCAAAGATGCGCGAGTCGTCCACCGTGCCGGTCTGCGGAAGTATTGCCGTGACTTTGAAACCACGTCCAAGCACGTCAAGGCTGTCATCTTCCTTCACAGCGAGGACCGCGGCCACGTCCGCGCCAATGAGAACTTCCGTGTCGTTGAGGTCATCAATTACGCGTTGCCGGACCAGTGTCTCTTTGGCTGCCGGCTTGAACGCGCCGGGTACGTCGGCAACCGTCCCACATCCTTCCGCCGGCCGCGAGAAGATGCCGGCTCCTGCCCACATCGCCTTGGCCTGAAATTCGCTCTTCGGCAGGATTCCGGTCAGGGTGAAACCGCGGTCTCTGAGCTTCACGGGCAGCGACAGCTTCGGCGACAGATTGTCGAGCCCCTGGATGTCGGACATCGCCAGGCGCTGCACGTACTCCTCAGGAAACTCGTCGTGCTGCATGTCGGCGCTGTAGTAATCCTGAAGTGTTACCGATTTCGGCAGGATCAGGACGTTCGCGCCGAGCGCGTCGAGTTGCCCTGCGACAGCCTTCTCAGAGTAGAAAGTGATGTTCTTGATAGAGATGACGACGGCGATGCCGAGCATGATCGCTAGGAAGCTCGTAACAAGCTGGTTCTTGCGCTCGAACATTTCCCGCCAAACGAGTTTTCGCAAGTTCATTGGACAATCCTTGCACTACGATTTCTTTGGAGGACAGCAACCGCTCTTCGGGTCGCAGCTCTTGGCGGCGGACCTCAAAGCAGCAACCAACCCGTTCTTTGAAACAATCCCCACGAAGTTGCCGACGACCGTGCCGGGCGGGGCAAGCAAGACAGTCTCAGCCACCTCCGTCTTCGGATCCACTTTGAATTGCTTCAGCAGGCTTAGTTCCTTCTCGTCGGCGGGATCAATGGTGACAATCTGAGTGGAACCGGAAAATTCCTTGTCAGCCATAAATTCGCTGACGCCCTTCATGGCTCCTTCGTTTTGGCGCGTGGTCTTGTTCTGAACGCAAATAAACACCATCTTGCGATCCTGCAACGCCTTGAGGCACTTCTGCATGCCGGGGCTGACGAACGCCGATTCCAGCTGAGTTTCCGTAAACTTCAGTGGAAAACTCTTCGTTACGGCTCCGTTGGGTGCAAGCGCCAGCAGCAGCGGCATCGGTGATCGATCGAGTTCGAATTTCTCGACTAATGCTTTCTCTTGAGAATCTGTGATATTGACTGCCGTGAATATCGCGCGATCGGCGAGTTTCGGCATCGCGGCGTCAAACGTCTTACGCGCTCCCTGCGTGGCTTCATCATCGGTGCGATAGAAGAACAGGAAAATGTACTTTTTGCCATCGGCGGCACGTCGAATCGCACGTTGGCCGGCAGACGGATTCTCCAGGGAGGGAGTCTCGGGACTGCCGGGTGATCTTGTACCCGTCGCGGTCTGCCCACTGGCCGAAGCGATAGTGATACTGAGTGCCACTACAATTGCGATAACCATGTTCATAATTGTCCGGTTCATCATCGTTCTCCTACTAACGCGGATCGCTTGGTGCCGGACGAATTGGATGTCCTGCACGCCGTCTTTGTTTTTGACAGCCTCCTTGGCCGGTGCCCCGAATTAACACCCACAATGCAGCGGCCTTCCTTGCGAAGCTGTAGACGTTTTCTTAGCTGGTGCCAGTCCGCTTGGAAGTTTTCGCCAAGATGACGGCGGAGAACCTTGAGCAAATCGCGAAGCATCGGCGGAACGTCGGACGCCAGACGATAATGGACCCAGGTGCCATCGCGTCTCGCCCTAAGCAGACCGACTGTCTTCAGGAGCGAGAGGTGTTTCGACGCGCGATAATGGGGGATGCGCAGTGCGTCCACCAGCTCGCAGACGCATAGTTCGTGATTCGTCTGAAGGAAAATACTCATCAGCCGGAGCCGGGTAGGCTCACTGAGGAGGTCGAAAAGCTCGTGGGGTTGCGGTCTCATCGTGAATGCCTGTATGCGCAACTAAGCATATAGTAGCACCGGTTGCGACTCGAATCAACCGGTCACCGGCTTCAGACGTCTCGACCAACGAAACATGCTCGCTACGCCATTACCAAAAGGGGCTTTAGTGCTGGTGCCTGACGCACGAACGGAGCGCAATCGACTCTTGAACGAACATAAGCATGCACGCCACGAATGGAATGCGTCATACGGCGGCCGGGTTGACGGGCATTGCGAAGTACCGCTTCTGGAACCACAAAGACACATTGACTAAACCGATCAGCACCGGCACCTCAACGAGCGGCCCGATGACCGCCGCGAACGCCGCACCGTGCTGAATGCCGAAGACCGCGACCGCGATGGCAATCGCCAGTTCGAAGTTATTGCTGGCCGCGGTGAAGGCGATCGTGGCCGTCTTGGAGTAATCCGCACCGCTCTTCTTGCCCATCCAGAACGATACCAAAAACATCAAAACGAAGTAAATGCACAGCGGGATCGCGATGCGAACAACGTCGAGTGGAAGCTGGATGATTTTCTCGCCCTTCAACGAGAACATGACCACGATCGTGAACAGAAGCGCGACGAGCGTCATAGGCGAAATCTTGGGAATGAATTTTTCCTCATACCAGACGCGACTCCTAAATCGCAGCAAGACGAAGCGCGTGATCATCCCGGCCAGGAACGGGATACCCAGGTAGATAAACACACTCTCGGCGATTTGACCGATGGTCACGTGGACCGTTGCGCCCTGCAAGCCGACCAGCGGCGGCAGCACGGTGATAAAGAACCATGCATAGACCGAATAGAAGAGCACTTGGAAAACCGAATTCAAGGCGACGAGTCCGGCGGCATATTCGCTGTCACCGCTCGCCAACTCGTTCCACACGATCACCATGGCGATGCAGCGTGCCAAGCCGATCATGATCAAGCCGACCATATACTCGGAATACCCATGCAGGAAAAGCACCGCCAGCGCAAACATGAGAATCGGTCCGATCACCCAATTCTGCACAAGTGACAGACTGAGGATTCGTGTATTGCGGAATACGTCACCGAGTTCTTCGTACTTCACTTTCGCCAATGGCGGGTACATCATCAAAATCAATCCCACGGCAATCGGGATATTCGTGGTGCCCGCCTGAAACCGATTCAGAAACCCCTCGACGCCGGGCCACAGCCAGCCGCCGAGAACGCCGACGGCCATCGCCAGAAAGATCCATAGTGTGAGAAAACGGTCGAGGAACGAAAGCTGCGTGGGACAATTTGCCTTCATGCCAGCTGCTCCTGTTGTGCTCATCCAGTTGATTCCGCCCGGACTCCAATCAATTCGGGGCGTCGAACTTTACCTTCGGCAGACATGGCTTGACTACGAAGGTGGATGCCAGGGCTTTCTTGCACACACAATCGCGCTCCAGACCTTCCCCTCAAGGGTACCGAGCATTTCGGCGGCGGCCGGGTCGTTGAGCACTTCGGAGCCGGCGAGGGCCCGGAGTTGGGCGGCGTCGTAGAAGGCGCGATCTCGCACTTCGACATCGACCATGCCTGCGTCGCGAAGGCCTTGCAGATACGCCGACTCACTCACCGCGCCGGCCACGCAGCAGCCGTAGAGCGACTGACTCTGCCGAATGGTGAGCGGGAGATCCTCCACGACGACATCGGAGACGCGCATCCGTCCGCCGGGCCGAAGGACACGGCCGATTTCGGCGAAGACGCGCGGCTTATCCGGCGAGAGGTTGATCACGCAGTTGGAGATAACCCAATCGACGCTGGACGATTCGACCGGCAAGGATTCGATCAGCCCCTTGCGGACTTCTACGTTCGCAACACCGGCGGATGCGATGTTGGCACGGGCGCGCTCGATCATGGCGGCGGTCATGTCAACGCCGATGACGCGACCGGTGGGGCCGACTTTCTCAGATGCGATAAGAAGGTCAATCCCCGCGCCGCTGCCGAGATCGAGAACGACCTCGCCCGGGCGAACATCGCTGAAGGCGAGAGGATTGCCGCAACCGAAGGAGTTCACAACGGCATCGGCGGGTAGCTTCGCCAATTCATCGCGCTGATAACCAGCGACCTTTGCGAGAACGCCCTTGGGCGCCCCACCACCGCAACAGCCGGATGATTTTGGAGCGGAGACGGCCTTGGCATAAGCCTCGGCGACGGCTTCATGGATTGAGGTTGTGGAGTTCATCGGAGTTTTCCTTTCGATTTGGTTTTGCGAGTTGGGCAGCAGCCGTCGAGGGCATCCGCCATGGCGCGAAGCGCCGTCGCAATCTCCTGAAACCGCACGCAATAGTGGACTTCCTTGCCACGCTTCTCGGAGTGGATGATCCCCGCGTCGCGAAGGATCGCGAGGTGCCGCGAGGTGACGGAGAAATCAATCGGGCAACAGGCCGCCATCTCCGTCACGCCGCAGGATCGACCGCACGCGGCAAGGCGAGCCAACAAGGCGATTCGATTGGGATCGCCCAATGCCTTGAAGAATCGCGGCGGGAGGATGCCCGCGAGGTCGCAACAGGCAGCCGATGGGGTGATTGGGCGTTTCTTGCTCATTTGCGTCACTATGCAAGTATAGTGACATTGCAACGGAGTGTCAATCGGTCTGGATGCGGCAGACACTTGGGGGTCGCATTAACAAAAAGAGCCGCCAGCAGGCTTGCCGGCGGCTCTTGTCATAGATCGCGTAAGTGTCGGTCGCGTCAGTTCGCCAGCGATTCCGCTGCGAACTGGGCGACGTCCTGCACGTTGACGAGGTTGTCGCCGTTCAGGTCGCCGTGGGCGCGGTTGCAACCGGGGTGATTGGCTTCATAACCAATCGGGTCGAGCACCGCGAGCACGAACGCCTGAATATCGAGGCCGTTATTCTCGCCGTCGCAGTTCATGTCGCCGCCGCAGAGATAGGGAATCATGCGAAGGTGCGCAACCGGCGAGAACGCCACGCCGCCGGCTGCCGCAGGATCGGTAACCTGCCACTGAACATACACGTCGCACGAATCAACCATGGTCTGGTCAATCGGATTCTGCCATGTGCCGAAGCCCTGGCCGTTGCCGACGCCGCTGAGCGTGATCGGCCCATACATCGTCGGACTGATGAGCACACCGCCGGCCGGTGGCTGCGTGGACAGTGCAAGGAAGGCCTGCGCCCCGCCAAGGGCGCCGCTCACACCGACTTTGAAGTCGATGTTATTCAGGTTCGGCGGACTGATGGCAATCATCGCAGGCGTCAGGCCGCCGCTGCCTACCGTCCCACCGCCGATGAGCGAAGGATTGGGGAACTGATTCTCCGAGTGCATCAGCGGTCGATCAAACGGGAACTGCTCATTGCGAACGCGCGGATCGGTGAGGCCGTTGGCGAGGAAATCCACCACGTTCGGAACCGTCGGCGGCGGCAGGCCAATGGGCAGGATCGGCGATTTGTTATCGGGGAACTGTGCCGCACCATTGGCATAGAATGCGATGACCTGGTTGAGCGTGGTGAACTGGCCGTTGTGCATGAAGGTGGGTTTGAGCCCGACATTGCGAAGCGTCGGCACCTTGAACTGGCCGCGATTTGCCGGGTTGCCGGTCACGCTTTGGCGACCATTATCCTCCGCAATGGGACGCAAGCCGAGGTTCTGAAATGAATTGTTCGTAAAGAGCGGCGGCGTGTGGCAAACAAAGCACGGCGACCCCTGCAGCACATTCAGTCCGTTCACTTGGGCCGGCGTCAGTGCGGCGGCGTTGCCCGCGCGGAAGGAGTCCCACGGTGTCTGATTCGCCGTGAGCGTTCGCTCGTACGTCGCAATGGCAAAGCCGATGCGCTCGGCGGTAATGGCCGGATCGCCAAACGCAGCGGAAAACAAGCTCGGATAAGTCGCGCCGCCGGTGATCGCCGCGACCATGTCGGCGGGGAGATTTCGGGCGAGGATCATCGGCGTAATGACGGCCAGCTTCGCGGTCACTTCCGACCACGTACGCCCGTCGTGCCCCATTTCAACGCTGTTGACGACCGGTCCAACGGCCTGGCTCTCCAGCGCGCCGCCGGTGGCAATGCTGGTGAGGCCCGTCTCGGGATTTGTGAACGTCGTTCGAGCGCGGCCGTCCCAGAAGAGATCGGGCGCGAACATGGCGTTGATGAACGGGTTTGCCGCGCGAGCCGTAATCTGAGCCTGAAACACAAAGACCGGATCGCGTAAGTACTTGTTCGTCGCATCGGAGCGGATCGTGCCGCGCGAACCGATGATGTCGTCGGGCGTGTTCAGAATGTTGTCGTTGTGCGGATTGCGGGCAATTCGTGGATCAGCCCCGCCGAATCCGGGCTTGTGGCAGGTTCCGCAGGAGACGGTGTTATCGCTGGAGAGCTGCTCATCCCAGAACAGGAGCTTGCCAAGGATGCGCTTTTGTTCGGTGATCGGGTTCTCCGGGGGAGCCACTACTGGGGGGAAAGGAGGAGGCGGTGGCGGCTGTGCAATGGCACTGCCCGCCATGCGAAGGACAAGACAAATGGCGACGGAGCTGATTGCGCGGAGACGCATCGTCATGGGAAGCACTCCAACCTCGGATTATTGACGTTCCGATGCCCACTCGCACCGGTGACTGGCGGGACGCGGTGGTGACCGGTCCACAGGTAAGGAAACGTCGAAGTGTATGGGACTATTGCCGAACCGGGCGGAAAAAGAATGACTTACTTTCGCCTCCCCGGGGATTGGGAGCGACTTGTAACGCCCCACGTCTGCCCTTACATATAACCCGTTATCAGACGGAGAAATACGACTCGTGGACCTGAACGAACTTGCCCAGTTACTTGGCCGGATTGAGGCTGAGGCCGCAGCCGCCGTATCCGATGCGCAGACGGCCGACGCCCTGCGTGCCGCCGAATCCAAGATTTCGAAGGGACCGCTGGCCGAGGCGATGAAGTCGATCAAATCCTTCGCGGCCGAAGATCGCGGCCAGGCCGGCCAGAACATTAATAAGACAAAACAAGTCGTAGCGGAAAAATTCGCAACCGCATTGGATGCCCTTCGCGCAGCGGGCGTGGCCAGCGAACGAAAGAGCGCAAGCGATTTCGACCCAACCCTGCCGCCGGCACGAACCCTGCGGGGGGCCCTTCATCCAGTGACGATCGTTCAGCGCGAAGTGGAGCGAATCTTCAGCAGCCTCGGCTTTGCGGTCGTCGGCGGCCCCGAGATGGAGACGGAGTTCTACAACTTCGAAGCACTAAACATCCCGGCCATGCACCCGGCACGCGATGCACAAGACACGTTCTGGCTAACGAACGGCTGGCTCCTGCGTACGCACACCAGCCCATGCCAGGTGCGGGCGATGCTGCGCTATGGACCACCGATCCGCGTCATCGCGCCCGGACGGTGCTTCCGCTATGAGGCGATCGACGCATCGCACGAGAACACGTTCTACCAGCTTGAGGGCTTGCTGATCGACAAGGACATCAGCATCGCCCACCTGATCGCATTCATGAAGCTATTGCTCCGGGAGGTTTTTCACCGCGACGTGAAGGTGCGCCTGCGGCCGGGCTTTTTCCCGTTTGTCGAGCCGGGCTTCGAGCTGGACATGAGCTGCGCCATCTGCGACGGCAAGGGCTGCCCGACGTGCAAACGTAGCGGCTGGGTGGAGATCCTGCCCTGCGGCATGGTGCACCCCAACGTGCTGCGACACGGCAAAATCGACCCGCATGAATACACCGGCTTCGCATTCGGCCTCGGCCTCACGCGCCTTGCGATGATGAAGTACGGCGTGGGAGATATTCGCATTCTCAACAGCGGCGACCTGCGAGGCATCGTCCAGCCCGAGCGACTGGGCGGGGCAAAGCTCTGATGCAGTGAATCGATTCGCTCTTCGTTGCCGTGGAGGTCTCGAATGCCCGTCGATCTGCTTCTACCCTTTCTTATCGTAGCGGTACCAGTAATCACGATCGTATTAATAATTGGAGTCAAATACAGGAAGCGCCGGGCTATTGTCTCGGCGGCATTCATCGCATTGCTGTTTCTTGTTGTGTTCATTTCGGTCTACTTGGTTCCCGGATGGAATCTTCAATCAAAGGCCGAAGCGGGTGACCTTGAATCGCAGCTTAGATTGAGTTGGCACTACCTTCATCAATTCGGATACATGTGGCCAAATCGGGAAAAGGCACGCCATTGGATGACGAAGGCCGCTGAGAACGGTCATCGAGAGGCAATGTACGCTTTGGGCCTTGCATATTCGAACGACAATAACATGTTTGGCATCACCATGGACCTGCGAAGGTCTCGATACTGGCTCGGCAAGGCGCTAGTCAATGGTGTCGAAGATGCGCGAAAGCCGCTTCACGACGTCGAAGCGACAATCAGAAAAAATGAAGACGAGGCAGACTCGAAGAATTCGAAGCGAGGATTAGAGAAGCCGAGTTGAGGTCAGCGTTCTCATAACCGTCGCGAATGTCCAAATCGCAATGGGCTTCCTGATAGTAATCACGTCGGTGGACCGCCAAGCCAGTCGGCGGGTGAGGGTGAGTCCGCAGTACCGTTATGAACATAAGAATACTCTGGCGTTCCGTTCCACCGGAGACCCCGTTCATGACCATGCGACCACAACGTCTCGTTACCACCCTCGCCCTCCTGCTCGCCACCGGCATCACAGCCCGCGCAGCCGCCGATTCGGCCCTTCAACACTTCTCCGAAAAGCAGGTCGCCGGCACCGACAAGGACTTCATGATCGTCCGGCATCTCACCATGCGCGGATCGAACGAAGCCATCGGCAAGAAACTCGCCGAGATCGCCGCGACCCGCCACGGCTTCGAATTGTCGGCCGATACCTCCGAGCAGACCAAGAAACGCTGGGCGTTTTACAAGAAGTACTACCCGAATCATTTCACCCGGTCCGCGGGTGTCGCCGATTATTTCGGTGCCCCGGCCGGCGGTCCGGTCGATACCACCGCCCTTTGGTACAACATGAACCTCGCCCCGGCGTGCTCCGTCGTCCATTACCCCCCGGCATACACGTCATCGGGCCACGCCGTGCTCAGTCGCAACTACGATTTCTCAGCCGAGACGTATGCTGAAATGCGAGGCGTCGAACCGCCGCACGGAATGCGGCCATGGACGGCCGACCCCTATGTCATCGAGGTCTATCCCGATCAGGGTTTTGCATCGCTCTACGTTTGTGCCTACGACCTGCTCGGTGGATGCCTCGACGGCGTGAATGAAAAGGGCCTGACCGTCGCCCTGCTTTCCAATCACGATCCATTTGGCGTCACACAGCCCGCGCCCAGCAAAACGCCGCGCGCCGGGCTGAGCGAAATCGAATTGACGCGCTTTGTATTGGACCGATGCGCGACCGTGGCCGAGGCGAGAACACTGCTTGAGACCGTTCCAGTCTATTACTCCATGATGCCCTGCCACTACATCATCGGCGACCGCACAGGGGCATCGGTCGTCTTCGAGTATTCAACGGATCTCGAAGAACGCCACCTTACCGACGGACGAGGCGCGCCGCAGGTCATCACCAACCACCCGGTGCACCAATACGAAGCCGACGGGAAAAAGAAACTCACCTCCGGCGATTCCTTCAATCGCTTCCGCACACTCGAAAGCCAGATCGCCGCCACACCGAAGACGCGAACCACCGACGATATCAAGAAAACCAACGCCTGCGTAAAAGCCCGAAGCTCGGCCGGCCAGCGCGTTCCCGGCTTACCGGCCCGCCTGAACCGCACGTTTTGGCACTCCCTGTACGATTGCACCGATGGTTCAATGGAGGTCGATTTCTACCTCGGCGAAGATCCATCCGCCCCCGGCGGCGAGCGCCGTTCAGGCTATCTGAAGTTCAAGCTGGATAACACAGCAACAGCCAAGGCAAACGATCGTCAGGGTTAGAACCTCCCCATCATCCGCGGTAAAGGATCGTGTCGCGGATGTGCTTGAGAATGAGTTCAGCTATGAAGCCAAGAAAGGTCGCCGCTGGAATACAGCTCGATAAACTCGCTAAAACTCCGCGAGATCAATTCGGGGGCGATTCCAGCGTAGAGCCGGACCGGCCCTGTATCACCCCGGCTATTCGAGAGTCTAATCGCAATGAGCGCTGCGTCGATCGAGTAGTCGGCGAAAATGAACCAATCGCCAGATTCGAAGGACTCCGGATCAGTTTCACAATATGAACGGACTGACTGGATTTTGGTAAGCGGCCAAAACCGGACCAAGTCTTTATCCATTAATACAGGTTCATCACTAAACCCGTCAGACTCGGAGTAGAACTGGCGAAATGCATCTGGAAAGATTACCTTTAGTCTCTGCTCTGTCTCGTGGATTTCGGCATCAGATGCACCCGGCCGAGGCTGAACGCCCTGAAGTTTCCAGTTCTCAATCAACCCCGCGATTATTGATAAGTAATGCACCTTGACGACGCTCCCACATGATCTTCCGTTACGGATAGAACTTCCCCATCATCCGCGGGAACGGGATCGTCTCGCGGATGTGCTTCAATCCGCAGAGCCACGCCAGCGTGCGCTCCACGCCGAGGCCGAAGCCGCCGTGCGGCACAGTGCCATAGCGGCGCAGGTCGAGATACCACTCGTAATCGGCGGGGTTTAGGCCTTCTTCGTGAATGCGAGAAAGCAGCACGTCCAGATTTTCCTCGCGCTGGCTGCCGCCGATGATCTCGCCATAGCCGTCGGGGGCGAGCAGATCGACGTTGTTCACACGCGTCGGATCAGCGGCGTTCTGCTTCATGTAGAACGCCTTGCAGCCGCGGGGGTAATGCGTGACGAAGGTCGGCCGCTCGTTTAATCGGCTGATGATGGTCTCATCGCTGCCGCCGAGGTCACCGTTTTCGTCGAAGCTGGCAGCGAGCTTGATGTGGTGCGGGATGTTCTGCACGTCAACCTGCAGGTCGTCCAACTCCTCGCGCAGGTCGGCCAGTTCCTGCACGATCTTGTCCTTCTCCCACTGCTTGATGCCCTGCGATTTCTCCTTCGCCTCTTTCTCGGCGACGAGCTTCTTGATCTCGTCGATTCGGGCCGATTTCGTCGCGAGGTCGTTTTCCAACAGCTCCTTCGCCCGCGGGCCGCGCAGGATGTCGGCCGCTTCCTTATGCGTCAGGCGGTTGAAAGGCTTCTGGATCTTCTCCAGTTTCGCCAGGTCACGGCCAAGGAACTCCAGCTCCGGGCGGTTGTCTTTCAACACGCGCTGCACGATGGAGCAGATGAAATCCTCAGCCACGGCAATCACGTCGTCCAACTCCGCGTAGGCAATCTCCGGCTCGACCATCCAGAACTCAGTCAGATGCCGGCGTGTCTTGCTCTTCTCCGCCCGAAAGGTCGGGCCGAAGCAATAAACCTTGCCAAACGCCATGCAGGCGGCTTCGACATAAAGCTGCCCGGTCTGTGCGAGATACACCGGCTCGCCGAAATAATCGACGGTGAACAGCGTCTGCGCCCCCTCCCCCGCCGCCGGCGCGAAGATGGGCGTATCAATCAACGTAAAACCGTTGCGGTTGAAATAGCCGCGAATCTCATCCACGAGCGTCGCGCGGACCTTGAGAATCGCCCATTGCCGCCGCGATCGAAAATGCAGGTGGCGATTCTTAAAGAGGAAGTCGATTCCGTGGGGCTTGTTGGTGATCGGGTAGTTCTCACTCGCTCCGGCCACCTCCAGACCGGTGACATCAATCTCGTGGCCGCCGACCTGCTTCGGATCGGCGCGGACGGTGCCGGTAACTCGGATGGCCGACTCTTGACCGAGCCGGCGGGCATGTTCGAAGAAGCTCTCAGTTTGCTCGCTCTTGCTTACGACACATTGGCACAGGCCCGAGCCGTCGCGCACGAGCAAGAAAGCAATCTTGCCGGAGTCCCGGCGATGATAAAGCCAGCCCTGAAGCGTCACGGTCTGGCCGACGTGCGAGTGCAAATCCTTGATGAGTGCGATCATGTTCAGCCTTTACTTACTTATGAGAACAAAAGGCGGCCTCGCGCCCGCCGATTTCGAAGCGAGGCGACTAGTTTATTCGGGAGACAGTTGAGAATCCAATCGCATGCACTCATCTATCCTGATTGACCTGCAAGACAAATCCAAGCGCGAACATCGTGACATTGCGCTGCTCCAGTCGTTACTACCTAATGAGCCATAAATCTCAGTGGGAGAATGCCATGGACCTTACTCGCCGCCGTCTTATTACCACCGCTTCGGCCGGATTCGCCGCACTTCATACGCCCGCCCTGTTTGCCGATGGCCCGGGTGCCGCGTCGTCCGCGGAGACCGCCCGCTACGCCGCCTTTCCGGCACAGGAACCCGAGATGGTGAGAGAGATCGTGGGCGCATCTCACGGAAAAATCGACCGGGTGCGCGAGCTCCTCGCCTCGCGACCGGCCCTGGCAAAGGCCACATGGGACTGGGGTTTCGGCGACTGGGAAACAGCCATCGGAGCGGCCAGCCATGTGGGCAATCGCGAGATTGCCGCGCTGCTCATCAAACACGGCGCACGGCCGGACATCTTCACGTTTGCCATGCTCGGGCACCTCGACGTCGTGAAGGCCTATGTGGAAGCTAACCCCGGCGTCCAGCGCACACACGGCCCCCACGGGATCACCTTGCTCGCCCACGCCGAGGCCGGCGGCGACAAGGCGAAGTCCGTGCTGGAATACCTGAAGTCACTCGGCGACGCGGACATTGGCCAGTCCAATCAACCACTGTCGGAAGAGTCGAAGGCCCTGTGCGTCGGCGACTATTCGTACGGCACGGCGAAGGACGAACGGCTGATCATCGCACGATCAAAGCTCGGCGGGCTGACAATTCAGCGTGGCCCTTCCGGCGCGCCGCGCCAGTTGTTCCATAAGGGCAACAACGTCTTTCACCCAACGGGCGCACCGGCGGTCGAGATCGCAATCGACATCAACGGAGACAAAGCCAAAGGCCTGAGTGTTGTGGACGGCAGCTTTCGCGTCACCGCCGCTCGGATCGCGACATAGGATTAGGTACTGCCAATCTTGGGCACACTGTTGGGATTCCACTGGTTACACTAGGCCTCCGACTCGTGAGGCGGCATGTCGGTCGTATCCTGCCGCTCACATGATGGGAGGCACTTATGAAAAAGCGGACCCGACGACGTATCGAGCAAGATCCAATCGTTCAGCGATTTGTAGGAGTTGCGTCCAAGTTCTGCGAACTGGTCGAGTCGGGCACTCGCCGTCGCAAGGTGCTGATTCGACAATTTGTCGAGACGCTGCCCGAACTCTTGCATCTGGCTCTTTCTCTACCAACCGGCAGAAAGTCTGAACGAATCGCAAAGGAACGCCTCGCAATCGGACGCGAGCGGAACGATTCAAGCCGTGAGCACCTCAAACGGCCAGTCTCTGCCGCTATTCGCAAAAGTCGCTATTGGGACTCGGTGATCCCCGTTAAAGAGTATTTCAAGAAAGCCCGAAGACTTTCTGAAATCTTTGGAGAATTCGACCGCTATCACGAAATCTTTGACCCGTTCCGTGATCGAGAGCCCATTCAAACGTCGCTGTCTTACGACCTTGCCGACATTTGGCATGATCTAAGGGGACCGCTAAATCTTTTCCAACTCAAAGAAGCGACGGCCAAGCAGCACGCAGTCTACGATTGGTCCCTCAGCGTACGGATTCACTGGGCTGAATCCCATGCCGCCGACGCACTCAAGGCCTTGTTATCTGCGCTTCGAGAGGTCGATCACGATTGGCAATATTGGGCAATGGGCCACTACCGACCAAAGTAAACTGCGCCCTTCGTTCGACTTTGACATCGCTACAATGCCAGTCCGTTGAAAGACTAACGCTCGCCATTTAAGACATAACTCCAGGAGACCCAAGGTGCAGACCGCTTCCCCCGATCAGCTCGTCCGCCAACTCAATTGGCGCTACGCCACAAAAAAGTTCGACCCCGCAATGAAGATTCCGGCTGACACATGGAGTGCGCTGGAGAAAGCCCTGGTGCTCACGCCGTCGTCGTATGGACTGCAACCGTGGCAGTTTCTGGTCATCACCGATCAGGCGGTGAAGGAGAAGCTCGTCCCAATCTCGTGGCGACAGACACAATCGGCCGATTGCTCGCACTTTGTGGTGTTCACCGCCCGGCGCACCCTGACCGAAGGCGACGTCGATGCCTATATGCGGCGTACGGCGGAGGTCCGGGGCGTCGCCGTGGACACGCTCGGCAAGTTCAAAGGCATGATGATGAGCCAATTGGTTCCGCCGCCGGCCGGCTTCGACATTCATCAATGGGCGTCATTGCAAGTATATATCGCGCTCGGCAACTTCATGACGGCAGCCGCGATGCTGGGCGTCGACACCTGCCCCATGGAGGGAATTGAGCGGAAAAACTACGACGACGCGCTTGGTTTGACCGGCACCCCCTTCGCAACCGTGGTCGCCTGCGCCGCGGGCTATCGTGCCGCGGACGACAAATACGCAACGACCCCCAAAGTGCGCTTCCCGGCGGACGTCGTCGTACAGCACATCTAGTTCCGGCACCATGGAATTCGCCGCGGCGACCTAAGCACCGCCATCCGGAAAATGAGCCGCGAGCACCCGTTCGACGAGTCGTCGCGTAATGTCGGGCGTCGCAGTATTCCCCGTGACTTGTTGCGTCACGTAAGCCCCTTCCATGACAAGGCAGAGTTCTTCCGCAACCGCGCCCGGATCGCGCGCTCCGGCCTGCTCGGCCAATCGACGCACGATAGACTCGATAGCGCGTTTGTTGGCAGCGGCGGCCTGATGAGCCGGGTCGTGCGGAAGTGGAAACTCCATTGCAACGTTGACGAAAAAACAACCTCGGAAATCCTCGCTCGCCACCATTTCACCGACAACCGTTGCAATAGCCCGCAACTGACCTAGCGGAGTGGGCCCGCCTTTGTCGCGGACCTTCTCCGCAAAGGTCTCCTGCCACCATCGGTCATGGTTGAGCAAGACCTCCGCGACCAGGTCTTCCTTGCTCGCGAAGTGCTTGTAAAACGCAGTCTTACTGATGCCGACGTCGGCGATAATCTGATCCAGCCCGACCCCGCGAAATCCGTCGCGATAGAAACGGGCACCGGCTGCTTCGACCAGTTTCTGTCGGGTAATTCCAGCCACGATGGGCTCCTTTTGGTGCGCAAATATCGCGTTTTCCCTTGAAAAACGAGGGTGCACTCCAAGTTAACCCAGGGTGTACCGCAAGTAAACCCGCATCACTCTAACTTGAACGATATGCTTCTAGCCTGTTCAGACCTCGCATAAGTTCGGAGCAACCATGTTCAAGAGAATGGCCTTTTTCGCGTACGGCACCCTGTGCTATGTGATGTTCCTGGCTGCGTTCGCCTACGCCGTGGGATTCCTCGGCAACACCATCGTGCCAAGGACCGTAAACGTTGGCCCGTCGGCGAGTTTCGGCCTGGCGCTGGCCATCGACCTTGCGCTCATCGGCCTGTTCGGCGCGCAACACAGCATCATGGCGCGGCCGACGTTCAAGCGATGGTGGACGCGGATCATTCCCGAACCGATCGAACGAAGCACCTATGTCCTCGCAACAAACATCGTGATCGCCCTGCTCTACTGGCAATGGCGGCCGATCACCAGCGTCGTGTGGAACATCGATTCCGTCCCGTTTCGCAACACCATCTGGGCCCTCTTTGCATTGGGCTGGGCGCTGGTCTTCGTCGCAACTGTTCTGCTGAACCACTTCGAACTCTTCGGCATGAGGCAGGTCACGCTGCATCTACTCGGCCGGCCCCACACGCACCTGCCCTTCAAGGTTCCGATGTTGTATCGGCATGTCCGGCATCCGCTCTATGTCGGCTGGATCGCAACCTTCTGGGCCACGCCGACGATGACCGTCGGGCACCTGTTGTTTTCAACAGGGATGACGCTTTACATCCTCATCGCCATTCGGCTGGAGGAACGAAACCTGCTCGACATCCATGGGGAGCAATACAGGTCCTATCGTGCGAGCGTTCCCATGCTGATCCCCCTGCCCATATGGCGGGCCGCGGCCGACGCGCGCTAATAGGAAAAATACCCCCTGCTTTTCTGGTGACATGGCGATGGCGAGGCCTTAGAGTCCCCCTCGTTGTGCATCATCGGCCGCGTGAATTCTCGCGCAGTGCCGCATGGAGCAGGTTTCCAATTGTGGTGCATCCCCATGATCGATACGAAGCGCCAGACCGATCGACGACAGCTCGACTTCCCTACGATTGACGCCGTGTTGGCGGATGTTGATCGCATCGTCGCGTCGGATCGAGCCGGAACCCTTCGCTGCACCGGCAACTGGACGGCAGGCCAGGCGATGGGACACGTCGCCTCATGGATCAATTATGCCTACGACGGCTTCCCCATGGGTCCGCCGCCGTTTTTCATTCGCTGGATCCTGCGGCTGATGAAAAAGAAGATTCTGAAGGGCGGGATGCAGGCAGGCGTGAAGATTCCCAAAACCGAACACGGCACCTTTGGAACGGAATCGCTAAGCACCGACGAAGGCGCCGCGAGGCTCCGTGCAGCTCTGAATCGGCTCAAAAGCAGCGAAGTGGCAAAGCACGTCAGCCCGGCATGGGGCCCCATGCCGAAGGAGGAACGCGTGGCGATCAATCTGCGCCACGCGGAATTGCATCTGAGTTTCTTGCACCCGTAGTGCGAACCGGCCTAGTTCGACTCAGCGCCGCTGACGCCCTGTCGGACGTCCACAACCTTTTCAGCCAACCGCTGATACGCCGAGACAAGATCGCGGCAGATCAGATCGACCCGGCGTCGAAGCTCACGGCGATCGCGCACGAGGCGCGACGTCATCGTGCGAAGTCGCTTGGCCCGGCGAGCCGAGGTGCGGGCGATCTTGTGATGACCGCCGACTCGACGCGCCGATTCGATAAGGCAATTCATATCCAGCGGATGAGGCAGCACGTCGGCAGCTCCGCGCCGAATGAGATCCAGCGCCTGTTCCGTGTCCGCGGACTTATTCAGAAAAACAACGACAGGAGTCGTTGCATCGCCGGCAAGCGTTACGCCATCCCCATCGACGAGCGAGTCCGCGGCCAGAATGACGTCGAAGTTGCTCTCGCTCACGACGGTGCGGGCCTCGTTAAGCGTGGAAACAATGGCCAGGTCGGCCTGCATGTCGAGGAGGAGTTCCTTGGCGATCTCGGCCGCGACCGGTCCATCCTCAGCGACGATCAGAATGTTGAGTTCCCCGTTGGTCATGTGTGCTTCCTTCACTTCCTTGAGCTTCCGTATCCGTTACAACTCGTTCCTTCGAGTCGGTCAAAAAAGGCCGGCGAGCCGCTTCAGCCGTGAGAGCGAGGGGAGGAGGGAGAGAGTGGCCTCTACGACCCGCTGGCCCGGATACTGGTTGTCTTCATCGCACAATAGTTGCTGCGTATCCCCCAAAAACGAACACGGTGCGCCCACCCCCCTGGTGAAGCGCCTCAGGCCCGCGCGGCTCGCGTGGGGAACCGAAGTTCCACCGTCGTGCCGCTCTCCAACCGGCTTTGAATCGCTACCGATCCATTACCGTCCGCGAGCCATCGAGTGACACGGGCCAAACCGAGCCCGCGTCCCCGCCCCGCCGGTCGCCACGAGAAGAACGGATCCTTCGCGCGACTCAGGATGTCGGGGGTCATGCCGCGCCCGTTGTCGGACACCTGCACGACGACGTTTTCTTCGGCTCGATCCGCGGCGGCCTTGATCGTCAATCGGCGTTGCCCCGGCGCCGTTGCCTCAATCGCGTTCAGAATCAGTTCACGGAAGAGCCGATTGAGATAGTCATCATCAAACCACACCGGCGGCGTATCGGACTCCACGTCGAAGTTCACTTCTTCCCTAGTCAATAATCCGGCGTCGATCAGGTCGTTGATCACGGCTCGAAGAACGTCTGGTAACGCCGCGAATTTCGGCGCTGGTGGGCGCGGCTGGGCGAAGTCCATCAGCTCGGTCACGATATCGCTGGCCAGTTGGGCCTGCGATGCAATCTGCTCCAGTTGGGTCCGCATCTGGTCGGTGGGCGCCTGTCCGGTAAGCATTTGGGCACGTCCGGATATCACGGCAAGCGGGTTGTTCAACTCGTGCGCTGCACCCGCCGCAAGCGCAACCGTGGTCTCAAGACTCTTCATCTGGACCAGCGCCGCCTGCATCGACGCCTGCCGCCGATTGGCCTCGGCCAGTTCATCGCTGATGTTTAATGCAGACGCCTTGGATTGTGCCTGCGCGATGGCAAGGCCGATGGCCGCGCTGATAACGGCAAGACAGGCCGACTCCGACCGCAACGCGGCGGCCTGATCGAGCGATGCCGTGATAATGGCACCGCCCTGCCACCGTTGGCCGCAAACAACCGGCAGAAGCCAGACCTCTCCTTCACCCAGGCGGGGTCGATAACGAAGCACGATTTCATCGAACGCTCGACCCGGCGGGGAGAGCCATGCGCCCGACGCGGCCAATTGCACCGCAAGCGTCGCATCGGGTTCCAGCAAGACGGGCTTGGCAGACATATCCACGATTTCGCCGTGCAGCGATCCGTCGGCGGCGACACCGGCTTCCACCCACTTGCCGTCCGATTCGACGACAAATAATGCGACGCCGGAAACATCGAGCGCGCGGCGAATGACATCCGCCCCGATCGCGCAAACATCGCGCACGGTGGCCTGAGGCGAAAGCGTCGCATTGAACCAGCCTAAAGCAGAGAAATAGGCGGCCTCGCGCTGCAGCCGGCGATTGCGGTCCGACAGTGCCGCGTTGGCGACAGTGAGTTCCTCGGTCGTTTGCAGCAGGGCGCGCAGATACACGTCCTGGCTGGTCATATCGTCCACACCGATCCACGCCGCGCGAGCCTCAATCTCTCCGGCGAGCGATTCCATGATCGAACGCTGTGCATCCGGTGTGAGGCCGAGCTCCGCAGCGAGCGACTCGGAAACAAAGGTCTCGGTGTAATTGCCGGAAAAGCCGATGCGCTGTCGTCGCACCAGCACATCGGCGAGCTGAACGACCTGCACATGGCGACCGCGCACAACCGACGCGGGCAGGGATTCCGGCGCCTGATGGTGCAGCCAGATGGATTCGACCAGTGTGCGCGGCAGACTCCACCGCTCGGCCAGCCGATGCCCGACCACGGAATGATCAACGCCAAGCACCGATCGCTCGATGTCGGAAATGTCTCCATAGGACTGTCGCGATTGTCGCACCACGCGGGCGTAGCTCTTGGGCATGACCGTGTCGAGGGCGACCTTGCCGAGATCGTGCAATAGCCCCAGCACAAAAGCCTCTTCAGGGGCGATCCCACATCGAGTCGCCTCCGCGATGCCGCGCGCCGCACAGGCAACGGCCAGACAATGCTTCCAGAACTCGCGTCGATCGAGGGCGTCGTCGTCGCGCTCCTCGGCCCGCGAACTGAAGATCTCCATCACCTTGGCCGCAAGGGCCAGTTGGCGAATCGTCTGAAACCCCAGCAGTTTGACGGCGTTGGCAAGATTGACGGATTCAGGCCGAACCGCATAAGCCGCGCTGCCGAGCACGGAAAGCACACGCGCCGTCAGCGATGGATCGCTTCCAACGGCGTCAATGAGTTGCCGGGTGCTCGCGTTGTCGTCCGCAGTGAGCGAGAGAATTCGAGTGGCCACCGGTGCCAAGGCCGGCAGCGAATCGAGCTGCGAAAGAATGAGTTCGATCTTCGGAGGTTCGATGGTTGGCGCTGCTGTGCTCATAGAAACCCGCGCCCCTCACACGAATCGACTGCGCCGCCCCCCGCCGCGACGCGATTACACGGCCATTAACTCAACCATGCGGCCGATCAGCTTGGTCACGTCGAACGGCTTCTTGATGAAGTCATCCGCGCCCGCCGCCTTCAGGCTCTCGATCTCCGTCGGCGACACCGCGCCGGAGACCATGATAATCTTGGTGTGCGACAACGCCGGGTCGCTCCGCACGCGCTGGCAGACAATGTTGCCGTTGATGTCGGGAAGCATGAAGTCGAGCAGAAGGATGTCCGGGCGGAACTCCTTCGTGGCAGCGCCGGCGTCGAACCCGTTTCCCGCCGAGCGGACCTCAAACCGCCCGTCGCGCGACAACAGATCGGTCAGCATTTCCACAATCGCCACATCGTCATCGACGATCAGCACGCGCTTCTTGCCCGACTCCAGCCGTTCGAGCGGGATGTTGTTCGACTTCATGAACATCACGAGCGAGTCGCGCGGAATGCGCCGGAACTTCGAGCCGGGCACGCGAAAGCCCTTGATTCGCCCGTTGTCGAAACAACGGATCACCGTTTGCTGGCTGATGTTGCAGATGTCGGCGACTTCGCCGGTGGTGAAAATCGTCTTCATGGGCCAAATGGTCTTGGCGGCTTCGAGTGCCTCGACGACCGCCTGTGCATGATCGCCATTGATATTAGGACTGTCGGCCATCTTACCTAAACCCCCCAGTTTGACAACTATACGGCTATCGAGCCGGATGGGGATAGACTTGATAAAGGTGGGAAGGGCCGAAAAATGACCAAACGCAATGCGGCAAGCCCCCACGTGCGGAGCGGACGCCGGCGCTTTCATCGCATTCAACGTCGTGCGTCCGCTATCCGGCGCGACGCTTGCGACTCTCCAGATAGACAAGGAGCGCTGCGATGTCGGAGGGCGTGATGCCCGCGATGCGCTGCGCCTGGCCGATGCTTCGCGGGCCGACGGCGGCGAGTTTCTCGCGGGCTTCGATGCGAAGCTGCTTCATCTCGGTAAAGTCCACGTCGTGCGGAATGCCGCGTGCCTCCATCCGGCGGAAGCGATCCACCTCGCGCGACTGACGCTCGATGTAGCCGCCATACTTGCCCTCAATGCGCGCGGCAGTGACCGCCTCATTCAGCAGATCATCGCCGCACAGGGTCAACTCCGCCGGAATCGCCGACTTCCACTGATGCCAGTCCACCTGCGCAGACCAGTCGGTATCGGTTCGCGAAAACCACTTGTCCAACGAGGTGCCGTCGATGCGATGGTTCGCCGCCCATGCGCCAAACGCCCGGACCGCGCCCTGCTTGCGCTCAAAGCGCGCCCAGCGGGCATCATCCACAAGGCCGATCCCCCGGCCGAGCGGCGTCAGGCGAACATCCGCATTGTCGCTGCGCAGCAGCAGGCGATACTCGGCCCGCGAGGTGAACATGCGATACGGTTCAATCGTGCCCTGCGTGATGAGATCGTCGATCATGACCGAGATATAACTCTGATCACGGCGAAGAATGAACGGTTCGCGACCCTGCAAAGCAAGCGCCGCATTGATGCCCGCCATCAACCCCTGCCCGGCGGCCTCTTCGTAGCCACTGGTGCCGTTGATCTGCCCCGCGAGATACAGGCCCTGCACGCGCTTCGTCTCCAGTGTGTCGCGGATCTGATCCGGCGGGACGAAATCGTATTCCACCGCGTAGCCCCACTGCAGAACACGGGCATTCTCAAGCCCGGGGATGGACCGCACCATCGGCTCCTGCACATCCTGCGGAAGCGACGTGCTGATGCCGTTGCAATAGATGCGCTCATTGTCATAGCCCTCGGGCTCCAGAAAAATCTGGTGACGGTCCTTGTCGGCGAATCGCACGACCTTGTCTTCGATGCTCGGGCAATAGCGCGGACCGCGCGACTGGATCTGGCCCGTGTACATCGGGGCCCGGTGCAGATTCGCGCGGATCATCGCATGCGCCTCGCCGCCGGTGTAGGTGATCCAGCAATTCACCTGTCGCTGCGAAACGCGATCATTCATGAATGAAAACGGCGCAGGCTCGTCATCGCCGGGCTGCGTTTCGAGCGCGTCGTAGTTAATGCTGTCTCGATGAATGCGCGGCGGCGTCCCCGTCTTCAACCGGCCCAACTCAAAACCCATCGCCCGCAGATTTGCACTCAAGCCGTCGGCGCTGGCCTCACCAATGCGCCCGCCCGACGCCTTGTGCTCGCCGGTGTGCATGAGCGAGCGCAGAAACGTCCCCGTCGTAACAATCACCGCGCGACAGGCAAGCCGCCGGCCGTCATGCAGCGTAACGCCATGCACCCGACCGTCGGCAACTTCGATGGTCTCAATCGTCCCTTCCAGAATCGTCAGGTTCGGAGTCTCGTCTAGCAGGGATTGCACCGCCGCGGCGTAGAGGTCACGGTCGCACTGGGCCCGCGGCGCCCAGACCGCCGGCCCCTTGCGCCGATTGAGGATGCGAAACTGGATGCCCGCCCGATCCGTCGCCAGCCCCATCAGGCCGCCCAGGGCGTCGATCTCACGGACCATCTGCCCCTTGCCGATGCCGCCGATGGCCGGGTTGCAGCTCATCCGCCCGATCGCATGGCGATCCATGGTGACCATCGCCGTGGCAATGCCCATGCGCGCCGCCGCCCAGGCCGCCTCGGCCCCGGCATGGCCCCCGCCGATCACCACAATGTCAAAGTTCACAGGCATGGAACGCACCATGATATCACAGCCCCCCGGCAACCGAACCGTCGCGTCTTGGGCAACAAAAAAAGCGGCCGACCCGGAAGGATCGGCCGCTTCGAAGAGCTAACAAACCTGTCAAACGCTTCTTAGCGTCGGCGTCGAATCGACCGCCGTGCAAAGAGGCCAAGGCCGGCACCGAGCATCGTCGGAACCATGATTCCGCCGCCCGGACCGCAACCGATACCGCAGGGGCCGCCCGGCGGGGCCGGAGCCTCGCAGGCATCGCCGATACCATCGGCATCGCTGTCCGCCTGATCGGCGTTGGCGGTGTTCACGCAGTTGTCGTTGCAATCAATCACGCCGTCGCCATCGGCATCGGCCGTCGGAGTGAGCTGGATGCAGGAGCAACCCGCGGCATCGACCGATGCACCGGCCGCCGTCTGGGGGCAGGTATCGTCGCAGTTGGCCACGCCGTCGCCATCGGCATCGGGTGCCGAGGCCGCCGCAGGATCAGCATCCACTTCACCGGCATTTGTCGCGGCACCGTCGTAGAACGAATTCTCGGCATTAATCACGTGCGACGCATCACCGGTCGTGTTGTTCACGCCGTTGGTGGTCACGCCGAAGAAGTCGTTACCGGTGGCCGTCACAAGGGCGGTATCGAGGATCATCTCCGTTCGGATACCGTCGGTGACGCCGGTGAAGCAGTTGTCATTGACGTACACCTCGGCGGCCGAGCTGATGTTGTCGTCAAAGTTCACGCCGTTCGTGGCCGCGGTTCCCTGGAAGCGATTGCCGGTGATGGTCACCAGCGCGCCGTAGATCTCGCCGCCCATGTAGAACCCATCCACCGTGAACGCCGCGAACAGGTTGTTCGTGATGTTCACGATGCTGCCGTTCTCAATGTCATAGGACGCATCCCAATACAGCGACGAGTCGCCGCCGGTGATGGAATTACCGGTCACATCGAGTCGACCACCAGCGTAAATGTCATCATTGAAGTACATACCCACGTAGTTGTGGCCGGTCAGCGTGTTGTCCGCCACCGTCAGACTCGAACCATAGGCGGTCACATAGTTGAAATAGATGCCGTAGGTGTCGCTGTCGGCATCTTCCAGACAGGTGATGGTGTTTCCGCTGACCGTCATTTCGGAACCATCGTTCACGTAATCACTATCGAGCGGATTGATGCCGTAGCCATCGCTCGCGGCCGGACCCTTGATATTCGTGAACGAGTTGTTGGTGATGTTAATGACCGAGCCGTAATCGTCGTATTCGTTGTACAAGCCATACTCGCACCCATCCGTATGACCGGTGAACGTGTTCCCGGTGATGGCGACGGTGCTGCCGTCGTTGGCTTCATACATGTACAACCCGTAGTCCATGGCACCGGTCACCGTATTGCCGACGACGGTCAGGCGACTGCCGTAATCCACGCCATCGTCGAAGTACAGGCCGTTATCGCAGCCTGCCGCAATCGCCGAAAACGTGTTGTTGGCAAAAGTGACAAACGATCCATCTTCGCAGTAGTAGCTGTAGAGGCAGTCACCCACAACACCGGTAAACGTGTTGTTCGCAACATTGACGTAGCAGCCATAGTCGAATCCGTTATCGAAATACAGACCGTACTGACTGCCCATCTCATGAGCGGTAAACGTGTTGCCGCTCATGTTCAGGTCGCTTCCGTACTCAAACGAGTTGTCGTTCCAGAAGCCCGCCTCATCCCCGGCCGTGTTTCCGTAGCCCGTGGCCGTGTTGTTGACGACATTCAGGACGCCGCCTTCATACACGTCATAGGTGAAGATGCCGTAATACGCCCCAGCCGTATCGGCCGTCATCATGTTGTTCGACAACGTCGTCAGGAAGCCGTAGTACATGTAGTCGATGTAGATACCGGAATTATCCCAATCGCCAATGGTATTCGTATCGACGAGGCACGTGCCGCCGTAACTGATCTCGTAGATGTAGATACCGTCGCTGCCGCCGCTGATCGTGTTACCGGTGACCGTAAGCAGGCCGCCGTCATAGGCATACTCCAAGTACATGCCGTAATTGGCACCGGCCACGGGCGTCGTCACACTGTTGTTCGTCACGGTCACGCTGGCGAAGTCATCGTTGTAGTTGTTGTAAATACCGATGTCATCGAAGTTCGCGATGGTGTTGCCGTTGATCGTGCAGAAGCCGTAGTAGTAAACGCCCTCTGAGTAGATGCCGTAATCGGCGCCAGTCGACACGCCCGTCAGTGTATTGGCGTTGCACGTCCAGGATGTATTGTCGTAGAACTCGTCCGTATAGACGCCGGCGTAATCAAAGCCCGTCGCCGTGTTGTTGTTGATATTCACCGTGCAACCGTAGTACCAGCTACTGGTCAAATAGATGCCATAATCCGGAGCGGTGGCGGCAAACCCGGTAAAGGTATTGTTGGTGACGGTCATCGTCGAACCCGCTTCACCACCTGCGTTATAGAAGCCGCAATAGTTGAAGTCCTTCACCGTGTTGTTGTTAATGGTCGCCGTCGAACCATACTCGGGGTAATCAACCCAGATGCCATAATCAGAGCCCGTGGCATCCAACGCATCCAACATGTTGTTCTCGATGAGGGTCGTGCATCCGGCATAGGGGTAACCCTCGTAAATGCCACAGTAGTCATAGTTCGTCACCGTGTTGCCGGTGATGACCGAGTGCGACTCGTACTCAGTTCCACTGAGGTAAATACCGTAACCGCCGCCGGCATTCGCAATCATGGTGATCGTGTTATTGGTGCAGGTGTAGGTCGATCCGCTGTACGGATACGACTCGTAAATACCGTAGTCCTGCACGCTGTTGATCGTGTTGCCGGTGACCGTGCTGGACGCGCCATACTCGGTATCGGTCTCGATTCCCGTGTCGGCCGTCGCAGTGCCGGTGATCGAGTTGCTCATGATCGTCTGGCTTGAACCATAATCGACATACCCGTAGATACCCTGATAGGTGTGTCCCGAGATCGTGTTGGAATTACACGTTACCGTGGAAAGGTTTTCCGCATAGTAGTAAATCGGATAGTCAAATCCGGTAATCGTGTTTCCGTTGATCGTCGCCGTGGAATGGTTCTTGAAATAATCATTTTCGTAAATTCCCACGTAGCCGTTCGCAGTCGAGGACATGTTGTTGTTGGAAATGTTGACCACGCTCTGGTGCGTGCTGTCCTCAATCAACACACCGCAATTCTCGACAAACGTCATGGCATTGCCGGTGATGTTGATCGTCGCATCAAAGGCCGAAAAACTTTCGGCCGGTGACGCGTACATGTGATAGTAGAACTGAATCGCGTTCCGGAAGCCGAACGTCGCCCCGCTCTTCTGAAAGATGTTGGTCGTGACATTGAGCGTGGCGCCGCCGTCATTCTCGTTCGCCGGCGTTAAGTCCGGGTTGACGAGAATTCCCTGGTCGGCCTGGTCGCCCTGCAGCACGCAGTTCTGAATCGTGATCGTGCTGTTGCCGGTCGTGCTGCCGTCAATCTTGATGCAGCAGTTGCCGTTGATCGTATTCGCACCCATGTCAGCCTGGGTGATCGTGAAGCCCTGGCCCGGACCACCAATGGTGATCCCGGGGGCCGCAATGGTGAATACGGGCGTGTTGTCCGTGTTCATCATGTACTTGATCTCCGTCGCGGCTGCACCGGATACGGAGAGGAAGATCAGATTGGCTTTGTTGATATTCACCGTCGCAGCCATGATGTCATAGGTGCCGGCCGCGAACAGAAGCGTATCGCCTGCCGTGGCACTGGTGATCTTGGCGTTGATATCGTCGCCGGGCGACACATTGATCGTCGCACCCAGAGCCTCACCGCCGGCCAAGCCGACGACCGCAAGGGCCAGGCAAAGGCCGGTCATCGTTCGTCTTGAAATCTTCATCGAAACATCCTTTCGCCCTCGGCGAATGCGTCGTCGGCCAAGCATGGCAAGACCGAGCAAGGTCGTGGGAACCATGATTCCGCCGCCCGGACCGCAGCCGATGCCGCAAGGCCCGCCCGGAGGTGCCGGCGCTTCGCAGGCATCGCCGATGCCGTCGCCGTCCGAATCGGCCTGGTCGGCATTGGCCACCGCGGAGCAGTTGTCAACGCAATCCTGAATACCGTCGCCGTCGGCGTCGCCATCGGGATTGTTCTGCTGGCAGGAGCAGCCACTGGCATCGGGCGCCTGGCCCGCAGCCGTGTCGGGGCATGCGTCGTCACAGTCGATGACACCGTCGCCGTCCGCATCGGTCGCCGAAGCGGCCGCCGGGTCGGCATCGACCTGACCCGCGTTGACCGGAGCGCCGTTGTAGAACGAGTTTTCAGCATTCACGATGTGAGCGGCGTCGCCGTTGACGTTGTTCACGCCGGTCGCCACGCCAAAGAAGTCGTTCTCCGAAGCATTGACCGATGCGGAGTCAAGGATCTCCTGCTCCAGCGTGATGCCGCGACTCGAGCCGACGAAGCAGTTGTTGTGAATCTCAACCACGGCGGCCCCGGTAATGTCCTCCGTCACGCGGATACCGTTGATCGCACCGGCCGTCGTCTTCAGACGATTCCCGGTAATCGTGAGGTGGCCACCAAAGATCTCGCTGTCCAGCAGAATGCCGTCTTCGCTGAAATCGGTGAAGGCATTGTCGATGATGGAAACCGCGGTGCCTTCCTCCAAGTCGTAGCCGTCCCACCACAGGCCGCGCTTACCGCCGGTGCAGTTGTTGCGATAGACGATAAAGGTCGAGCCATCGTAGATATCGTCGTCCAGCGCGATGGCCGCCGTTGGGAAGCCGGTGATCGTGTTTCGATTGACTTCAACCAGAGACCCGTATGCGCCGGCTCCGTAGTAAAGAATAATGCCGCAGTTGTCGCCGCCGCCCGCGCCGGCCGTGATCGTGTTGCCGGTGATGTAGTACGACGAGGCGTCGGTGACTTCGTCATCCACGAAGATACCCGCGCCGTCGTCGCTGTCGTACGGCGAATCGTCGCCGACCTCATCAGGATCGATGATGTTGGTGATCGTGTTATTGCTTAGCGTGACGATGGAACCGTAATCGGCGCCGTAGTACATGTAGATTCCGTACTGGCAGCCGTCGGCATGAGGCGTAAACGTGTTACCGGTGATCGTCGTCGTGCTTCCGTCATCGGTGTCATAGTAATAAGCGCCATACACGCGCTGACCGGTGAAGGTGTTACCCGACATCGTGAAGGTCGAACCATAGTCGGTGTCACTGTCGGTATAGAGACCGTACTCACAACCGCCGGGAACGGCGGTAAACGTGTTGCCGCTGATCGTCGTGTCCGAACCGTCGTAGGTCTGATACCAGTAGATCGCCGTATAGTAGAAGTTCGTGACGGTGTTGTTGGAGAAGATTCCAAAGCTCCCGTCCGACACGCCGTCATCCAGGTAAATGCCGTATTCCGAACCGGCCGAATGCGCCGTGAACGTGTTGCCCGTGATCGTGCAACCCGCGCCGTCATAGCAGTAGTCGTTGTAGTACCCCGCATCGCCGCCACCGTAATTACCGTATCCGGTAATGGTGTTGTTATTCACGATGATGAATCCACCCTCATACAGCTCATACACGTAAATGCCCGCGAACGCTCCGCTGGGGTGGGCCGTCATTGAATTGTTCGTAACGGTCGTGATGCCACCCTCGTAGCCCGCGTATTCCGAGTAGAGACCGCAATACCACCAGCCATTAATCGTGTTTCCGTCGATCAGCATTGTGCTGCCGTATTGCACTTCATAGTTGTAGATTCCGTACTCAAAGTCGTTGATGGTGTTGTTGGTGATGGTGTAGACGCCCCCATCATATGCCTCGTACACATAGAGCCCGTATGTTGCAGAGTCATAGGCCGCGGTGATGGTGTTACCGCTGATTTCCGACGTGGCAAAATCACCAACGTAATACTGCTCAATGCCCTCGTCGACGCCGCTGATCGTGTTGTTGTTGATCGTTGACCACGAGTAGTAATACGGGTTGTAGAGATAAACGCCATAGTCCGCGCCGCCGGCGCCCGACGTAAACGTGTTGTTGTCGACGTGAATCGTCGAGTTGTCATACACATCGTCGCAGTAAAATCCCGCGTAGTCATGGCCCGTAAAGGTGTTGCCGGTGATTGTGGCCGTGCTGTGGTCACCCACGTCGCCGCTCAAGTAGCAGCCATAGTCCGGCGGGCTGCTGACCCAGCCGGTGAATGTGTTATTGGTGACAGTTAATGTGCTGTTGTACTCAATCGTGCTGCTGCAATAGATGCCGGCGTAATGGAAATCCTTAACGGTGTTGTTGTTGACCAGCGCCGTGGAGCCATAGCTGGGCGCGTAAACATAAATGCCGTAGTCACCGCCGCTTTCATCACGCCCGTCGATGAGATTATTCTCGCAAACAAAGGTGCTGCCGTATTCCGGATAGTCTTCATAAATGCCGGCGTAGTCCCAACCCTTCACCGTATTGTTGCTCACAACCGTG
The DNA here is from genome assembly GCA_964605185.1 of uncultured Planctomycetaceae bacterium. GTDB lineage: Bacteria > Planctomycetota > Phycisphaerae > UBA1845 > UTPLA1 > JACRIM01. The sequence goes on from CAZSBF010000001.1 coordinate 120,871, forward strand.
TCGGAACCGTAATCGGTATCGGTATAGATGCCGTAGCTGCTACCGCCGCCGTCGGCCATCAAGACGGTGTTGTTGGTGATGGTGACGGTGCTACCCGCATAGGGATACGACTCATAAATGCCGTAGGAGTCAAAGCCGGTCACCGTATTGCCGTCGATGAGCGTCGTGCTGCCGTATTCCGTATCAGACTCAATGCCGTCGCTGCCACTTTCTGTATCAACAGACAGCGCATTGCCCGTAATCGATGTGGTCGAGCCGTTATAGGTATCCACGTCAATGCCATAGGTATCCACGTTGGTCACGGTGTTGTTCGCAACGACGAGCGTCGAAGCCTCATTCAATTCGCTGATGTACAGTCCGTAATCAAAGTCATCGATCGTGTTGTTGGAAACCGTCAGTGCCGAGAACGTCGTTACGTCGCTGCTAAATTCAACTCCGCTGCTGCCGTCTCCAGACGACGTGATCGAATTGCCGGTAATGGTGACGTTGCTCTTGTAAACGTCATCATCAAAGAAAACGCCATAGTCATAAATGTCGGTCATCGTGTTGCCCGTGATGGTGACCGTCATGTCATAGGCTGAGATGTTCGTGCTCAAGGGAGCCGGATACATGTGATAATAAAAGTAGATGCCGTAATCGAAGCTATCCGCGCCGCCGCTCAGGCTGAACGTGTTGTTGGTGACGATGAGCGTCGGGAAGCCGCCCTGAACGTTCGCCGGCGTCATGTCGGGGTTGATCAGGATGCCAACGTCGGCATCGGTGCCCTGCAGAATGTTGTTCGTGATCGTGACGGTGCTGTTGCCCGTCGTCGAGCCGTCGATCTTGATGCAGCAGTTGCCCGTCAGCGGCGTGTTCGCCCCGGCGTCATTCTGCTGGATGATCAGACCCTGGCCGGCGCCGCCGATGGTGATGCCGGACGAGGCGATCGTGATCACCGGCGTGTTGTCGGTGTTCGTGGCATACACGATGGTCGCGGTCTGATTCCCGACACCGCGAAGCGTCATGTTCGCCTTGTTCATGTTGATGGTCGCAGTGACCGTGTGGGTCCCCGCGCCCAACTCAATGATGTCGCCGATCGCGGCTGCGTTAATCTGACCTTGAATGTCGCCTCCCGCAGCCACCGTAAAGGTTGCCGCTTCGACGGTGGTGAAACCGATGGCAAGCGTGAGTGTACAAATGGTAAGTGACAGAATGTTTTTAGTTACACGATTCATACATGCTCCTAGGAGGCCGAAAGGCCGTTTCCCGCAGGCGTTGAGCCTGCAGCGAGGGTGTTCTTCCCAATTTTGATGTGCGAGGTTTCAAAACGCGCAGCACAACGCGCGCGATACAAATTAAAGATGCGAGGATTCAAACGCTTCCGTGCGATGTCGGAATCCTTATCTAGTGCGAGGCCAACCCGAACGTGCGCGCTCGACCCCGATGTCGAACGCCCGTGTCCATCTTGTCCGGCTCGGTAGCATACAATCCTGCGACCGGCGTGCAAGTGGTTGTGAGTCGAATAGTACGGCGGTGGCGCCGTCCTTGTAAAGGGGGCATTCCCTGTCACAATTGAACCGCCCCCATGCCGCCCCACTTCTCTGTGCACTATTACCCACCGCAGAAGCTACGCAATCCTCATTACGAGTACTGTTACTCGGCATCGGCCACAAGATCAGTGCAACCAATTTAGCTCGCCTTACAGCGGTATGTGTTGTAAACTAAGTTCCGGGGGAGAGAATCGGGAGGTCATTTCGTTTATGCGTTTTAGCAATCGAAATGGGCCTTCCGTCGCAGCCAGTTGAATGCCCTCGCCAATTAACTCGCGTCTCCCGCGAGAACTAACATTATGAAGACAATTAGGTTAAACCACGTAAACCGGATCGCTCCCTTTCCTGCCCTGCTGGTGACTTTGCTCACCGCCCAAGCGGTCCAAGCCACTTTTCACCTCATGCAGATCGAGCAAATCACGGTCGGCGTTGATGGCGACAATTCCCGCCAAGCCATTCAGTTACGAATGCGATCGGGCGGTCAGAATATCGTGTCAGAGGGCCGAATCCGCGCATGGGATGCGACTGGGAATAACCCTATCACGATCATTGACTTCGCGACGGATGTCACCAACGAAAGCGTGGGCGACCGTGTCTTTGTGGTCAGTACCAATCTGGGAGAAGTCGTCGTTCCCCAACTTTCAGCCCCCGGATCCTTCGACTTTCAGATGACCAATCAGATTCCACCGACCTACTTCGCCGCCGGTTCCCTGACCTTCGAAGAAGACAACGGTTTGATCCTGTGGCGCCTCAGTTGGGGCGGCGCGAATTACACCGGACCCACCACGGGCTCGACCACAAACGACGCCGACGGCGAGTTCGGAAAGTTTGCCTCGGGCCTGGACGACATCACAGGTACGCGCGCATTGAAATTCCCCGGCGCCGCAAACACCCAAAGCACCAACAACGCCGCCGATTACCAACTCATCACGACGGGCGTGGTCTACACCAACAATGCCCGTTGCGATTTCGACGTCGACTTGATGCCGACGTGCGGAATGTCGGACCTCGACATGGACATGGTCTTCGATGACTGCGACATCTGCGTCGACCCCGACAACGACGGATTTGGAAACCCCGGCTTCATGCGCACCTGTTGCCCAAATGACAACTGCCCCGCCGTTGCCAATGCCGATCAGGCCGATGCCGATGGCGATAGCGTCGGCGATGCGTGTGACACCTGCACCGACACCGACGGCGACGGCCTCGGCAATCCCGGCTTCGCCGCCAACACCTGCGCTGCAGACAACTGTCCCGGCGTGGCCAATCCGACTCAAACCGACACCGACGGCGATGGCCTCGGCGATGCCTGCGACAATTGCGACAACGTCGTCAACGCCGATCAAGCCGACGCCGATGCCGACAGCATTGGCGACGCCTGCGACACCTGCATTGATTCTGACGGCGACGGCTTCGGCAACCCCGGCGTTGCAACCAATACCTGCTCAACCGACAACTGCCCGAGTGTTGCCAATGCGACTCAGGCCGATGCCGATGGTGACGGGCTTGGCGATGACTGCGATAATTGCCCCAATGCCGCCAACGTCGATCAGGCCGATACCGATGCCGATGGCGTGGGCGATACCTGCGACACCGTCGTGGGAGATGGAAATGGTGGCGGTTCGGCCGCCTGCGGTGCATCGGGCAACTGCGGCACGGGTATGATGACAATGATGCCCATGGTCGTGGCAGGGGTCGGCTTGATCCGCCGCGGCCGACGGGCGAAGCTATGATCTTGAGAATTCAATGGAGCAAACCATGTTGACGAAATCGTTGAAATTGAGTGTGTGGGTGTTGCTGGTTGCCGCGGGCGTGTGCCTTGCCCAGGAGAAACCCGAGCGAGGCGAAGGCCGCGAAGGACGTCGACCGCGAGAAGACCGCGCCCCACGGCTGAATCAGGCGGGCATCCGCAACCCGGAGAAGCTGCTCGAACAGATGAAGGATGAATTGAAGCTGACGGACTCGCAGCAGTCCGAGGCCAAGAAAATTGTGGACGAGTATTCCGCCGACGTGAAAGTGCTTCGCGATTCGGCGAAGCCGCCCGCCGAGATGGGCGCCAAGTATCAGGAGTGGCGAAAGCAGTTGGATGAGGCCCGCGCCGCCAAGGATAACGCGAAGATGCAGCAGATCCTCGATCAGATGAAGGAAGACCGTAAGCAGCGCGATGCCGCCGAAGCCCCGATTCGCGAAGCCATCGAAAAGTCCACCAAGAATCTTCACGACCGGCTCGCCACCATGCTTGGCGAAAAGCAGAAGGTTGGCTTCGAAGGTCTCTGGCAGGACGCCGTGCAGGGGCGTAACAGCGGTCCGTCGCGCATCAACCCCAGCCAACTTCGCAGCGTCGTCATGAAATTGCCGGACCTTTCGGAAGATCAAAAGAAGAAGGTGGAAGACACGCTGAAGGCCAGCGAAAAAGAAGTCGCCGATGCCAAGACCCCGGCGGACCGAAGCCGCGTCACCAAAAAACTCTACGACGACGTGCTTGCCTTGCTGAACCCTGCGCAGCAGGAAAAGGTCAAAGGCGAAATGAACTCGCGCGGCCCACGCGCCCGCGGCGGAGAAGGCAAGCCCGAGACCAAAGGCGGGTAACGCCCCTCAATATCATCTCAACGCCCGACCCATTAGGTGACACGGGCGTTCGGGTAGGCGCAAAATCGCATCCGCGATTTGCGCCATGCCGGTTTCCGCAAAGGCCGACGATTCGTTGCAATCAAGCTCCGCAACATCCCAACGCACAGACGTGATCGACCCCACCTCGGACGCCGCTGCAACGCGCGCCGCGGCCGTCATCGGCTGCCTGCTGTTCGTCTCGATGATCCCCGTGACCATGCTGGTCGCCCCGCTCAAGGAACTAATCGCGATTCGCCATGGCGCCGGCGACTTCGCAACCCACGCCTTCATGTCGATCAACATGATCGGCGCAATCCTGATCGCCCCCTTCCTCGGTGCACGGGCCGACCGACCCGCCATACGACGCCGCATCGCGATCCTCGCATTGGCGGTCGACGCCGTGCTGCTCGCGGCCATGGCCGTGGCGCCGTCCCTTGCCGTCCTGCTCACGCTTCGCTTCTTTGAAGGCGCGGCGCACGTGGTGGCCATCAGCCAGCTCATGGCCCTCGCCGCATCCTGGGCCTCCCCGCAAAAGCGCGGCCGCGCTATGGGAATGGCCGGTGCCGCAATGATGTTCGGCACGGCCTGCGGCACGCGACTCGGCGGCCCCATCTGGCACTCCATGCCGGGGTGGACCTTCCAAATCGCCGGCGCAATCAGTGCGATCGCCGCCTTTCTCGTTCTTCTGTTCGCGTCAGAGCCGCGTTCGGTGCAGTCCCAGCCGCCGGCGTTTCCCGGCATTCGCGCCACCATTCGCGAGAACCGCGCCATGGCCATCCCCTATGCATATGCACTGATGGACCGACTGTGCGTCGGCGTCATCGTGTCGACGTTTGTTCTCTACCTCAGCGACATCGGCCAGCTCGAGCCCGGTCAACGAAGTCGCCTGCTTGGATTATTCCTCATTCCCTTTGCCGCACTGGTATACCCCGCGGGAAGACTCGTGGACCGCATCGGTCGCATCTGGCCGATCTCAATTGCATCGCTGATTTTTGGTGCAATCTTGGCGACCTATCCGTGGATTGAAATCTCCGCCCTGCCTGCCGTCATGCTATTGTCCGGCGTGGTCAGCGCCATCATGTTCGCGCCCAGCCTCGCACTCACCGCCGATCTTGCCCCACCCGGTGGTCGCGGCGCCGCGTTCACAGGTTTCAATGTCGCAGGTTCGCTGGGTTTCACCATGGGCCCGCTTCTGGCCGGCGGCTTGTTCGCATGGTGGAGCGCGAGCGGATCGACCATCGACGCCTATCGTTTCACATTCGCCGTCGCCGGCGCAATGCAGATGGCATGCGCAATGGCAACTCTCCCAGCCCTGATCCGCCTCAAACGCACCGGCCTCACGCGATGAGGTTTCGCATCGTCGTTTCCACACGATCGCGTTCAAACGGCTTGATGATGTAATCGACCGCCCCGTATTTGAGTGCGTCGAGCAGCGCCGTCCGCTGATCGTCCGTCGCCGTCACAACCACCTTCGCATGGGGGTCACTGGCCCGTAGGTCGGCCAGCACATCCAGTCCGCGCTTCGCAGGCATCACCAGATCCAACATGACCAGATCGGGTTTCAACGCCTCATACAAACTGCATGCTTCCTCACCGTCTCCCGCCTCTCCGACCACCTCACACGCAAGGCCGGCAAGAAAGCCTTTCAGCATGTATCGCATGAAGGGAGCATCGTCGGCAATCAAAACTCGCAAAGCCACGTCCAAATCCTCTCTCGAAAGCGTGCCCTTTTCATCGGCGCGTAACCTTCCACGACTTTCACGAATGTTCATCCGGCCGGTGCGCAGAAAAAAGACCCCGATCCGCAAGGACCGGGGCCTGGTTGTCTCACCGAACACAAAGCGTGCGTTACTTCTTACAGCACGCCGAAGCGCAGCTCGTCGAGCACATCTTCATCATCTTCGCGCTCTTGCCATTGTGGGTCATGGTCATGCTGCACGATTCAACGGTCACCGGATACTCGCGCGTCGTCCCGTCCGTTGTCAGCTTCAACGTGCCCTTCTCGACCTTGTACGTCCCGGACACGGCATGCGTCTTGCCGCCGCCGTACTCGGCCTCCGCGGTAAACGTCCCGTCGCCGGCAAACGTCGCCCGGGCAATCGGGCTTGCCGCGCCCGACGCTTTATCCGCCGTCCAGGTGCCGACAACCATCTGATTAGCGCACCCCGCGATAAGCAATATCGCGGCCACACCCAACAACCCAATTCGCTTCTGCATACTCAATCTCCTTCATAAGAACTTCGCGCAGGCCTCATCCGGGTCGCATAACCCTGACGACAGATTCGATTGTAACCAGTCCCCGGTAACGTCAATCCCACCTTGTATTCTCACGTAAAACGGGGACAATACGCACGCCATTCAACAACAACATTCTCAGGAGCTACGAATGCCTCGAACCATACAGATTCCCGTCCGGTCCCTCGCACTCCTCGCCATCGGCGCTGCACTGGCCCTCGGTGTCGCACGCAGCGGCGGACAAACCACACCCCCGGCCGCCGGCGCGGCGCCCACGGGTACCTGCAAGACCGGCGTCGTCGATCTCGTGCGCATCTTCAACGAGACCGCGCAAATCCTCGACCTCAACGACCTCATCAATCAGAAAAAAGAGGAGTACGCCAAGGAAGGCAAACAGCGCCAGAAGGTCATCGAAGACAAGCAGATGGAACTCACCGCCTTCAAACCCGGCACCCCCGACTACGAAACGCGCCGCAAGAATCTCGTCCGTCTCAGCATGGAAGCCAACGTCTGGCTGAAGGTCGCCGAACAGGAGATGGAGCAGCAGCGCTTCGACTGGACCAAAGTGGTGTACGAAAAAGGTGCACAAACCGCCTGCGACATTGCCAAAGAGCGCGGCTTCGAACTCGTCGTGCAAAAGACCGAGTGGAAGCCCTTCGAAATCGAGCAGAACCTGCAGACCCTCCGCCGCGTCATCCAGGACCGCACCGTCCTTTGCTACTCCCCCGAATGCGACATCACAGATCAGGTCATTCAGCGAATGAACGCCGCCTACAAGGCCGCGGGAGGCAAGACAACCCTGACCGCCGGTTCGGCTCCGATGGCGCCGTCGGCAAAGCCGTAATACAAGTAGGGTTCGACCAGCGGACCCTGATCAAACCGGGAAGACGTGCTCATGGCCATGCCGCATTTCACCGTCGCACAAATCGCCGAGGCCTGCGGCGGGCGCTTCGTCGGCGATGCAAAACAGGCGAGCGCTGTCGTCACCGGCGTCGCCGCGCTCCACGATTCCCGGCCCGACGCCGTCTCCTGGATCGCCGACACCAAACACGCGAAATATCTCGCCGAATGCCCCGCCGCCGCCATTATCGGTAGCGAAGCGCTCCTCGCCGGCCACCCGCGCGGCATCGTCGTTGCCAATGCAGATGTCGCCATCGCCGATGTCCTCGACAAATTCGAAGTCCCTGCAGTGCCGCCGCCTCCCGGCATTCATCCGCAAGCCGTCGTCGATAAATCCGCGACCATCGCGCCAACCGCGCGCATCGGCCCGTTCGCAGTCGTTCACGCCGGCGCATCCATCGGCGACCACGCCGTGATCCACGAAGGCGTCAGCATCGGCCGCGACGCGAAAATCGGCGCGGGTTCCGTTCTCTTCGACCACGTTGTTATCTACGACCGCTGCCAGATCGGTGAGCGCGTCATTCTGCACGCCGGCGCCGTCATCGGCGCCGATGGCTTCGGCTACTTCATGCACAACAACCGCCTGCGAAAGTTCAGCCACATCGGAACCGTCATCATTGAGAATGACGTCGAGGTTGGGCCCAATTCAGTGGTCGATCGAGGCAAGTTCGGACCGACCCGAATCGGTCAGGGAACGAAGATTGATGCTTTGGTCATGATCGCGCATAATGTTCAGATTGGACCATTGTGCGTGCTTGCCGGACAGGCGGGATTATCGGGCAGTGTGAAATTGGGTGCGGGTGTCGCGATGGGCGGACAGGCCGGCATCATCCCTGGCATTACCATCGGTGATCGGGTCCGAATCGCTGCTCAGTCAGGGATTACGAAAGATGTTGACGCAGGTGACGCAATTCAGGGCACCCCGGCCCAGACGATAAAAACCGAGATGCGTAACGTCGTACTTGTTCGAAAATTGCACAAGCTCTATGACGAGGTTGCAGAGCTTACTCGGCGAGTAAAAGAGCTTGAAGCTGCAACAAACCATCGATAACCCGGCCGAAGTGCGCGGCCACGGCCTGTTCACCGGCGAAGAAGTCGTCGTGCGATTCAAGCCTGCCCCCGCCGACAGCGGCATTCTGTTCATCCGCACCGATTCCTCCATCCCAACGCGCATCAAGGCCCACGTCTCCAACGTCACCAAACGTGCCCGACGCACCGCCATTCGCAACGGCACCCTCGCCATCGAAACCGTCGAACATTGCCTCGCCGCCCTCCACGGCCTCGGAATCGATAACCTCGAAGTCGAACTGCACGGCGGCGAATTACCCGGCGGCGACGGCAGTTCGCTATTCTTCGTCGAGGCCCTTCAAAAGGCCGGTATTTCCGAGCAAGGGGTCGCCCGACGCCCGCTCGTCATTCACGAAATGGTCCGCGTCACCGATGGCGACGCCGAACTCATCGCCGTCCCGACTGACACCGACGATCTCAACATCGTCTACGACCTCGACTACGGCCCCGAAGGCAAACTGGAACGCCAAATCTTCGCCGCCCGCGTCTCGCAGGATTTCACCACCGAGATCGCCCCGGCCCGCACATTCCTATTTGAAGAAGAGGCAAAGCAATTCCAGGCCGCCGGCCTCGGCAAACACCTCACCTACAACGACGTCGTCGTCATCGGCCCCGAAGGCGTCATCGGCAATGCCTTCCGCTATCCAAATGAATGCGTCCGCCACAAGATCCTCGATCTCATCGGCGACCTCTATCTCGCCGGCCGGCCCATCCTCGGCAAGATCCTCGCCCGAAAAAGCGGCCACGCCCTCAACCACGAACTCGTCCGCAAGCTCCTCGAGGCCATCGACCGCTTCGAACGCCGCCAACGCCTCGGCTCGGCAACGGCCTTCGACGCCAACCATCTGCGGAAGATTCTGCCCCACCGCTACCCATTCCTGCTGATCGACCGCGTCGTCGAAATCGACGGCGACCGCCGGGCCACGGGCATCAAAAACGTCTCCATCAACGAGCCGTTTTTCCAGGGCCACTATCCGCAAATGCCGATCATGCCTGGAGTTCTGATCCTGGAGGCCATGGCCCAACTTGGCGGTATACTGCTCTCCCAGAAGCTCGAGCACACCGGCAAAGTGGCCGTTTTGCTCTCCATGGACGAGGTAAAATTCCGCCGGCCGGTGGTTCCCGGAGACCAGTTGGTGTTAACGGCCGAAACGATTAAGGTAAAGTCGCGGACCGGCCATGTCCGGTGCCGGGCCCTGGTGAACGACCACTCCGTGGCGCAGGCTGAGATCAAGTTTATGATGGTCGATGCCGAATCGCCCGAATCGCGAGTGGATCGATAGGACGGATTGATGTCGAAGATCGCCCCGAGTGCGACCGTCGAACGAAGCGCAGAGCTGGCACCCGATGTCGAAGTCGGGCCCGGCTGCTACGTCGGGCCCCACGTAACCATCGGCGCCGGCACGCGCCTCCTCGCCAACGTCACCATCCTCGGCAACACCACCATCGGCGCCGGCAACATCTTCTACCCCGCCTGCGTCATCGGCGCCGCCCCTCAAGACTTGAAGTACCGCGGCAGCAATACCAAACTCATCATCGGCGACGAGAACATCTTCCGCGAAAGCGTTACCGCTCACACCGGCACTGAAGTCGCCGGCGGCGTCACCGAAATCGGCAGTCACAATCAATTTCAGGTCGGCACGCATCTCGCCCACGACGTCCGAATCGACAATCACTGCGTCCTCTCGAATCAGGTCCAGGTCGCAGGCCACGTCCATATCGAAAGCCACGTCACCGTCAGTGGAATGTCCGGCGTCCAGCAGTTCGTCACCATCGGCCGCTACAGTTTCATCACCGGCATGGCCCGTTGCTCCATGGACACGCCGCCCTATGTCATCTTCGGCTACGACGGCTACATCCAGGGCGTGAACGTCAAAGGCCTCGGTCGCTGGGGCTTCCCCGAAGCCGTCATTCAATCGCTTCGCGAACTCTGCAAGTTCCTCTTCCCGAAGAAAGCGCAAAACGTCACCCGCTTCGGCCTCCGCGCGATCTACGGCCTCTGGGCCGGTCGCCGCGATGACAAGGCCGCGACCATGACCATGGCCCGCCGCATTCAGGACGCCGAATCCAACGGCCCGCTCAACGAGCACTGCCGCTACCTCATCGAATTCATGAAGCGATCCATCCTGCAGGGTGTTCACGGCCGCTATCTTGAATCGCAGCGCCGCGACGCCGGCGGACCCCGCCCCGCCTTCTACGCGGCTGGAACGTGAGCAACGTGAGCCAGTCCCCCACCTCTGTCGCAGTCATCGGCGTCGGCCACATGGGCCGCCATCACGCCCGCCTCTACAAGGAAATGCCGCAATCGCAACTCGTCGCCGTCGTCGATGCCAGCGCCGAACGCGCTGCGCAAGTCGCGAGTGAACACGGTGCGAAGCCCTACACTTCCGTCGATGACTTGCCTGACGGCATTCGTGCTGCAACCGTCGCCGTGCCGACCAGCCATCACGTCGAGGTCGCCGAAAAACTCCTCCGCCGCGGCATCGCCGTCCTCGTGGAGAAGCCCATCGCCGCAACCGTGGCAGAGGCAGAGAAACTGCTCGCCTGCGCACGCCAGACCGGCTCTCTCCTCTCCGTCGGCCACACCGAACGCTTCAACCCCGTCGTCCGCGCCATCGGCCGGCTGAAGATCCAGCCGAAGTTTGTCGAAAGCCAGCGCGTCAGCCCCTTCCGCTTCCGCTCGGCCGACATCGGCGTCGTCATGGACATCATGATCCACGACATCGACATCATCCTCAGTTTGATCCGCTCGAAGCCCATCCGCGTCGATGCCGTCGGCGTGAATGTGCTGGCCAAGCACGAGGATGTCGCCAACGCCCGCGTCGTGTTTGAGAACGGCGCCGTCGCCAGCCTCGTCGCCTCGCGCCTTGCATTGAAGACCGATCGCCGCCTGCGCGTCTTCAGCGAGACGGCCTATTGCTCATTGGATTATCAAAAGAAAAGCGGCATCGTCATCACCCGCGACGCGAATCTCGATATCCTCTCGATGGCCAAAGACGGCAAGTTCGAGACGCTCTCCGACATGGCCAACCTCGACTTCGGCAAGATGATCAACGTCGAGCCGCTCATTGTGGACGACGTCGAACCCCTCCGCGCCGAACTCGAATCCTTCCTCGAAAGCGTCCAAACCGGCAGCACCCCGGCCATCACTGCCGAAGACGGCGTCGAAGCCGTGCGCCTCGCCACGGACATCATCAATTCCATCAATTCACACCGCTGGGGTGGCTGACGCCGGTTTTGGCTCGTCAATTGAATTGGGCATAAAGAGAATTCTGATTCCGGCAATTAGTAAGAATGCCGATCCCATCAGCATCGAACTAACGGCAGACGAGCCATGGCCCTGCTTGTATTGGCCGACAATTTCAGGGATTCCCTCAAAGGGAGAGCCGGTGAATCGCTCCAACACCACAATACTGAATCCCATCTCGAGCCAAATCGTTCCCATCAAGACAAATGTAGTCATGGGAAAGGGTTTCAGTTGTGAGAATTTGAACAGGATGCCAAATTTGACTCCCACCGCAAGACTGACAACAAGCCCAATCAACAAAATAGTTGACGCCTGTTGTAATCGTCCGTAAGCGATGCACATAAAGAGGTACGAAAACCACCATCCCAAGCTGCCTAAAAGCGCGCCGATCACTCCTCCGTTCGTCCCACACCAACCTGGTTTCTTGGCTATGGCATCCTGGCTCATGGTGTATCTCCTATTGAGAGCGCTCCAATTCACGCATTATCAGTATAACAAGCCGAATAGCAGTCAAACGCTCAACTCACGGGAATCCTTAACCGCGCACCAAACCGCCCACCATTAAGCACCAACTGTGCGCCCCAGCCAAAGCCCAGGTGGAACACTCGACTAGGTGAGGCGACGCCCTGGATCCCTTTCGCCAAACACAAAAAAGCCCTGAAAGGGCGGCCCAATAATAGGAATCTCAAAATGACCCACTACCCTTCCGCACCTCAACCCCCGCCCCGCCCGCAACTTACAAACAAAATCGCACCCAGAGTGAAACAGTGAACAAGATTGATAGGTGTCGTTGGGAAAAGGACGAGCAGCCAACAGGTGCGCCCATGCTCCAATCAGCACATACCATCGTTCGCGCTGCAAAGATTCATCTGCGCCAATCTGCGCAATCTGCGATTTCAACTCCATCGGCCCAAAACCGCGCAAACGGTTTGTGCGTTTTTGTGGACACCAGCCCGGTTCTTGCGGTTTTTTGTGGGGGTGCTTTTTTTTCAAACCGATGTCCGCGCAGTAACCTGTTCCCCTGCGTCTCAGGACTCAGGACTCAGGACTTTTCTTGCGGCCTTTTGCGGGCTTTTGCACTATTTTGCGGGGGCACTTTTTTCGCACCAGCCCGCCGTTGCGAAGCAACCACTTCCGCCACTTGGACCCTTGGCCCCTCGGATCCTCGGCCCCTTCCTCCATCTGCGCCATTCTGGAAAACGGCGGTTAACCTGCTGGAATTAGATCCCGCGTGACCGATCAGCCCGCATGCCGATCTAAGAGGTAATCATGACCACCAATCGCCGCCACGCCTTCACCCTCATCGAACTCCTCGTCGTCATTGCCATCATCGCGACACTGCTGGCCGTTCTCCTGCCCGCCCTCTCCGGCGCCCGGGCGCAGGGCCAATCCGTCAAATGCAAGTCCAACCTCCGCTACGTCGGCGTCGGCCTCATCATGTACTCCGACGTCAACGAAGGGTATGCCATCCCCTCCTACAACCTCCCCGCCCTTGGGCCCACCAACGTCACCGGCGGCCCCAACCAGCCGCTCGACGGCTGGGGGCCGATCATGGATCGCGACAAATTCGTCCCCGCCAACGAGAAGGACACCAACAGCATCTTCTGCTGCCCCAGCACCGTGAACATCGAAGGCATGAAGGACGGCCAGACCGGAACCAACCCGCTCAAGCCGCGCGGCTGGACCGATTGGCCCCTCGTTTTCAACTCCGTCGGCGGCGACAGCGTCACCAAACGCGCGACAACAATCCCCCAATGGGGCTTCGACAAGATCATCCGCGTCAGCTACTGGCTCAACGCCTACAACCCCATCGGCGCCGCACCGGCCAGCATCGAAGCCAACGACCTGCACTACACGGCGTCAGTCGGTTTCGGCCCCGACGCCGCGGGCAAGTACATCGAGCTGCGCCGTCTGCGAAACCCCAAGCCCGCCGAGTTCATCGTCGCCTCCGACGGCATCTACGTCGGTCGCCACGCCGTCACCCGCCTCGGCGACACCAACAGCCGCATCGGCTACCGCCACCCCATCAGCGGCCGACTCGAGTTCGGCGCGAACCTCGTTTTCGCCGACAGCCACGTCGAATCCATTCGCGGCGACAAGTTCCCGCGCGCCGTGGCCGCCGGCGACTCGCCGGAGTTGATTGCCGAAAAGCGCGCAGAGAATCTTCGCGGCCCAACGATCTACGCCGATCCAAGAAAGGCGTTTCCGTAATGTGAGTTTGAGTGGGGCTCAGCCGTTCGCCAAGTAGGATGCAACGAACCCCGCGATATCCGATCCGTTTGCGAGAGTGTCCATGTTGATGTCGGACCGAGCCACATGCAGCGAATTCACGTCCAGCCCAAGAAGCACGTCAACGAAATTCAACACATCCAACGTGTCGATATCGCCATCGATGTCCAGATCTCCCGGCGGCGTCTTGATCAGCGTGAAGTGATCCGATGTCACGGCGTCGCGCCGGATGTTTGCCAGCGACAGAACATTCCCCTCGACAGTCACCACGCACGAGCCGAAGTCCACCTCCGAGAAATACATCAACGGATGATCGCCCGTTCCACCCAGCGACGCACCGCCATGCCCGGCGACGATATACACCGCGCCCTCGTTCGGGGTTTGCCCGAGCGACTTCAGATAGGCACCGTCGCCATCGGTCCGACCATTGCCGCCGTCAACGATGTGCCCGGCTGCGGTCGTCGGCGTGTCGTAAGCACCATCGACAAGGTACGACCGCTCATAAATATGCGAGTGACCACCCAATACCAAATCCACGCCGCCCGCCTCCAGGATCGGCAGCACATTCTCGCGCATATCCTTGAGCCGACCACCGGAATCGGCCGGATCGTCCGAATCATGCGACCCATGCGAATACGGCGGGTGATGCCAGAACGCGATCACCCAATTCTGTGTCGTCATCGCCAGATCATTCGCCAGCCACGTCAGCATGGCCGACCCCGGCGTGCGCGGCGAGTCATGCGAATCGAGACAAATGAAGTGCGCGTTCGCGTAATCGAACGAATAATACGCCTCGGTGTTCGATGCAAGCCCGCCGGCCTCGGCGAGCTTCGGCATGACAAACGCGGTGTAGTACGGGCCCGTTTGAGTCTGCGAGTCCGACAGCGTCCCCTCGTGATTGCCCAGCGTCGGCCAGCAGACCGTGTGCCGCAGAATGTTCTGATAGACGGCGAAGTGGTAGTTCGTGAATTCAGTCTCTGTCCCGCTGTTGTACGCAATATCGCCCATGTGCAAATAAAGGTCCGGAGGCTCGGCGGCGGTCACCGCCAGCATGGCGTTTCGAACGGCGGCCTGGTCGGCACCGCCGGTTCCCGAATCGCCGACCACCCAGAACGAAAACCGCCCCCGCGTCCCGGCGACTGGCGATGTGGCAAAGTAATGATGCACGTCACCGCCGATAAGCACCTGGCCCGTGAGGCCGACGTCGTAGTAATAGGTCGTCGCCGGCGAAAGTCCCGACAGCTTTACATAGTGATCGATGCGAAGCGTCGGATCGCTCACCGTCGTCGTCAGCGAACCGGGCGCAGCGCCAAAGTGCACGACGCTGTCGGTGGCAATGTTCGTCCTCCAGCAAATAGTCATCGAGGTTGGTGTGCCGAGCTGCAAATAGGGCGCACGCACCAGCGACGGCGGAGCTGCGACGCCGTAGTTAACGGTGAGCTTCGGCCGACTTGCAATCGTGGCGTACTCACTCGACCTAATCTGGACCCCATCGGTGCCGGTTGGGAGAATGATCCATCCCTTGTTCAACGTTGGGTCGGAACTCCACAATATCAAGCTTGGCGTGACGTCGACGTTGTACGTAGTCAGCGACGTGCCCGAAGCGGAATTGACATAAGTGCCATAATCGGCGGCATCGACGCCCGGTGTGCCGCCGAGCGTGTTCCACGATGTCGCGCCGCTCCAGCTTGTCGCGGCCTCATAGATGATCCCCACCGTTCCAGTATTGAAGACGGTGTACGACAGCGTAGCGGAATTGATTTGCGACCCGATGGGGACTTGTCCCACACCGCCGCCGAAGATGGAATCAAACCGGACCAGTGCCGCGTTCACCTGGTTCGTTCCGGGCGGGTCGTCGCCATCCCACTCCGCGGCGGTCGAGGCGCCGTTCGCAGTCGCAGGCGCGGCCTGTTGTACAAAGGTGTCGACCGTTCCTGTATAGCTCGACACACCGTTTTGAAAGGTGACGACCGCAGCGCGAACGATCAGCGCATTCGCCAGCGTGCATACCAGAAAGATGGCGATGAGGCGACTGGCGTTCGTCGGGCCAGCAGGAATCCATGGGCATTGTCGAGTCATTGCGACCCTTTCGTATTGCCGCCAGCATCCGGTTTGGCTTTCGCGGCGTGCGTCTCAAGGATCGCCAGAAGCTGCCGGGCCTCCTCCAACTGTGGCGCCATTTCGCGCACCACTCGCAGGTCCTTCCGCGCCTCTTCATTTCGTCCCATGGCGGACAAAACACGGGCGCGGGCAAACAAATTCAAGGCCGTTTGCTTGGCTGCGACCATCCGCTCAGCCTCGCGAAGCGCGGCCTCGCGATCAGCCTGCGCCGCCGATTTATTTCCCGCCGCCGTGTGTACGTCGGCCCGGCGCAGATACCAGTCCGTCTTCACCGGCGCGTTCGCCATCGCCTCGTCGATGAGCCGAATCGCGGCCGGGTATCGTTTGCGGGCGGTTTCAACGCGAACGAGGGGAATCTGCAGGACGACGGAGCGCGGCATTCGGGCGAGCCCCTGTTGATAACCCGCCGCGGCATCTTCGAGTCGGCCGAGCTTCTCCTGAATGGCGCCGCGCTCGAGAAAGGCGTCAAGGTCGTCCGAGGTCGTCAGGGCTTTGTCGTAATCGGAAACGGCCTCTTTAAGTCGGTTAAGACGGGCGCGAATGCGGGCACGCTCGATCCAGGCGCGGGAATCCTCGCCACCGTCTTTGATATAGCGAGACAGCTCGCCCTCGGCCTCCTCGGTTCGATTCAACTGCGCCAGCACAAGGCCCCGCTGAAGTCGAACCAGGCGACTCTGCGGGTCGAGACGCTGCGCCGCATCAAGGTCGCTCACCGCATCGACCGCGCGCCCGGCCTCGGCATTGCAATGGGCACGAAGCAGAAGCAGATCAATTCGCTCCGGTTCCTTCTGCAATTGTTGCGTGAGTCGGTCGATCTCGACGGCGGGTTCAGGATGGGCGAACACAATCGGCGTCGTAAAAGCTACGGCGATCCAAGCCGCAACAACGACACGCAAGCGATTGAAAATGGAAACTCGGCGTCGGATCATGAACGCTTCACCCTGCAATATCGTACCGACATCAAGGGATGGGAATCAACCGCGAGACGTGTGGCGTTCGACAAAAGCGGCGTAATCCTCAGGCGTGTCAATGCCGATGGCGGCCTGCTTCACGACGCCGACCACGAGTGGATAGCCGTGTTCCAGCACACGGAGTTGTTCGAGCTTCTCCATCTTCTCGAGTTGCGTCGGCGGCAACTTCGCAAGCGTCATGAGAAAGTCGCGTCGATAGGCGTAAATCCCAAGGTGCAGCAGCCAATTCGACGGCGTCTCCACGCGCCCGCCCGCATCACGGTGGAATGGAATTAACGCTCGCGAGAAGTACATCGCCCGCCCGCGCTGATCGATCACGACCTTCACCACGTTGGGATCAGCCGGATTCGAGTTGATGGCGAATGGACAAGCCAGTGTCCCGATCGGCGCGTCGGCATTGGCCTCCATCAACCGAACGAGATGATCGATGCCGGCCGGTTCAAGCTCCGGCTCATCGCCCTGCACATTCACAATCACATCGGCATCCGTGCCCGCCGCGACCTCGGCCACGCGATCGGTACCACTGGGATGGTCGGCGCGGGTCATCGCCGCCTCGCCGCCAAAGGACGTCACCGCGTCGTAGATGCGCTGATCGTCCGTCGCAACGACGACGCGCGAGATCGTCGCGGCCTTCTTTGCCTGCTCATAGACATGCTGAATCAGAAACTTGCCCGTTTCACGAAGCAGCGGCTTGCCCGGCAGTCGCACGGACGCATAGCGCGCCGGAATAACGGCGATGGCTTTCATGCGGCTAAGGCTATTCCCCTCGCCGCCTTGCGTCAAAGACGAACCTCGGGACTATGGCATGACGAAATCGTGATCCGGCGAACGAATGGTCAGCACCGGGCAGGGCGCCTTGCGAACCACGCGCTCCGTCACCGATCCAAGGATTGCATGACGCAGTCCGCTTCGACCGTGCGTGCCCATGACGATCATGTCGATCTTCTCATCACGGGCGTAGCGGATAATCTCCATAAAGGGTCGGCCGACAAGCACGGCCTTTGTGACCGGAGCCTTCACGTCGGCCAGCTTCGACGCAACAAACTTGTCCATCTCTTTTTTCGACAGCGCGAGCATCTCATCCGGCGGCGGACCGACCGGCAACGCACCCGGACCCATGGCCATCCAATATTGATATGCCTCGTCGACGACGTGGAGAACGTGAATCTCAGCCTTGCACGACTCCGCGAACGAGACCGCGTACTTGAGTGCGTGAACCGAGTAATCCGAGAAATCCGTCGGAAACAGGATCTTGCGAATCTGCACCATGGCGCACCTCACAACCCTCTTCCCACCAGAAGCATAGCGCGTTCGACGGGCCTTGGAAACCAGCTATAATGCAGGCGTTCTTTGACCCCCGGAATCGCGAACGCCCGACTCTTCGCCCATGCAACTGACCATTCTCGAATCCCCATCCGCCGCCCGCGAGCGACGGCTTCCGCCGTGGCTCAAACGTCCGCTCCCAACCGGCGATGTGCTGCTAAATACGCGCGCCATTGTCAAACGAAGCGGTGTCGCCACCGTCTGCGAAGAAGCCCGCTGTCCGAACCTGAGTGAGTGCTGGTCGCACAAACACGCGACGTTCATGATTCTTGGCGATCGCTGCACGCGTCGATGCCACTTTTGTGCCGTCATCACCGCGCGGCCCGAACCGGTGAAGCCGGATGAGCCGCGCCGCCTGGCCGAGGCCGTCGCCGAATTAGGACTTCGACACGTCGTGATCACCGCCGTGGCGCGCGACGATCTGCCCGACGAAGGCGCCGGCCACTTCGCTGAATGCGTCCGCGAGGTTCGCCGACTCTCACCGGAATGCGCGATCGAAGTGTTGCCGGCGGACTTTCACGCCCGAGATGAATTGCTCGCCATGCTGTGCGACGCCAACCCCGACATTTACAACCACAATCAGGAAACGGTCGAACGGCTCTCGCCCGCGATTCGCCCGCAGGCGAAGTATCGCCGGACGCTGGATGTGCTTCGCAAGGTGAAGGACCGGCTTCCCGAGGTCTACACCAAGAGCGGCCTCATGGTCGGCCTCGGCGAGACGCGCGACGAATTGCGACAGACGATGCAAGACCTTCGCGATGTAAACGTCGACATCCTCACCGTCGGCCAGTACCTCCGCCCGAGCGAGGATCATGCACCGGTCGAGCGATATCTCCCACCGGCCGAGTTCGACGAGATCGCCGATGAGGCGCGGGCGATGGGGTTCCTCTCCGTAGCATCGGGGCCGTTCGTCCGATCCAGCTACAACGCGGCCGACGTCTATCAGGCCATTCACCAGCGTCGGGGGCGCTAGTCGTGTCCACACCAACCCTCGAACGGATTCGCGGCAAGTTCCTTGTGTTCGACGGAGTCGACGGCGCGGGCAAAGGCTCGCAGCTTCAGCTCCTTGGCGAAGCGCTGACGTCGGCGGGCATTCCGTGGGTACAGGCCAAAGATCCCGGCGGAACCGAGATCGGCGACCGCATTCGACACGTGCTGCTCGACTACGACCTTTCCAAGATGGACGTGAGATGCGAGGCACTGCTTTTCATGGCGTCGCGGGCCCAACTTCTACACGAAGTGATCGACCCCGCACTCGCCGCGGGAAAGACCGTCTTGTGCGACCGATTTGTTTCGGCGACGTGCGCGTACCAAGGCGCGGCCGGCTATGACCCCCGGCGCGTCATCGAGTTGGCGCGGTTCGCCATCGACAAGACGTGGCCGCATCTGACGCTTATCTTCGACGTCGCGGCCGAAGAGGGGTTGGAGCGCACTGGTCGCCGGCCGAAGTCCAAGAAAAAGAACGGCGACGTGCACGGCCAGGTGCGATTGTTTCACGACACGCACCCGGACGCGATGGAGCATCGTCCGCTCGACTTTCATCAGAAGGTGCGAAACATGTTTCTCGACCTGCCGGCGATCTATCCGGCGCCGATTGCAATCATTGACGGCTCGGGCAGCGTCGATGATGTGCGCAAGAAAATGATGGAGGCGATCGACCGTGCCGCTCTCTGACGTGCTGCATCAGGACGCCGCCATCGACCGGCTGCAACGGGCGCTGTCCAGCAGTCGCGTACCCCACGCCTATCTCTTCACTGGACCCAACGGAGTCGGCAAAGAACTGCTCGCGACAAGACTTGCACAACTGCTCCTCTGCGCGGGGAATGCCGCAGATGCCGGTCCCAGTCTCTTTGGTGGAGGGGACGCGGAACCCGCGCCTCAGGACTCCGGGCTCAATACTCGGGACTCTTGCGGCTCGTGCCCCGACTGCATTCTCTTCGCCGCAGGCAACCATCCCGACTTTCATCGGATCCACCGCGCCCTGAATAAGATGCACCCGGACAAAGCCGTGCAGCGGCGCAAGGCGATCGACCTCGGTGTCGACGTGATTCGCCACTTCGTTCTCGAACGCATCATGCTGCACCCGTCGCGTGGAAACGCCAAGGTGTTCGTCATCGTGGAGGCGGATCGCCTGAGCATTCAGGCGCAGAACGCCCTACTGAAGACGCTGGAAGAGCCGCCGGGTCACAGTTATCTCATCCTGCTTGCGGCGGCACCCGATGAATTGCTCGCCACGACGCGTTCGCGGTGCCAACACATTGCATTGGGCACGCTGCCCGACCATTTCATTTCCGAGCGGCTTCACGACGCGCGGCAGCTCACGCCTGCCGACACCGCATTTCTCGTGCAGCTTGCGCAGGGAAGTCTCGGTACGGCGCTTCGCTTTGCCGACATGGGCATCCACCAGCGGATCGGCGAGATCCTCGGCGCGTGCAAAGCAGCCGTGGAGGACCCATTGGGAGCGGGCAAGGCGCTGGCCGAGCTGGCGAAGGAGTTGGCCTCCGACACGAAAGAGGCGATCGACGCGGGTGAGGAAGGCGACACCAATGCCGCGCGGGAGGCGCAGGCGCTCGTTCTCTCCATTGTCGGCACGGTCCTGCGCGATGTGCAGCGCGTCGTTGTCGGCAGCCCACCGCTGGCCCGGCCAAATGAACCATTGATTACGTCGCTGGCCGCGCGATGCACGACGCGCCCCCTGGCTGCGTCGATCCGTGCACTCTCACTGGCTGAATATCAGATTGATCAAAATGCCAATGCCGGCCTGATCTTCGACTCCGTCGGCATCGCGCTGAATCGTGGACTCACCGGCGTGATGTAGAGTCTTACTACGACACCCACAGCGTGTGAACAGAGACACCGCAACTGCCTGCGATCATCAAGGCCGTCCACACCACCCAGAAAAATGTCGGCACCACCGGTGAGAACGTCGTAAACGCCGCAAGGAGTCCGGCCGCGCCGACGAGGCATAGGCCTAACATGGCGATTCGCCAGCCCGCCGTTCCGGCCAAGCCCGACGAAGAGGTCATCCGCCAGCCGAGAAAGACGCCGAGCCCACCGCCGACCATGGCCGCGAGCGCCACGGGCATAGAGGCCTCAAACCAATAGGCGGAGCCGCCGGTGAAGAGCTGCTGCGAAGCGGTAATGGCGGCACTTGCCGCTTTGACGGCGAAGAAAACGATCGCGGCCTCCAATGGCGCCCACAATGCAATGCTCTTGAGCGCTTCGCGCGAGCCTTCGCGAAGCATTTCTTCCTCGGCATCATCCTCCACTTCGTTATCGACGTTGGTCATGGCGTGTTCCTTAGAAACCGAGTGCCTTCATTGGATCGAAAATCTCCGATTCGACGACCTTGCCTTCTTCATCGAAATGAATACGGAGGATGGACCTCTCACTGAATCGCCACAGGAACACGAATCCATACTTCAGCCGCTCTTTCCCATACGTTGCGAAATAGGGCTTTTGATAGGGGAGGCGAATGTCCTTGGGGATCATGCTTTGCGAGCCTTCGGGCGGGTCTTCCTGAGTCCACGTCTCGCGCGGCGGTTTGCCCACAATGGCGACGACCTCTTCCGGGTTCATGCCGTTCGCAAATTTCGGGAGCAACTCCTTCGCCTCGGCCGCGGGGTTGTGCATGATGGCCCCGCGGATGTACCACCCTGCACCGCCGAGGGCGCCGAGCACAACCAACCAGATGGCAACCTTCGCGAGCCGGGCCCCCACACTTGGAAAACCGTCGTCCTCCGCGGCAACGACGGCCTTTTTCTTTCTCGGCTTTTCGTCGGCATCTGTCTCCGCCCCACCAACCGCCGTCCCGGTGGCCTTGTTAAACCCGCAGGCCATGCAAACGACAGCACCCTCCGTCATCGCGGCGCCGCATGAAGGACAGGGCGCGGTCTCGACGCTGACACCTTCTGACATCGCGGAGAGATCCAACTCGTCGGCCACTGGCGGAGGCGGCACGGGGATGGCGATGGGCGAACCACACTTGCAGCGAACACGCTTGCCGGCCAGATGGGCCGGGGCCTTGAAGCGCGAGCCACACGATTTACATGCCACAACTGCGGACATACCGGGCCCAACCTGAATAGGTTCGCCCGAGTATAACGAGCCGCCGTATCCGATTTCAAGTGCGAAATGGCGTGAATCCGACGTGCCCCGGCTGTGTCACAGGGTGATCAACTTTTCCGCCTTTCGCATGGCCATCAGAATGTCGTCCATGGTGCAGCATGAAATGCAAGCTACCCGCGAAAGCAGCTTGGAGAGGGGTCGTTTTACAGAACGGATGCAGTCACCACCCACCAAAGTGCCCTCAGGTTTCCTTCGCGGACTGGCTGCCGGACTGTTCCTAATTGTCATCATGCTTACCATCATGGCCGCCGCCTGCGCGGTCAGCGGTTGGATCCCGATCGATGCTTCGGGGCGCATTGATCTGTCGCGATGGTTGATGGTTGAGTTGTTCGCCGGCGCTGTGGTGTGCCCGCTGGCTGGCGCGCTGGCTCGGCGCATCGGCGGAGTAAACGCCGCGCGCCGGCTCGCAGTTGTCGTCGGGGCGGCCGCCGTATTAGAGACGGCCGAACTGATTCACCTTGTGCAGACGGGCGTAATCATCGCGCCCGTCGTTTGGATGTCACTTGCCCCACTGGTCGCGATTGCGGGCGTTTGGCTCGGCGGCTGTACTGATTCAGCTTTCTCAAGTGGCCAAGGAAACGCGCGAGTGGTTTTCAGCCGCATGAGGAGCCGAGTTGCTATCCCCGTTGGTGCATTTGTCGCCACGCTCATTCTCTCGACTCTTGCCACGCCGCGTATCTCGGGTGAGCGAGGCCAAGCGATCCTGGCCAACGCATTGGCAATCGACTTCACTGCCAGCGTCCCGGCACTATTCTACTTCCTGCTGGTACGGGCAAGACGAGCGCCCGTGATCATGATCCTCCCGGTCATTGTGGTCGGTTACGCGTGCGCGGCGGCCACGTTGGCTCCATATCAGCCGGTCGCGCTAGATGGCGTTCGTTGGTTAGCTGCACCGATTGAATTCGTGGTTTTGTTTGTCGTAATCAACAAGGCGCGGGTCATCTGGCGCGAACAGGACCGCGCGCACTCTGATTTCCCCCGTCGACTCCGCGCCGCATCGCGGCAGACACTGGCCGGCAGGATTCCGGCGGACATCTTCACAACGGAAGTGTCCATCCTCTTCTACGCTTTTCGTTGGCGAAGCGGCATCGCCTGTTCATCAGCGTCCTTTACTTCGCATCGCGCCGCTCATAATGGATCGCTCCTCATCGCACTTGGCCTTGTGCTCGGGATTGAGACGGCGATTGCGCATTACCTACTCGTCGGTTGGAGCGTCACGGCGGCGTGGCTCATGACAGGATTGAGCATCTATGCATTGGTTTGGATGATCGGGGACTATCGCGCACTCGTGTCACGGTGCATTGCGGTGACGCCAACGCATCTCGACCTTTGCCTCGGCATTCGCTGGGACGCAATGATCCCGCTTTCGTCAATTGCCGAGGTTCGCCAAATCGGCCGACGCGAAGCCAAGTTTCGCCAAAACGTCCTCGTTGCCACGGTGCTGGGAAAGCCGACGATCCTCGTCACGCTTCGCGAACCTGTTGAGGCAGTCGGCATGTATGGCATCAGGCGGGTCGTTCGCGACATTCACCTCAGCCTTGATGAGCCCGAGCGTTTCATCAGGACGATCCACGACGCGATGAGCGAACGCCGCGCTACAGCGTGATCACCTTTTCCGCCGTACGCATGGCCGTCAGGATGTCGTCCATGGTGCAGGACTTTTCGACGATCAGCTTTCCCTGCAGGCCGTAATGCTCGACGCAGGTTGTGCAGGGAAGGATCTCAACGCCGTTTTCATGAAGCTGGCTCAGTTCCACGGCAACATAGGAATCTTTAGCCGCGAGCTTCACACCCGAGTTGTAAAGCAGGATCGCCTCGAGGGATTTCCCGAAGGTGATCAGCTTTCTCAGGCACGTGGTGAGCGCCTTGCGGCCCAATTCCGCGTCGCCTTCGCCCATTTGATCCCGGTTCAGCACAATGACCGTCTTCATCGCAATGCTCCATGAAAAGAGCCGCGACCACTTTCATGGCCGCGGCTCTGGAATCGTACATCAAAACGAACTGACGAGGCCCTAGCTGGAGGACTTTTCGTCACCGTCGTCGGCCGGCTTCTTTTTCTTCTTGCCGCCCGACTTGCCCGGGGTGTCGCCCTTTTCTTCCATGATCTTCTCAAAGTCGCCGGCGCGGACGGCCACGAGCTTCGAGGAGTCAATGTACTTCTTAGCGATGCCGTTGATCTCCTCGACGGTCAGTTTCTTGACCTTCTCAAGATCGTCGGCGCGAAACTTCATGGTGCGGCCAAGGTACAGGTCGCGAGCCAGCATCCCCGCGAGGGCGCCGTCGTTCGACATCTGCACCTTGATCTGCTCGAGGTAACCCTTGCGGGCGTCCTCCAGCTCCGTCTCGGTAAAGCCATCCTTGAGCACCTTCTCAATTTCTTCCTTCGCACAGTTCATCGCCTTCTCGGCGTTCTGCGGGGCGCAGATGCCGAAGGCGAAGAAGTTGCCGGCCTTTTCGTGCGAGCTGGCGGTCATATTGGAGCCGCAGCCGTAGGAAAGGCCTTCCTTCTGGCGAATGCGGTTGAGCAGACGCGAATTGGCATTCTGACCGAGCATGAAGTTGGCCATGGAGAGCGCGACATAATCGGGATCGTCGTCGCGGATTTCCAGGTTCATTCCGAGGGCGAACAAGGAGTTCGTCTTGTCCGGAGTGTTGATCACCAGGTTGTCGGACTTGTTCTCCTGATACGGCATGGCGATGCGCTCGAAGGGCTTGGGGTTCTTCCATCCCTTGAAGGCATCGGTAAGAACCGTGGTAATCTCCGACTCGTCAAAATCGCCAATGACGGCGATCTCGGCGTGGCTGGCACCCATGAAGTTTTTGTAGATCGCCTTGACGTCGTCCAGCTCAACCTTCTTGATCCGCTCGATGTTTTCTTCAATCGTCGGGATGTAACGGATGTCGTCCTTCGGATACTGGGCGATTCGGCGTCGCATCTCCATCATGGCGAGTGCGGCCGGTTCGGATTGCATCTGCTCCATGCTGCTGAGCATCTGCTTCTTCATCTTTTCGAATTCCTTCTCGGGGAAGGTGGACTCGCGGCACATTTCGCCGACGAGTTGGAGCACCTGGGGCAGGTTCTCACGCACCGTTTCGATGCTTCCGCTCAACACGCCCGGCGCTCCCGGCCCGCCGCCCATGCCCATGCGGCCGCCGCGACCACCGCCGCCACCGCCGAAGTTGACGGTCGCCTTGAGCTTGTCAAAGGCGTCGGCAAGTTCGCGGCGCGAGTGCTTCTCGGTGCCGCGCTGCAGCATTCCGCCGACGAAGCCCGCGGCATCGGTGTGACCCTTCAAATCTTTTTCGGTGCCGTAGTGGAACGACATCGTGACATTAACCTTCTTGCCTCTGGTCTTCTTCGCGAGCATTGCGACCTTCATGCCGTCGCCGACGGTGATGCGCTTGGTGCGGCCTTCGACGGCCAACGGCGAGACATCGAACTGCTCGCCCTCGGCGATCGCCTCTCGACCGGCATAATCCTTCAACACCATCGCGATGTCCGGCGTTTCCGGAATCTTTGTTCGGGCCGGATCCTTGGTCGGAATGAACATGCCGATGGTGCGATTGCTCGGCCGCAGGTATTGAGCGGCGACGCGCTTCACGTCGGACGGCGCAACCTTTTCCATCTGATCGCGATAGTAGAACATCATGCGCCAATCGCCCATGGCGGCGAACTCGGAAATGAAGACGCCGACGCGACCGCTGTCGTTGAACAGCATGTTGAATCGTTTGGCGGCGGCATTCTTGGCACGATCGACTTCTTCGTCGCTGATTGTCTGATTCGCCAGACCGTCGAGTGTGTCCAGCATGATCTTGCGGACCTGGTCCAGCGACTTATCCATCCGCACCTGTGCCGAGATTTCCAAGAGGCCGGGGTCAAAGAGGCTCTCGGCGCTGGCTCGCACTGACACGGCCAGCTCGGATTCGACCAAGGCTTTGTAGAGCCGGCCGGTCTGCGTGGCGTCGAGGATGTCGGCCATGACTTCCAGCGGGGCCATGTCTTCATGCGTTCCGGCGCAGATGTGATAGGCAAGGTCGATGGCCTGCACGTCGCCCACGCGGCGAAGCGTTACTTCGCGCTCGCCGTCCTGCGTCGGCTCCATGGTGTAGGTCTTTTCGAGTTGGCGCGTCGGCTTCGGGATTGCTCCGAACAGTTCATTGATGCGCTTGAGCGTCTTGCCCGCGTCGAACTTGCCGGCGACGACGAGCATGGCGTTGTCCGGCTGGTAGTACTTCTTGTAGAAGGCTTGGAGTCGCTCGATGGGCACGCGCTCAATGTCTTCGCGCGAGCCGATGGTGGACTTGCCATAGTTATGCCACAGGTAGGCGGTCGACCAGACGCGCTCGGAGAGCACGCCCATCGGATTGTTTTCGCCCATTTCGAACTCATTGCGTACGACGGAAAACTCTGATTCGAGGTCCTTCTTGGCGATGTGACTGTTCACCATGCGGTCGGATTCGAGCTTGAGGCCGAACTCAAGATTCTCCTCGGTGGCGGACATCGTTTCAAAGTAATTGGTGCGGTCGTACGACGTCGTTCCGTTGAACTGGGCGCCGTGGTCCTGCAGGGCTTTCCACACCTGCGGATGATCGGGCGTGCCCTTGAAGACCATGTGCTCCAAAAGGTGGGCCATGCCGGTTTCGCCGTAGCCTTCGTGCCGCGAGCCGACGAAGTAGGTGATGTTCACGGTTACGGTCGGCTTGGACTGGTCGGGGAAGAGCAGCACCTTCAGTCCGTTATCCAGTCGATATTCGGTGATGCCTTCGACCGAGGTCACTTTCTTCGGCTCGGGTGCATCAAAGGCCGACACTCGGGTTGCGCTGATCGTCAAACCGGCGATCACGGCGCAACACCACGGAATTCGTTTCGACACGTTCATCGCAATCCTCCGAAATGGGGTTCCACGAAGTTTGGAATTTGCAATACAAGAGAAAGCGGCAGCGGGCCGCTTCAAATACGCCAATGCAGGCCTAGACGGGTATACTACTACCCACTCCACTTCCCTACAAATAAAGGAAACGCTTGGCGGGGGCCATCCTCACGCCCGTCGGAGGCATTGGCGAGGCAGTGAAACCACGGCGAACTGCACCAATCAGCCGTCGAGGTAGGCTTCTGTAAAGAACTGTACATCCGATCCATTTGCCGAGCCGTCCCCGTTGAAATCGCAGGAGTCCACATGGACGGGGTCGCTGTCCAGCCCCAGTGCAACATCGACAAACGCTCCGACATCGAACGCATTCACGAGCGTATCGGCATTGATGTCGGCCGGTAGCCGCAACAGGACCGTTGCAAACTGATCGCCGGACACCGTTGTCAGATCGGGGGCAAGTCCGGGATTGGCTTGTGGCCCGCCAAGACCGGGCAACCATTGATTCATGACTTTCCCGTCGCCCCGCACGATGAACGCCGCGACTTTGATGGTCCCGCCCAACCCGGTGCTTCCAACGTCTGAATAGGGAATCCAGAAATCAAACCCGCTGGTCGCCGTTCCGGCGTTCGCCACGCTTTCGCTATCAATGCCCTGCGTGTTTGTGTTATTCAGGGCCACTTGCAGTGCGTTGGGGTTGGTGCCGCCGGTCAGCAGACCATCGCCGTCGTTCATCGTGCCCTGGCCGCGATAGGTCTTCGTAACGGTGCCGGCCGTCGGCAGGGTGAATTGGTCGACGTATAGAGTGCCGCTGGGGGCGTTCACATAGATCATTTGATCCGGCGTGAAGCCGGCGTCGAATCGCAGGCCGGTGAGGTTGTTTGGTCCGGATGGCGGCGGGGTGAACCCGGTGAAGTTCAGGATGTTCTGCCCCCCTGCGCTACTGTCAATGAACAATGCAAGACCCGTCCCATCGGCCAGCATGTTGCCGGTGATGCCGATGCGCATTCCGTTGGCGCGCGGGCGGAGATAGAGCTGGTTCAGTTCATGAATCCCGTCGCCGTAGGCGGGCGTAGTCTGCGTCACGACCAGCGAATACCCGCCAAGGTCCGAAGGAATGTCGGCCCCGTCGACATCGACGGGCGACGGCGTCACCGGAGCGAGGTTCACCTCCAGAAGTCGGAATGCGTAATCACCGAGCGTGATGCTGTAGGCGGCCTTGTTTGCATTTGTCAGGTTGGTCAGGAACTGACCCGTGAGCACGTCGCGCACCGTCGTCGTGCCGCCTGGAATCATTGTGTTCGAGAGATTAAACGTCGTGGCGGAGGAACCGCTTCGAACGCGAATGGCAACGAGCAACGTCTGCTCGCCGGCCGCGTGACGGAGGAACGACCACACGCGCGTGCTGTTGTTGGTGACCGGGACGTACGCACCACGGCGAAGCGCGGCGTTGTTTGCCCGCGCGGCGATTAGTTGGCGATAGGTCTCCAGCAATGAGCCCGCAACTCCGGTCTGTTCCTGCACGCTGCGGCCATCGTTGTTCTGCGA
This sequence comes from uncultured Planctomycetaceae bacterium, assembly GCA_964605185.1. Taxonomy (GTDB): domain Bacteria; phylum Planctomycetota; class Phycisphaerae; order UBA1845; family UTPLA1; genus JACRIM01. The sequence goes on from CAZSBF010000001.1 coordinate 149,648, forward strand.
GAAGCGCGCGTTATAGGCCGAATTGTTCAGGACAAAATAGTTGCTCATGGGCGGGCCGGCGACGGCATTCCATTTGAACGGCTCGCGCATGGGAATGTCATTGGCATCGCTGCCATAGTTTCCCTTGGTGCCGAGCATTCCGATTTCGTCGCCGAAGTAGATGATCGGCGAAAAGGGCGCGGTCATCAGAATTGCCGCGGCGGCCTTGGCTTTCGTGAGATTCCCACCGAGGATCGAGGTCAATCGATCTACGTCGTGATCGCCCAGGATGCTGAGGAAGGTTCGCCCTGCAGGCATTTGTGCGAGCGTGGAAGCGGTTGAGCTGTAGAGGTTGGCCGACAACTCGCTGGAGAGTGCATCGCGCGCCGCGAATTCCCACGGCTTGGTGAAGGTCGAATCAAACGCGGGCATCAGGTTCGCGCCGGTGATTCCCCAGTCGGCTTGCTCGGCAAATGTATAGACCGCTGGATTCACGGCCCTCAGCGCAGATTTCCATGGAATCCAAAAATCGGACAGGTTGTAGCCCCAGCCGCCGGGTCCGCTGCCGTAATACTCCCACACATGGTCGAGTCGAAAACCATCAATGCCATCGGAAGGATCACCGTCATTGTTGGGGTCGAGCCAGTGCCGCGCCCAATTGGTATCGAGCGCGACGGGGTTCGGATTGCGCAAGTCCCAATGGATGAAGCCGACGCTGCTGCCGTTCCATGTTGAATAAACGCTTCCCTGATAAGCTGTGTTCCCCGCATTTGTGAAGGCAAGCCACGTGTCATACGGGCTGGCCGGATTGCCGGTCGCACTTTGATACCACGTGGAATTGTGGCTGATGCCGTACACCACGAAATCGATGAAGACCTTGATCCCGCGAGCATGGGCCTGTTGGATGAAGTTGAGAAACTCCGGCTCGGTCCCGAACCAGGGGTTCAACTGATCGGCCGGGCCGTGTTGATAGCCGTGATAGGCGGGCGATGGGAAAATCGGCGTCATCCATACCGCCGTCACACCCAGCCCTTGCAGGTAATCCAACGAGGCAGTCATTCCGCCGAAGTCGCCGAATCGCTGGGTGTCGTTGTTCGAGTCGCGCCATGCGATCGGCATGAACTGATAAAACACTTCGTCACGGACATCGCGCGGAACCGGCGGGAATGCCAGGGCCAAATCAGACGACACGATCAGCGCGGCAAGAATGGTGACGATGCGGACACGTTTCATCCGAGGTTCCCATTGGGCGGGCAGCCTCCCTCCGAAGGCTGTGGCGATCGCATAAACAGTATATCACGATCGGCTCGTGAATGCCGTTTTGGGGGCTGTTTTCGAGCATTCAATGCGAAGTCCGACGACCTTTGGTAAAATGCATCCGATATTCGGCCGGCATTGCGATTCGCCCGATGCCCTTTCGCGCGGTATCGTCTCCGCTTCGATCGAACCGCCAGCTGGAAAGTTCGCCCATGGTTGCCAGTCTTAATGTCATCAATAACCCGGACCCACTCGCAGGGGAGGCCAGCTTCTCCCCCAGCACATGCGGGCCGGACAGCCAATGCGGCAACGGCCTCGAAAAAATCTACCCCACCTGCGCCGTCCGATACGGCCACATGAATTTCATCGGGGAATTTCGCTACGCGCAGGGGATGCTCTTTGGTTGCGGCCAGAAGGTCATCATCCAGACCGAGCGCGGCATTGAAGTCGGGCAGATGGTGAGCCTGACCTGTTCGGGGTGCGACAAATCGGTCAAACGCACAACGATGCTGGAATATGTGAAGAACAGCGGGCCCGATTTCCTTCGCCCTAAATCGGGACGTATCGTCCGCAGCGCCACCGTTCAGGATCTCGACGAAGAGCGTCGCATCAACAAGGATGCCGAATTAAAACTTCTGCGGGCCAAGACGCTTGCCCGCGAGCGTGAGATGCCAATGAAATTCGTCGCCTGCGAACACCTTTTCGGCGGCGAGCGCGTCATCTTCCACTTCATGTCGGAGAACCGCGTTGATTTTCGCGACCTCGTTCGCGATCTGGCCCACGAATATCACACGCGCATTGAAATGCATCAGGTCGGCGCCCGCGATGAGGCGCGGCTGGTTGCCGACTACGAAATCTGCGGCCGCGAATGCTGCTGCAAGAATTTCCTGAAGACGCTGCGACCGGTCACCATGCGGATGGCGAAATTGCAGAAGGCCACGCTGGATCCGTCAAAGGTCTCCGGCCGTTGTGGGCGACTGCGATGCTGTCTCCGCTATGAACATGAAGGCTATGAGGAGTTGAACACCAAGCTCCCCCGCGCCGGGACGCGCGTGGAGACGGATCGCGGAATTGGCACGGTCAAGGACCGACAGGTGCTGACCCAGCTTCTGATGATTCAATACGACACCGACGGCTTTGTCGAAACGGTCGGAATCGAAATGGCGAAGGTCCTCGATCGAAACGCGCCGCCTGCGCCGACGCCCGAGGAGCTTGAAGAGCGGGCACGCGGTGGGTCATCCAATGACCGTCGCCGCGATCGAAATCATGATCGCCGCGACAACCGACCACCGCAGGATCGGCCGCCTCAAGATCGCGCTTCACAGGATCGGCCGCCGCAAGATCGCGCACCACAGGATCGGCCACCGCAGGCGCCGCGCCCGATGCAAACGCCACCGCCGGACGCGCAACCGTCAAATGACGATCGGCCGATGCCTCAGGATTCGCGACAAGAAAATCAATCGGATGACAATCAACGCCGACATCGCAGACGGGGCCGACGGCGTGGACGTCGTGGGGGACCCGGCCCGCAGGGGGACGGTGGGCCTCCTCCGACTGGTGGTCCGGCCGGGCCCTAAACACTCGTACCGCAGTTTCGTTCGTAACTGGAAGCTATGCGCACTCCGCCGCAAAAAACTGTCGCCGACGTCGCCCGCGAGTTGGGTCGGTATTCCGTCGACGCGTTTGAATTCCTCCGCGAAGGACTGGACTACACGGTTCAGCATCGGCACGGCGAAAACGTGCCCGAGATTCGCAAGATCGTGGTGTGGCTCGAGGAAAACCAATTCGACGAGGACGACCTGCCGGATCTTTTCGAACAAGGCGCGTTGCCGGATGACATCGAAACGTTTATCGCCGAGCAAGGCGGGCCGGATACCGTCCTTTCACGTCTGAATCTGCACGTCGACGGCAAGGACCTATGCCACGGGCTGCGCGATCTGGCCTGCGAGCGATGGGGACTCATGGCACCGGCCGTTCTGGCGTCGTGGGGCATTCGCAACACCCTGGACTTCGGTCGCATGGTGTTCGCCCTCGTCGACAGCGACCTATTGCAGAAGCAACCCGACGACAGCCTTGACGACTTCGAGAATGTCTTCGACTTCAAGTCGGCCTTTGAAACCAACTTCCGAATCGACCTCGCACAAAACGGCAAAAAGGTCGCCAAAGGAGCCTGACGCCGATGCCGAACACTCCGGAACCGGACTACGCTTGGGAAAAAGAGCTGGCCCCCAAGATCTCGGGCGGCTATGTCGCCTTTGTCGCCATCCTCTACGCGCTTTGGATCAGCGGTATGATCGCCATCGCCGTTAATCGCTGGTTCGGTTCATTGCAGTAACGGATACGGCCGCCACGCGCTCGCGTCAGGGATGACTCATGACCGCCGTCGCTCACGATCCAGTCCTGACCGATATCGACGCGATGCTCAATCGCAATCTTCGATCGCTAGCCGATCACCATTCGCATACCGCTCAACTGATCCGTGACGCGTGCGTTCCCACTACAACGCGCTTGACGTCTGGCCGGGACGGTACGACTACGTTCGCATGGACCGACGGCGATGGGAGAACGCACTGGCTTGGCCGGTCGTCGATGCCGACGATCAGCATTCCTGCACTGCTCGAAACGTTTCAACCGGGGCTTGGAAACGTCATGCTCCATCCGTTCGGCCATGGACTTGAGGCACGATTGCTGCTGGACCGGACGCTTCGCCACCAAGCAATCGTCGTCGTCGACACCGATGCAGCCGCCGTTCGGACGGCGCTTTCGCTGACCGACCTGCACGACGGATTCGACTCGGGCCGGCTGCAACTCTTTGCGGGCGAGCGGGCGTGGGAGCAGTTTGAGGCGTTTCTGATTGCGAACCCGGGTTATCTCTCGCCTGATCGGGTGCTGGCGCGGCCGTGGTTTGGACGGGGGGATATTCATGAACTGACCAATCGACTTTCGGCGATCGCCGCCCGAGTAAACGCTGCTCGCGCATCGCAACCCGTGCCGACGCCGAAGGTCCGCGATTTGCTTATTCTCTCAAACGTCGCATCCCCGCGCACGCTTGAAGCGGCCGCAAAGATTCGAGACGCCGCGGTGGCGCTCGGCTGGGCGTGCGACGCGCTCGTTCCCGATTCGCCGGAGCGCATGGAGTCATCATTCGTTCAACGCTGCATCAACGCGGCAGTTTCGGGCGCCACGGTGATCATCGACACCGCCCCTGAACGATTGAACTATCGCTTGCCGCAGGGTCCTCGCGTCATGTTCCTCACGATGGGCGTCGAGCTGGAGCCACAGCAGGCGGCCGATTTGTTTGCCTGCGTGGAATCGACTACTCATCGGGATGCGTTGCTTCGTTCGGGTTGGGTTGCCGAACGCGTTTTTTTTGTGCCGCCTGCCGCATCGATTCAGGCGACGACTCGCGAGGCTCCCCATGGCCGCACGATCGCACTGGTCGGCAATCGGCCTGATCCATCACCCGAGGCCGCTGGTCTGAATCTCCAATCGCATCAACACATCTGGCGAGTGGTCGGCGAGTTTCTGCGCAGCGACGGTTCGCGCGACGCCGCCGATCTGCTCGCACGCACAGAAAAGAAGCTCGGCGTTCGGCTGGAAAGCGAACACGTTCGCACGGGCCTGATTCAACGCATCGAAATGCACCTGCTTCCCAATGCCGCCTATGACGCAGCGGTGACGGAACTTACAGACGCGGCGATCGAAGTTGCCGCGTGCGGCGCGGGTTGGGACGCAATTCCGACTTGCGCTCTTGAAGACATCGGGTTGGCGATCATCGCGTGGCCTGATCGCGACGCCGTTTGCCGCGCCCTGGATTTGCTCGCGATGGGAATTCCGGTCGCCGCACCTGTCGGAATGCCCTGGCCGCCGGGCTTCGATACAAATCTGTTGTTCACGTTCGCAAACCCGGGAGAACTGGCCGCGACTGCGTCGGCGTTCGTTAAGAACTCGTCCGCAGCGATCGAGCGTGCGGCCCGTGCCAAGGCACACGTCATCGCTCAGCACACATGGCTGACTCGACTTCGTGATCTCGCCGCCGCGCTTCGACTTTCTGCCCGCGCGCCGCTCTAATTCATCGTACCGATCGTCATGGCACCTGCCCTCCTCACACCCGACCAACTCGAAGCCGCCAAGCGGGCCCGCGCGTGCAAGGTCGCTATGGCCGCGAGCTTCTCCGTCGGATTCGTTGAGTTGGTGATGGGCTATTTTCTCGGGATGGCCAGCCTTGGTGCCGAGGGCGTCCACACGATTCTCGACGGTGTCGACTCGGCCATTGTGTTGATCGCCGTATATTTCGCCGCGCGCCCCGCCGATCGTTCGCACCCCTTCGGGCACGGAAAGTTTGAGACTCTCGGAGCGGCGATCGAAGGTTCGTTTATCGTTGCCGCCGCCATTGGAATTGCCTATGAGGCGGTCGGGCGCTTTCTTCGCGGGCAGATGCCCGAGCGGATTCCGCTCTACACCGTGGTGATCATGGCCGGCGCGGCGGTGTTTTATTTGCTCGTCTCCGCGTACTTGATGAAGCTTGCTCGCGAGACAAAGTCGCCCGCCGTGCTTGCCGAGGCATTGCACCTTCGCACCCATATTTACATCACCGGCGGCGTCGCGGGCGGGTTGCTCGTCGGCAGCCTTGGGCATTACCCGGTTGCAGACACGCTCTTGGCGATGGCGATTGCCATCTGCCTGATTGTGATTGCATGGCATGTGTTCAAAGAGGTGTTCAGTCAGTTTACGGATGCCTCGCTGCCCGCGGATGAGATCGCCGAACTGGCTGAATTGGTCGGACGATTCGAGGCTCATTTCATCGAGGTTCACGGCCTCCGCACACGCCGCAGCGGGGCCGAGCGGCACATTGAAATGCACCTGGTGATGCTGCCTGAAACCTCCGTCGCAGAGGCACACGCGTTGAGTCATCGAATTGAAGACGCCATTATGGCGACGTGGCCCACGACCCGCATCACCATTCACATCGAACCTGTCAACACCGCCGCCGCCGAACACGAAGACTGGCTCAAGGGGCAGCCCAAGGTGCGCACGGCGGACGAAACGCCGACCGCCCGAGAGTTTATTCACTAACGATCAATGCCCGCCGTGGCCTGACGATGGGGCGCTGCCGTGTTTCGCCGCGGGCTCGCTTGCCTTAGCGGCTTCCTTCGGCTCGGCCTTTTGTGGGAATGGCGGCATCGCGGCATACGGATTGTGCTTCATCATCGAGGGCGCAACCATCGCAACGCCACCCATCAGCATGGTGATCAGCCCGATGACTCCGAGTGCATTCTTGAATCCCGGGCTTATTCCTCGGAACGGCCAGTCCAGCAACATGAGCAATCGGATGCAGATGTTTGGAACCGCAAAGACGATCGTGCGCGCCGTGTAGATCGCCGCGTGCTTCATGAGGCCGGCAAAGGGGCGGCGCGGAGGCACCGAGTTATCCGGCTCTGGAGCAACAGGTAGAAGCGGGGATTCCGGCTGCGGCGAAGCCGATTGCTCGACTACCGCAGCGACAACTAATGACTCGGTCGCGGGCGCATCGGACGTGCCCGATTCGATCGGTACCAACTCATCCGCTTCGTTGGCCTCGGCGGATTCGATAGCCGCGTCGTCCTCCGTCGCTTCGACGTCCTGATCGACCGCGGCGACGGATTCGGCAGCCTCTGGTCCGTTTGCCGCCTCAGCGCCATCAGCCTCGGCGTCAATCGCCTCGGCGTCGAACGACTCCGCGCTTGGCGCGGCGGGCGGCTCGCTCACGTCGGCGACAAGCTGTGCGACATCCTGCGTGACCAATTCGACCGCCGCCTCGGGGTCCGGCTCGGCATCGCCCAATTGCCCTGCGGGATTGCCGGTCGGCGCATCGGGAGAGGCCTCGGCTCCCACGCCTTCCACGATTTCGTGAGTCAGCGACTCGGCCTGTTGGAGCAGACGCTCAATCTCCTGATCGCCAATGGTCAGCGGCGGTTGATCGGGGTTGGGGTTGTTCGGCGATTCAGGCATGCGCGCGGATTCTCCGTGGGTCGCACCCTTGTTATCGGCCCGAGCGAGGGACGGAGGTGAGCGGCTTGTCGGCGTGGCAACGGCGGTCGAACATGGGGCCATGCGGCCACGACGGTTCAAAGCTGAGACGCTGGACAGCGCAATGGTCACGCTCGACGAGGCACAGTCGCGCCATGCCGTGACGGTGTTGCGAATGACGCCGGGAGAAACGGTCACGCTTTTTGACGGCGCGGGGCAGGAGGCCGTTGGCGAGATCGTGGAGGCGCGGGGAGATGGCATGACCGTGCGCGTCGTTTCGCGCCGAACCGCGAAGCCACCATCGGGCGGGCTGACCCTGATCGTCGCCACACCGAAGGGGGAGCGGGCCGATTGGATGGTGGAAAAGTGTGCGGAGCTTGGTGTGCGCGCGATCGTGCCCCTGCTGTGCGAGCGCGCGCAGGTGACTCCGGGCGAGGGGAAGATCACACGCTGGCGGCGTAAATCGGAGGAAGCCGCGAAGCAGTCGGCGCAGTCCGTGACGATGAGTGTGAGCGAGTCGTCGACGATGTCAGCCGCGATCAAGAACAAGGAACAAGGCGCGCTCCTGTTTGTCGCACATCCGCTCGCCGTCTCGACGCTTGGAACCGCGCTGCGATCAGCCCCGCAGGATATGCGTGCGATAATCTTCATCGGTCCCGAGGGCGGATTTTCCGACGACGAGGTGAAGGCGCTTTGCGACGCCGGGGCGAAGCCCGTGCGATTGGCGGAGTCCATCCTCCGAATTGAGACGGCGGCCGTCGCAGCAGCGAGCGTCTGGGCCGCGTGGAGGGCCGATATCGCCGGGGAATAATCGGCGCGGCCCGGCGGTTTAACAGGCAGTAAACGGCGCGACGGTCCGCGGCCGACCGTGCTTTTGACTCGCCCGCGCCGCATTCCTAGAATGCCGACGCAATAGCAAACCAATTTCACCAAGGAGACACGCGATGGCGGGTGCAAATACGCTTGAGTTCACTGACGACAACTTCGAAGCCGAAGTTCTCAAAGCCAATGTTCCGGTACTTGTCGATTTCTGGGCCGACTGGTGCATGCCCTGCAAGGCCCTTGGCCCGACGATTGATGAGCTTGCGACCGAATTCGCCGGCAAGGTCAAGGTCGGCAAGATGAGCACCGAGGACAGTCGCGACACGCCGGTCAAATACAACGTGCAGGCGATCCCGACGATTCTGATCTTCAAGGGCGGGGAGGTCGTGCAGAAATTTGTCGGCCTCACGCCGAAGAAGGACTTTCAGGCAGCATTGACGGGCGCGCTGAAGTAGATTCCGGTCGTACCTTCACACGACAATGAAAAGGCGGCGCAGAAATGCGCCGCCTTTTTTCTTGCGCAAAGAAATTATTTTGCGGCCTCGGCGAGCATCTTGTCGAGAACGACTTCCTTCCCAAGTAGCCAGCGGGGGACAAACTTTCCGCCAATGAATACCGCCGGGATGCCGGCGAAGCCAAGGCGCTTTCCGAAGGCGGCATCGTCGGCGAGATTCTGCGAGACCTCGTTGGAGGACATGACCTGTTTCCACTTGGTGGTGTCTATGCCGAGGCCCGCGACAAAGGTCTCGATAGACGCTTGGTTTACTGCCGTCGGGTTCGACATGAGCCAGATGTGCAACTTCCAATAGGCCTCCGGGCCGCCGACCATGCCGGCGGCGATGGCGGCCTTGTGCGCCACGCAGGCCATCGGGTGCTTGGTGACGCCGCAGGATGGATTGCATTCCATGTTCACCGGGTAATGGTGAAAGTCGTAGGTCACATCGTTGCGGCCGGATGCAAAGTTTCGAATGATGCCGTCCACCTTCGCCGTGTTGGGTTCCTGAAGGTCCCCCCACACGGCCACCTTCACGCGCCCGTCCGCCGCGCCAAAAGAATGGCTGAACGCGGCGCGTGGCAGGGTCATCTGCGGGCGCTCGAGCCAGTCGGCGAATACCTTCTCCATGGCGGGCGGCGGTTGATCGTTGATGCAGGTCGCCGGTGCCGGGTTCTTCTCAAGAACAGCGGCCACGGCGCGCGAGACCGCCTGTGGCGCGAAGACGCCCTTCAACTCGACGCCGTTAATGAAGACCATTGGCGTGTATAGGAGTCCCAGGTAGTAGCCGTCCTCGATGTCTTCACGCACACGGGCCAGCGTCTCTTCGCTGGTCATCGTGTCAACAAACTTCGTGGTGTCGTAGCCGAGAGTGGCCACGCCGGCATTCAGCACGTTGGTATCCGAGAACATCCCCTTGTTATCAAAGAGCCATTTGTGCATCTTCCAGAAACCCTCTTCCCCGTAAAGGATTGAGGCGGCCTCAGCAGCACGGGCAGCCCAGCAGGCATTGCCATGGAGGTCCATGTTGACATAAGGATTGCACATCGTGCTCATCGGAAAGTGGCGATAGGCGACGGAGATGTCAGGACGGCGCTCGACTAGTTGGGCGATGTCTTGTTCGGTGCGAAGGCAGTCGGGGCATTGGAAGTCGGAGAGCACGACGATTCGAATTTGGGCGTTTTCGGGACCTTTGCGATGGCGGCCGGAGAACCCGTTGGGCCAGCGCCTGGCCTGTGTCGGTGCGGAGTCCGACGTTTTCTTCGGATCGATATCCACTGTTGACTGGTTGGCGGGTTGATTTTGTTTCGATGCGTCGACGATCTTCTGCATGGACTCAGCAAGCTGCTTCTCACCTTCCTTCGCCTTCTCCTGTTTCTGTTGCGTCTCCGCGATGGCGAGGGCCAGCGTCGCAACGAGGAATGTGACGGCCGTCGTGCTGAGCTGAGTATGTGCAGCGGATTTGGACTTCGCCGACGTTTCCAAGACAAGCCAGAAAACGAAATTCCCAATATGGGCGATGGCGCAATACGCGCAAAAGTGCTTCATCGTGCCCATGACAATGAGGAACACGACGGAAGCCAGCACTCCCACGCGCGCCAGCCACAAGAACGATGCACCGACGCCGCTTGCGCGCGCCCGGCTCCACGCGATTAGTGCTCCGATGAAGTACGCCAGGCCGACGTGCGAGACGGGCCAGCCGATGCCGGGCACCTTGCCCCACGCGCTGGCGGAAAGCTGCGCGCAAGGGCTTCCCGCGCCGCAGCCGGGCAGGGCGATTCCGGCGATGTGCTGCACCACCAACATGCCGGAGCCGACGACGGCCACCAGCAAGGCGATGATTCCTAGGGTGTGCGGCCCGGATTTGATCGCGGACGATTCGATGGGTCGGTCTGTCATTCGAAGATTCCTGGGGACAACGAGTCTGCACTCAGAGTGTTACATAATAGCCGAGACGATTCTCCGCCGAAGCGCGATAACCCGAGTCTTTACCGAGTGTTACACCACCGGCCATTTGCGAACTACAATAGTGGATCAGCAGAGTGGGCCAGGCGGTCGCTCGGAGTGCTTGCATTCCGGGAGGAAAGTCCGAACTGGACAGGGCACGGTGACGGCTAACGGCCGCCGGCGGCGACGCCAGGGAAAGTGCCACAGAAAATACACCGCCTAAGCTCGTCTTCGGACGAGCCGGCAAGGGTGAAAAGGTGCGGTAAGAGCGCACCGCGCGGCCGGTAACGGACGCGGCAAGGTAAACCCCACCGCCAGCAAGCCCACGTAGGCGGCAAGTGAACCGTCGCATCCGCGATCTTGGGATCCCAAATGCGACGCTCCGCGAGACGGCCCGTCTCGTCCGAGCCGCGGGTAGGGTGCTTGAGCCGGCGAGCAATCGTCGGCCCAGAGAAATGATCGCCACCGCGCATCGGTATCGACGCGCGGGACAGAATTCGGCTTACCGGCTCACTCTGCTGATTTTTTCGACATGTCGGCGCAGCACGCATCTTGCTACTCAGTTCGAGGTCATTCCTGTGCGCCGAGTGGGGACCATGCGTCATACCGCGTCGCACGATTGGTCATTCATGTTCGGGTGAATGAGAAGGAAGGGGCGAGATCGCATGCGTGATCGGTGCGCGCACCGCGCCGATGCGTCTGGTGGATGGTGCGCGCTGGGATGCAGGTAATGGGGTTTGTTCGATGTCCGAATCGCCATTGGATACATCGAAGTTGACGAACTTACTGCGGACACCTCCACACTCGAGTGCGGATTTTCACGGCGAACAAGCGCTTGGATCAGTGGGTTATCTACTTGCGGCTTCGCCGAAGGAGCATCGCGCCGAGGGCAGGCGGGAAGAGCGTGGCGGGTTCGGGCACGGCTTGAAGAGTGAAGTGAAAGTATCCGTCTACGGTCGCGACGCCGTTAGAAGGCGGGCCAGAGAGGGCCAATCGCATCAGGCTCGCAACATAGTACTCGTTACCGGCAGGAAGTATGACTTGGCCGGTTTGATGAAAGGAGTTGGCCGCAGGCCAGTCGGAGTAGGTGTCATCGACGACGTACGCGTCCACATAGCCTTCCAAGAAGTCCTCTTGATTGACGACGCCGAGCGAGCAGACGACTTGGATGGAATCAAAAGGCAAGTTGTAGTCACATGCGATGTCGTAGGAGAAGAGGAGGTCTTCGTTTGCGTGGAGGGTCATCGTGCTGGAGGAAATTGTCCTCAACAGCGTGGGGTCGGTATCGGCGGCTTGTTGGGTCGTTTGAATGAGGAAGTTCCCCGCTGTATCAGTCCACATAAAGTTATATTGAGAGATTGCACTCGATGGTGAGGAGTTCCAACTACTCATCGTCTGGAGCGGATTGGTAACTGTTGTGATCGATGCAGCACCGAAATTTGGGGGAGTGCCGAGTACGCCCGTATCAAGGCTCCACTCGTTGACTTGAAAAATGGACGCGGCGCTCGGTACCGCTGGCCACAGCAGCAAAAGTGCCACAGATATGGTTCTTATACAGCGCATACCCCTCACCATGCGTCGAAAACGCCAGGAAAGCACCTGAATTATACGGCGGAATCGGATTCAGTTCCAGTTTCAATAATTAGTGTTTTAGGAGCATGGACATGAAATCACGCAATGGCATAGCATTCTCTATTGTAATCCTACTACTCTTGGGGCCGAGCCTAGCCGCCTCGGC
>CAZSBF010000002.1:0-11578 GCA_964605185.1 uncultured Planctomycetaceae bacterium
AACTACGACAACGCTTGAGAACAAAAAGGGAAGTCGATTAACTTAATGCCATTCGAGGCATTCTACTTTTCCAGGCGTACGTAAAAGGCGTAAAAGGGGTCATTCTACTTTTCCAATCCCCGTTCACCCAACGCTCCCCTCCCGGCTTATCCGACATCCATCATACCGAGCCGCCGATGCCCGGCCCGTTCTCGCCCCTTCACACGATCGACCTCCCGCCAACGGCACACCGCGATGCGACGACCATTATCGATTTACCGCCGCAACAACGCTCCCGCGATAACTCGCGAACATCGCATCGGCCACGACCGCAACTCGGTCGCGACAAACAACTTATCAACAAAACCTCGCCCGCCTGAAACAGCGAGCAAGAGTGATAGGTGTCCATGGGAAGAAAACAGGAGCCGATTCATGATTACCGCGCTGCCAACACGTACCGCGCTGCCAACACGGTTCACTCCCAATCCGGCACGAAATCCAAAACCCGCGCAACAGTTTGTGCATTCTTGCGGGCGCCAGTCCGGTTTTTGCGGCTTTTTGCGGGTTTTTTTTCGACCCGCGTCGCGCAGCGACCCCATCCGTCACTTGGCCCCTCGTCGAAGATCCGCCCTAGCGGAGCCCCTCAGACCCTCGTCCCCTTTCGAATCACGCCGGCAAACGCCAGCAAGTGCCAGCGGTTTTCCATAAATCTGCGCCATTCTGCGCAATCTGCGGTTTCAACTCCCCCGCCGCGACACGTTCGCCATTTGGAATTTCCTCCGGCCCCCAACCAACACCCACTGGGCGATACAGGACTCGAACCTGTGACCCCCTCGGTGTAAACGAGGTGCTCTGCCAATTGAGCTAATCGCCCGACGGACCGCCATTTTACGTCACCGACGACCGCCCGACAAACAGGGCGGCGCCGCTATCATATTCACCGCGAAACTGCCGCCCGCAGGAGAAACGCGCATGTGCGGACGATACACCCTCACGGCCGAAGCCGATGAACTCGCCGCCGAGTTCGATCTCGTCGAACCGATCCCCCTCGCCGCGCGCTACAACATCGCCCCCACCCAGCGCGTCCCCGTCGTTCGATTCCATGCTGCCGGCGACGCCCCGCCCAAGCGCGCCGTCGTCCGCATCACCGAGCCCGGCGGCGTGCGCCGGCTCGACATCCTCCGCTGGGGCCTCGTCCCCCATTGGGCCAAGGATCTCAAGTTCGGATTCCGCACCATCAACGCCCGCGCCGAAACCGTTGCGACGCAGCCGGCCTTCCGCGAGGCCTTCCGCAGCCGCCGCTGCCTCGTGCCCGCGAGCGGTTTCTACGAATGGCAGCGCGCCATGGAAGATGGCAAGGAAGTCAAACAACCGCGGTACATTCGTCGCGTGGGTGACAAACCAATGGCACTCGCCGGCCTCTGGGAATCCTGGACCGCGCCCGACGGGGAAGTCGTCGAGACCTTCACCATCATCACCACCAGCGCCAACGACGCGATTCGCCCCTTTCACGACCGGATGCCGGTAATCCTGCGTTCCGAAGATTATGAAGCGTGGCTAAACCCCGCGACCAAACCAGATGCACTGAAGGCCTTGCTCGTCCCCTGTCCGGCCGACTGGCTGTCCATCACGTCCGTGAGCCGCCGCGTGAACAGCCCGGGCTTCGACGACCCCGATTGCATCGTGGCGCTCACCTGAGGATGCGCCATGCTGGTGGCATCAATAAAAGATGGTCAACACCAGGTGCGGCTCGGGGTGCAGCTTGGCTTCGAACATGCCCACCGCCGTCGTGGCCAGCTTCACAAAGGTCCCGGGATTGTGATCCAGAAATTCGTTGACCAATTCGTCCATATGAGCCAACGCCGCGGGCGTCAGCTTGCTGTGAAAGGTCCGACAGCGCGTGGCCGGCTCGTTCACGGCACCGAGGCCTCGCTTCAAATCCTGCTCGTGGTGCGTGCCCCCAAGAGAGCTGCCCTGGGCAAAGCTCAGGATCTTCGGCGCATCGCGGCCCTTTGGCATGTCCAACTCGTCGATCAACTCGAGCTTCTCATCCACTTCCTCTTTGGCGGGCTGCGCCGCGGCGGAAGCCTTTGCCGCCTCGATCAGCTGCTTGCGCTTCGCCTCCACACACCCCGGACACAGAAGGACACCCTGAACCAGACCGGCCGACTTGTTCACAATCTGCTCGGTGGTGATCTCTCCGTTGCACTGCTGGCAAACGCGACTGGTGACGACGTCGGACATGGATGGCTTCCTCCTTCGTGCATCAGGCTCGAACGGCCTGTGGGAATCCCGCCACGCGATGGCGGCGGCAATAAGGACGACCCCATTATACCGAACCGGGAGCGCAACAACCAAATCAGTCCGAGGTCCGCTTCGCCTCGGCCGACAAACGCCGCTGGGCGATCCGCACCGCCGCCTTGGACGAATCGCATCCGAGAAAATCGCGGCCAAGTCGCTTCGCCGCCACGAGGGTGGTTCCGCTGCCACAGAAGAAATCCGCGACAGTGTCACCCTTGCGGCTTGAGGCCGTGATGATCCGTTCGAGCAGGGCAAGAGGCTTTTGGGTGGGCCAACCGGCGCGTTCGAGCGACACTGTGGACAAGAAAGGCAAGTCCCACACATCGGTCAGCGCCGGGCCGCGTGCGTCGAAGTAGAGCCGGCCTTTCGTGGTGGATTTGTAAGGTCGGCCTTGCTCGTCGCGCTTCAGGCCGTCAGTGCGATAGACGCCGTCACGCAACACGGTAAACCGGTGGCGGCCGAGCGTTCGGGCGTAGCAGAGAATGGTGTCATGCTTCCGTCCAAACCACTTTTGAGAGACACCGCCGGTCCGGTAGTGCCAGATGATCTCATTGAGGAAGTTCCGCCCGCCAAAGATAGTATCCAGTTGGATGCGCACATAATGGGCCGCACGCCAATCGAGATGGACGTAGAGCGTACCGGTCGTCGCAAGCAATCGGTGACACTCAACGAGCCGCGGGTAGAGAAACGCGAGGTATGTCTTGATGTCGCGCCACTGATCGGCATACGCCGCCCCGCCGCCGCGCCGCACGCGATTCGTGCCGAACGGCGGATCGAGGTAGATGAGATCGATGGAGCCGCCGGGCAGCGACGCCATGTATGGCAAATTGTCGCCGTGGTGGATGATCGGCTTCTTAACGCGAGGCGCAGTGGACTTCACGCGCACTACAATACCCCGGAGACGAAGGCCTGTCAGTCAAGCAATCGACGCCTGAAGGAGCGACCATGAGTTCATCCATAGATCCGCAGGCCCTCGCCAAGCTGCTCGAACTCGCTCGAGACGAGGACATCGGCCCCTTCGGCGATATCACCACGCGGTTGCTTCCTGAATCCGTCCTCGGCGCGACCGGTGCATGGGAATTGCGATCGCGTGGCAAAGGACGATTCGCCGGCGCGGAGATCGTGCCGGAACTGCTCAAGACGCTCGCCCCGGAGGTAACACTCGATTGGCGCCTTCCATCGCCCGATGGCAAGCCGCTCGAACCCGGAACCACCATCGCGCGGCTGACCGGCAGTACGCACCAGATGCTCGTGGCCGAGCGAACTATCCTCAATTTCCTGCAGCACCTCTGCGGAATCGCCTCGCTCACCGAGCGCTACGTCACCGCCATCGCCGGGACCCACGCCAAAATCTACGACACGCGAAAGACCACGCCCGGCCTGCGATCCCTTGAGAAATACGCGGTCCGCTGCGGCGGCGGCCACAACCACCGCATCGGCCTCTACGACGCCATCCTCATCAAAGACAACCACCTCGCCGGCATCCCAACCACGCGCCTCGCACACACCGTGTTCGAGATGCTCAACCACGTTTCAACGTTGCCGGCCCGCCCGGCCTTTGTGGAGGTTGAGTGCGATGACCTCGCGCAATTTGAGCAACTGCTGCGAGTCGTCGGGATCGACGTCATCCTGCTCGATAACTTCGAGAACTCCGAACTTCACGCCGCCGTCTCAATACGAAACGGCAGTGGCTTGCGCGGGAAGATCGAGCTTGAGGCCAGCGGCGGCATTACGCTCGAAACAATTCGTGGCGTGGCGGAGACGGGTGTCGAACGAATCGCCGTCGGCGCCATCACTCACTCGGCGCCCATCCTCGATCTCGGACTCGACGCCGTATAATGCAACCATGTCGCACCGACTTTCCGCCGAAGCGCTTCACGACGGCCTCACCACCGAACGCATCGGGCGAACCATCACCGTCCTCGACGAAGTCGACAGCACAAACTCCTACGCCCTGGACAGGCTCGCCCGCGACGAAGGCACCGCAGCCGACGGGCACGTCATTATCGCGGAGCACCAAACTGCCGGACGCGGGCGACTCGGGCGAAGTTGGCAATCACCACGCGGCGCAGGCCTGACGCTGACGACATTGCTCTGGGAACGCCCGGAATCATTCTCGACGGCCCGGCTCATCATGGCGGCCGCCGTCGCCGTCGCGCGGGCGGTGGAACACACTACCGACGTGGTTCCGACCATTCGGTGGCCCAACGACATTTACGTGAAGGAAAAGAAGCTAACCGGAATCCTCGTCGAAGCCCGAGCTTGCGCAAACCAACCCATGCCCATCGCGGTCGGGATCGGGCTCAATTGTCTGCAGCACGTTGGCCACTTTCCGCCGGAAATCCGCGAATCCGCCACGTCGCTGGAGATTGAGTCACGAGGACCAATCGACCGAGTCGCGGTCGCGCGGGGGCTAATCGGTGAATTGGACCGCTGCTTTTCGCGAAAGAGGCCGCTGAGCGATGACGCAATCGCGACGGAATGGCGCGAGCGATCCTCGGACATCGGCTCACGCGTCACGGTTCGATGCGATGGCAAGTCGTACACGGGGCAAATTTTGGACATCAACCCGCACGCAGGAATGCTGCTCCAGCTCGACGTCGGCGGACGACGGGAGTTTGACCTGGCCACGATCACGCGCGGCTGACGAAATCGCAAGCCGCGGGAGCTGAGCCACCGATTGACTTGTGGATGATTACATCGCCGCCGCGCGAGTCACGCGATCGCGGACCCAGTCGGAGGTGACGCCCTTCTCAGCGAGCATCTGGGAAACGAAGCTCTCCGGATCGCGCAGCATGGCGAGCAGGAGGTGTTCGTCCTTGATTTCGCCTTGACCGAGTCGATTCGCTGAATCAACTGCCATAATCAGGGTGTGCCAGAACTTGGGGGAGCGAAAGGCCTTGGCCAGTTCGCCCTGGTGGATCCACTCCAACGCATCATGGCCGGATGCGGTGTGGCTGTGATCCTCGTGGGTGCTGGAGCGGAGGATCGTGAGGATCTCCTCGCGGGCCTTATCGATCGTCAGACCGCGCTGAGTGAGAATCTTCGCCGGGGCATTCGCGCCTTCGCGGAGCAAGCCGAGCAGGAAGTGCTCGGTGCCGACATACTTGTGGCCGAGCTTGCGGGCCTCGTCGATGGCATAGCCAATGACTTGGCGCGTCTCTTCCTTCTGAGCCATCTTGGTCTGATGGATTTCCTTGTGGCCGGGCTCAATCGTCTTGTTGAGGTCGGAGCGATAGGCTTCAAGGTCGATGTCGAGGTTCTGCATCACCACCCACGCCACGCAGGAACCCATGGAAAGGATTCCGAGCATGATGTGCGTCGGGGCGAGGTAGTCGTGGTGTAGCCGAACGGCCTCCTGATTGGCGAGAGCCATGGCTCGGCGGGCGCGGTCGCTGAATCTTTCGTGCACGGGAGGATCCTCCTCAACGCGGCGAACTCATTCGCCGGCGGGTCTTTGTTTGCAGCCGCAATCGGCTGAAAAAATTAGTTTACTTCTTAGCCGGCGGTGCAGGGGCCTTCCCGGCTTTTTGGAGTCTCACGGTTTCAATGATTTCCGCTTGAATCGCTGCGGGGACTCGCTTGTATTTCAGGAATTCCATCGTAAAGGTTGCCTTACCCTGCGACATGGAGCGCACGTCGGTGGCGTAGCCGAACATCTTGGCGAGCGGCACTTCGGCATCAATGATGGCCAGCGGACCGCGATTCTCGGTGCCCATGACGAGTCCGCGTCGAGCCGAAAGGTCTCCGATGATGGAGCCCTGGAACTCGATGGGGCATTCAGCCTGCACCTTCATGATCGGTTCGAGCAGGACTGGCTTGCTGGCGAGGAAGGCTTCCTTAAAGGCGTCGCGGGCGCAGATCTGAAACGCCATGTCGGACGAATCGACGGCGTGCGACGAGCCATCTTCGAGAATCATCTTCACGCCGGTGATCGGGAAGCCGGCGACGGGGCCTTTGCCAAGGACGGATTGGAATCCCTTGTCGACGGACGGGATGTACTCGCTGGGAATGCGGCCACCGAAGACCTTGTTTTCAAATTCGTATGGTTCTTCGTGATCTTCCGGAAGCGGCTCAAGCGTGCCGACGACGTGGGCGAACTGGCCGGAGCCGCCGGTCTGCTTCTTGTGTTTGTAATTGTATTCGACCGACTTGGACGGCGATTCGCGATAGCTGACCTTTGGCTGGCCAACAGTGACATCAACCTTGTATTCGCGGCGGATGCGCTCGCAATAGACGTCGAGGTGCAATTCGCCCATGCCGCTGATGAGCGTGTCGCCGGTGTCGGGGTCGGTGGCGACGTGGAAGGTCGGGTCTTCCTTTGAGAATCGGGAGAGCGCCTTCGAGAACTTGTCGCGGTCGGCCGTCTTGGTGGGCGACACAGCGAGCGAAATGACAGGGTCCATGATGTGCATGGACTCCATCGTGTAATTCACGCCTTCGGAACAGAAGGTATCGCCGGAGATGCAGTCGAGTCCGACAACGGCGACGATGTCGCCGGCTGTGGCGGAGTCCATATCCTCGCGGTCGTTGGCGTGCATACGCACGATACGGCTAAAGCGGGATGGCTTGCGTGTACGGGAGTTGTTGTAGCGATCACCACGAATCATCTTGCCCTGATAGATTCGCATGAAGGTGAGCTGGCCGAAGCTCTCGTCGACGAGCTTAAACGCCAGTGCGACAAGCGGCGTTTCGGGATTGGAGGTTAGAGGCACCTCGGCTTCTTCATTGTCGAGATCGAGGGCGAACATCTCGCGATCCAGCGGACTCGGAAGATAGCGCACCATGGCATCGAGGAGCAACTGAACGCCGCGATTTCGGTAGGCCGAACCCATGAGAACCGGGGTGAACTGTGCGGAAATGGTGCCACGGCGGATGATCGCGTGGATCATGTCCTCGGGGACGGGCTTTTCCTCAAGCATAATGCTGAGAAGTTCGTCATCGTAGAGGCTGAGGGCATCCAACATTCCGGTACGGGCACTCTTGGCCTCGTCGACCATGTCGGCGGGGATTTCTTCGTAGCGAATCTTTTCGCCATTATCACCGTCGAAGTACACAGCCTTCATCTTGATCAGATCCACAACGCCGTTGTGGTCGTTTCCGAGGCCGATCGGGAGTTGAAGCTGAATGGTAGTGAGGTCGAGCTTCTCTTCGAGACCCTTGATGACGTTGACCGGGTCTGCGCCACCGCGATCAAGCTTGTTGATAAAGCAGATTCGCGGAACGTTGTAGCGCTTCATCTGGCGGTCGACGGTGATGGACTGCGACTGCACGCCGGCAACACCGCAGAGCACGAGAATCGCACCGTCCAACACGCGAAGCGAACGCTCAACTTCAACGGTGAAATCCACGTGGCCGGGGGTGTCAATGATGTTGATTTCGGAATCGTTCCACTGGACCTGCGTGGCGGCGCTGGTGATGGTGATACCGCGCTCCTTCTCAAGCTCCATGTGGTCCATGGTGGCGCCATCGCCGCCGCCCTTGACTTCGCTGATCTTGTGAATGCGGCCGGCATAGAACAGGATGCGCTCAGTGAGCGTCGTCTTGCCGGAGTCAATGTGAGCGGAAATTCCGACGTTACGCAGTTTGCTGATCGGGGAAGCGTTCATGGAATCAAGGTCTCGCAGGGCTTTGGGGCCGGGTATGACGGCCATGGCCGAATCTCCAGATATCTGACACGCGGTCTATACACCAAGCCGGCGTTTTTCGGCATCGGTGGGGAACTCCCGGCGGCCGCCCGACATCGGGCTGCGATTAGGTTCAGTGATGCCTGTGAATCCGGGAAAACGACCGACATGCGGACATACCGGAGGCAATTCAGCCGAGCCCCGCACTATATCGGAGGTTTAAAAGGCTGTCAAAGTTAATCTTCGGGGAAGCCCGCCAACCCCGCCTGGCGGGGCTGAAATCGCGGGTGAGCGACAACGACCAAGGCTTGAGCATCGAGTTCTCTTGCCAAAAGTGGCTGATGCCGCGGACGACTTCCAGACCCTATTCCTGTTCGATCGCCACGTGCAACCTACCGGCACGGACGGCCTTCATAAGAACCTCATGATCGCGTTCGCTCTGGTCGGCATAGGAGAAGGCAAAATCGGCGACCGCCTCGTCAAAGACCTCGCTCTTGCCGAGGTAGCCGCTGATCTTCGCGGGCTCGCCGGAGCGGGCGTGGGCGCGGGCCAGCGTCCACCCGCATAACTGCGCGTACATAAACATAACGCTCGGGGTGAAGATCTCCACGAGCGGCTTAATCTTCATGTCCTTGAGCTGCCGGAAGTAGAATTGCCGGCCCTCCACGCCCTCCGACCAGCCGAGGAATAGGTCGCTGGCCGATTGCATGAGCTTGCAGCCAGTCACGACCCGCTGGCCGTGGTTGGCATAAACGCTCTTGCCTGCGTACGGTTCCAAAACTGAAGGTCGCGCTTGCTTTATCTGGAGAAACAGGGGGTCCCGGTCGCCGGCCATCAACAGAATCACGCCACAGAAAGTGCCGACGCTGCCGACACCGACCACCTTGATGGCGACATCCATAATCTTGAAACGGTCCAGAAGCACGCGCCGATCTTCCGGCAAGGTCTCCCGGTAACCGGCAAAGATTTTCTGGACTCTCGCGTTCATCTCTTCCTCATCGTGTTCGCGCCAGTGATAGATCAGCGGTGGGTTATCTTTGATTGTCGGCGTCAGACCGCCGGTATGCACCAGACTGGGAAAATCGTGTTCCAGCACGCTTTTTGCCCGAGCCTTTGCAAGTCGTTTCTCCATGCGCTTGCGGAGTTCTTTATCCTGCATCGTTAGCATTAGTTTCTCGATATCGATGGCCGCATACCAAACATCCAGGCATCGCATATCGCTGAATTCGGCCATGTGCTCCCGGTACGAGCGCACACAGGCAAGTGCCGCATCGCGGGCGCAATCCGATTTGAATCCGTTGTCACGACAGGCCAAAACGAAGCTGGCCGCAAGGCGCTTCACGTCCCATTCCCATGGCGCGGGAAGGGTCTCATCGAGATCGTTGATATCAAAGATCACGCGCCGTTCCGGCGTCGCATAGCTGCCAAAATTGAGCAAGTGACAGTCGCCGCAGGCCTGCACGCGCAGACCGCTTACTGGTGTGCCCGACAAATCCACGGCCATGTTGAGCGCCGCGCCGCGATAAAAAGTGAACGGCGACTGCAACATTCGCCCGTAGCGAATCGGAATCAACTCGGGAATGCGGCCGATGTTGGCCTGCTTGAGCAACTCGACTGGATCGGGGCGGTCGTCCGGCACCTTCCACATGGCATGAGACGTGCGCGAACACGATTCTCGGATGCTCTTCCCCAACTTGTAGAGTTCATCCCGCGATGAATGAAATCTGTACCCCGTCTCTGGCGTGGTGGGTGCTGCTGATGTTGGCTTCTGAAATGACTCAGTGAGCACTGTCATGGCGAGACCCCTTGCTTTCCGACGGTTCCTTGGCCTGCAGCAGGCCGCCGGAGCCATCATTGTATCCTAAACTGCAACTATCCTGACGGAATCTTAGCGAACAAATCGCCTTGGTTCGTGCTTGCTTTGTCGTCGGCAAACATCGGTTACGGTTGCGTGTCGCCGGACTGCTCGGCCTGCAAGACTGCCATGCATCCGAGCAAGAAAATGCGGACGGTCGTACACCATGTGCTCATTGGTGTTTTTTCTAAAATGCCGCGACCCGTTGGATCAGCCAGAACATCGCGACACTGCCGATCGCGTAGGTCGGCACGAGTTCGGCCCATCGCGGTACCTGAATCTGGATCCGGCGTAAGAGCGTGAACATCGATAACACCGCGCCGATAAAGAGAAAATGCCCCACCTCGACGCCCATACTGAAGAAGAGCAGCGCCGTTGGAATATGGCCGACCGGCAGGCCTGCCTCGTTCAGCCCGCCCGCAAAACCCAGGCCGTGAATCAGCCCAAACGCCAGGGCCACGATCCACGGGGCGTTGGCGGTGACGCCCGCGATACCACGTCGCATATGAACAATCTCAGCCGCGACAAAGACGATGCTCAGGGCAATAACGGCTTCGACGGGTGGCGGCGATACATTTACCCAGCCGAGTGTTGCCGCTGTTAGCGAGATGCTGTGCGACACCGTGAATGCGGTAACCGTCTTCACCAGCTTCCACCCGCCAACCGTGATCAGTATCAACGCTAAGACAAATAGCAGATGGTCAATGCCGGTCAGGATGTGTTCAATACCAAGCCGAAGATAGACGCCTGCTGTGTTCAACGTCGACAGGCTCGTGGGTATTACCGCTTCCGTGCGCGCCGGCGTCAATCGCTGGGTCCACGATGTTCCGTCGAGAAACTCGAACCGCACCAATGCATCGGTCATGGTGTTTTCAAGACCGGCTATCCGCACCGATTGTCCGCGCAATGGCTCGATGGCTTTCAACCAATACGTCTGCACCGCCGCGCTTCCGGTATCGCGCGTAACCGGCGGCGTGACAATCTCTGTGCGGCCCGAAAACTCGGCCGACAACGACAGCCGCATCTCTCCGCGCATCGGCGTCTTGAACAGCACACTGAATTCGGTCGGTTTCTCCTCGCGCAATTCAAGATAGGCCGGTCGCAGTTCGTGGGCGAATGCCGGCACCGATGTCAACAACACGAATGCGCCAACAAGCCGCTTCATTGCGCCGCCTCCAGCTTCCCGATCAGTGGCTTGACGCTTTCGTCGACCTCCACGTCGTACTTTTTCAACAAGGTTGCGAAGAATTGTTCGTTTGCTTTTGTCTGTTGTTCGCGCTGCCAGTCGTCGAGCACCTGTGCATGCACTTCCTCAAAAGAGCGCCGCTGCGGTGCTTGGCGCTCACTCACGCGTATAAGGTGAAAACCCAAACTTGAAGCGATGGGCCCATGCCACTTACCGGGTTCGATAGCCAAAACCCTGCCGGCAAACTCGTGCCCAAACAGCCCCGCCAGCATTGGCTCGTCCACTCTGGCATACTCGCGATCCAGCATGATCGAGTCGCCATGTTCGGCGCCGCCGCCGTTCGCTATTCTTTCCAGCCCTAGGCGGGCCGCCGACTCGGTCCTGAAAAAGATTTGGTTGAAGGAGACTCGGGCCGGATTCTGGAATTGTTCCGCGTGAGCCTCGTAAAGCCGGCGCAACTCGGCATCGGCCGGTTCGCCGATGCGAGCAGTGTCTTGCACGAGAAACTCCATCTTTTGCGCCAGACGACGGCGCACGATGGTGTCGCTTTCATCCAGACCCAATTCCCGCGCTTCGCGGGCCAGCAATTCCTCTTTGAGGTAGGCGGCGACCAATCCCTTTAATTCAGCC
>CAZSBF010000002.1:11588-25394 GCA_964605185.1 uncultured Planctomycetaceae bacterium
TCAGCCTGCGTGGGCGGATGCTGCCGCTGTCGGACCCAGCCCTCTTTCAGCCAGGTGATTTCCTGCGCGGTGATCCGCACCAACCGAGGCTTGTCCTGCGTTCGGCCGCGATTAATCCATGCGTACGCACTGAACAGCAACGCGCCGAGTACGAGGAAGTGAAACAGCGGTTCTTTCAAAAGTCGCTTCATGGCGTATACCAGACCGGCGACGTATAAGCCCGATCAGTAACCGTCATTGGAACGTTGTCCGGCATCTTGATGCCGAAGCGCTTGCAGTCATAGGCCGTCCAGCGCGGCGACGGGATTTGGATGACGCGGACGTAGTAGAACGCCCGCTGCGTCGCTTCGAACGCCGGGTCCTTCCAATAGGCCGACAGATAAGCGGCTCCGATTGAGTTGCTATACGTCGCGTTGGCCGCATCCACGGTGTTGCCGACTGAAGTCTTACAGCGACCATCGGCGTCGATCTTGCGCCCACCGGAAACGGCCACGTCGAAGACGCGTTCTTGGGACTTGCCGTCCTTGCCGAGCCAACCTTTGATGACCTGGATGCGGTCGAGATTCGGGCCGTCCGGATCGCGCATGGCATACACGATGAAGGCTGGCGGCTTGCCGGCAGGGGCCTTGCTGAGACGGCCTCCCATCGGCACGCCATGGGCGTAGCCATTCGCCGCGAAGTCGGGCCGATCGAGGTCTGCAAGCACAAAGTCCCAGCCCGCGAACAGGCGCACGACCGGCCGGTCGCCTGTGGTGGCATAGACCTCCTTGCGCTTGAGCGCATCCCAGATTCCTTCGCGGGTGTTCTCGGTCGCCCAAACGCCGCCCAAGCCCGATGCCTGTTCCTCCCAGACCGATACCACTGGCTTGCCCTCCTTGGAGGCGAGAAGCGGGTTTTTCCAACGCTCGGGCGACGGCAATCCGTTGGCAAATTCACCGAAGAAGTTGTCCTCCCTATTGCTGATTACACCCGTGTGGTTATCGCTGCCGCCGATCATCCCGAACTGGTAGGGGTTGGCTCCGAGTTTGCCGTCCAGTTCCAGTCCCAGCTTGAGCGCCGAGCGGGCGTGAGCGCCTGCCAGCGCGCTGTTGGCAAGCGGCTCCATCTTGCGAAGATCAACGGCCCACCAGCGTTCGAAATCAGCGAATTCGTCGGTTGGTGAGAGGAAGGGGTGTGTCTCGCTGTCACCCTTGACCTGCGTCACCTCCATGAGTGGCTCGTGGCTGATACGGTTCTCGGCATAGGCCCGGTCCATCGGTTTTCCTTCGAAGGTCTCCGCCATGAACATGACGCCCGCACTCAAGTTGGGGTTATGTGGGATGGCCAGCACCGAGCCGCCCGTCTTCGTGGCGTATGCGTCCATGTACTTCCACAAGTTCGCCGGGTCCTCGCTGTCGAAGAGGGAGAATGGAATGACTTGCTTAACGCGGTCGATGTTGTCGCGGAAAATGACGGTGCGATGAAGGTTCTTGCCTCCTGGCGCGCTCGTCCATTCGAAGCCGTGCAACGTGGTGAAAGCACCCGGCTGGTTGGCCTTCTCGGCAGCTGTAGTGGCACGCATCCATGCCTTGGCCACGAGCTTGCTGGCGTCGAATTCGGCCTTGCCGGTTCCCATACCCACTACGGCGTCGATTGCGGCTTTGGTCCCCGCTGCCGGGCTCGTCTTGTAAGCGTCGTACCACTTCTTGCCTGTCGGGTCGGCCAATAGCTCGGGGCTGCCGGCGCGAATTTCATCAGCGACGCCCATGTACTCTGCATGGTCGGTGATCGCGAGCCAGTCCAGCGGCCGATCTAGTTTGAAGCGCACGCCGTTGTCCACGACAACTTCACCGCCTCTGGCTGCCTTGAACAGGTCGTCGGGTGTCACCGTGATCCCGAACATGCCGGCGTCGAAGGAGTAGCCGGTGTGGATGTGAGCAACGCCCCAATAGACACGGCTGGGGAATCTCTGGTCCGCGTAGGGCGCATACTCGGGGTGTTTCATCGCTGCCCTCTTTGCGGCGGCGTCGGGCGGCGAAGCATCTTCGGATTTGGCGATTCTACTCAGCGGCCCGGCCAACAATGCGAATGCGAAAGCGGCGGTGAAGTGAATGGGGAAGGTACGGCTGGTTGTGACGGCTGTCTTAATGATAATGCCCTTACCTGTTTCATGGTCTTAACGGACTTGTTGATTGCTAGAGTGGATTCGACTCACGCTCCAATGGTAGCGGAATGCATCTCGGCCATCGGATTACCCGGAAGGGATTGTCACAATCGGCGCGCCCTCTTTCGCTTCCGTGTCGGTCAGGGAGAAGATGAACATCGCGAATGAAAAAAGCGACTTGGATCGCATGTCGCGATCATCGATCCAGAACCAATGACTGCGATACGGAACCGCGACAAACGCATCGCCCGGTCGGTGACGCGAACTGTGGATTCTGATAAGCGATGGAATCGCCACGCCGTCCACCGAGTCGTCCGGCATGGTCGGGTTCACCCGCTTTTCTTCCACGTGCAAAGCCGGCACATCAATACACGAGGCCGAATCGATGAGTATCTCGAGAACCGATCGCGTCAGAATCGCCAGTTCCTTGTCGTTCCTGGACACCGAGCCATAGGCGACCTTGAGTTCTTCCGCCAAGGGATCAAGCCCCAGCGTCTTTCGCACAAACGCGATGTCTTCCTCTAATCTCGCGCTCGCCCTTCCCCGCATGCTCATCAATACGTCCTCTCCGCCCTCCTTCGACCGTTGCACTCTTAGTCCAATCGCGCCCGAATCCTGAATCTTCCGAAGGTGCTCCAAGAGTGGATAGAACTCCGGGTCGGCATGGCGTGCGCGTCCAGAGCCACCAAACCGATTGTTGACGCCGTTGATGGTGTGTACGCACGTCCGCAGAACCAAATCGATGGGATAGCCAGCCTGAATGAGAGTCAGGATAGCCGTCGGCGGGATCGGCTTCATCAACGTTCGCGTGAACTTGTCCCCGCTCAGCGGTGAATAGGTAATGGTCGGCCGGTCGGCATAACCACCGGTGACGCCGAAGTTCTGTGTATTGCTGATAAACGGCTCGCCCAGCGTTGCACCTCGACTGAGTGTTCCCGTGACGGGATCCCCGCTCGCGCCGGTGGCGCCGTAGGAGTAAATATTGCTTTCCGATTGATTGCTAAACGATCCACCCCAACTGGTCCCGGCGGCGATCTGGAACTGGCTGATCACCGACACAACGTCAAGGAAAACCGGCGCATCGCCATACCGCATCCTGACCATGTTGATGAGCATCTGCTGCTTCCAGGAATCGCCGATCGCCGTCGTATAGTCGAACCGGCTGGGAACAACGGTCGACGGCCCGATGCCGGAGCAGCCCGTGACCAGGAAAATGCAGGCGTAAATCGCGGCCAATACCAGAATCCCAGCGCCGCTCCAAGACCGAACGCGTGGCAAAACGGGAAACCCGCGTTTACCTTCGCCATTCATCCCATTCCCTCTTGCAAACTGACTGGGCTCAATGCTCCTTTGGCTAATACATTGATCCGCGTTTTCATGATACCCGCCGGCCATGCTAGAGAATCACTCCCAGTAAACGATCGATCAACTTCTCCAGGGGGATCATCGTGAGCGTGAGCGGCAGGAGCGGCAAGGCAATCACAATGGCCAGCCGGATGACGGTCGTCTTGCCGAAAGGAAGAAGGCTCATGTCCCGTGCGACTTCAAAGCTGTTCGACAGATCGGCGAGGGACTGGATATCCCCGCTTCCGACGAGCGCCTCCCCTTCCGCGGCGTGGCCCTCGATCCACTTCCTGCGAAACTCGGCGACATAGCGGCTGGCGACGATGCCATATTCTCGAAGCCCCCTGCGCCTCGCATCCGCCAGGTGGCTCACAAAAAAGAAAAGCGGCATGAGCACGAGGAGCATTAGAACCATCAGCCACACCACAATCTCCATCTTGAACTGCGGCAGCGTGGCAGAGTCATGCCAGATCTTGTTGCCGAAGGTGCCGGCCAAAAAGACCGTGTGGGCCAGCAAAACGGGGACGAACGCGAAGACGCTCCCACCCAGAAACGCCAAGCCACCGGCCCCATCCGGATGAAGCGCGTTGAGTTGCAGCGGTATGCGCCGCGAAACCTGCCAGAGAAACCGATACCACACGATTAGGCGAAAATACCAACGAAGCAGGAGGAATCGAAAAATCGTCATACTGACAAAGATGTACCAGAACCCGGCAGGGGTGAGTTGCGACTGGCCGTCCACCATACTCATATGCCATGTGGACACACTCGTCTGAATATACCGTTGTCCAAACAGTTTTGCCGACGCGAGTGCCAATGTAAGAAGCAACACTTCGGCCATCACGGAATTTCGCATTCGCATGGCACCGGAAATGACGCCATTGAACTGCGATTCATCGCTTGGCACGACAATGCCCCGATCGACGAACTGGCGGACAACGCCTTTGATTCGTCGATGGACGACAACCTCCGCAATAACAAAGAGCGGAATGGACAAGAGGAACCGGGCGTGCATGCCCAAATCGAGCACAAAGGGAATCGCAACCCCGCTGAATGCCTGGCCTGACAGAACCGTGAGGACAAACAGCGGCAGCCACGCGACCAGCGAAAGCACGATGACACGTCGGACTGCAAGGTCCATCGAGGGCCTTACCAGCCCCAATCGCATCAGGATTTGAAAAAGCGGCCCGCCCTGAACCAATGAGAAATCAATCTCGTCGTTGAGTAATTCAGCCGCGGGGCGCGTTGCGACGCTCTGCATGAACGGACTCCCAGCTTCGCGTTGTGCTCAAACCGGGAAAACCGCATTCCGTTCGCCTTGAATGCGATCCGTTCTACTGAGCAGTCGCGGCGTTCGCGATGACGTTCTTCAGCCCAAACCCCGCGCTCTTCCCTACGCTCAGCGCCTGGTGCGAATCCAAGTCGCCGAAGTGCAATTTCCTTACGGATTACTCTAGTCGGGTTGCCGGGCGGATGCCAGTCGGCAATTCGGCCTCATACCTCGTCACGCCTCGTTCACCTCAAATACTCGCCCCTTCACAGTTCACGCAAATCACAGATTAGGCATCAAGTGATTTTGAACAGGCGTCCAACAGATTAACTCAGGGTTCCGATTTCCAATCCATTAACTTCTTCGCCGCAGTGCCGTACGGGCCGAGTTGATACACAGCCGCGCCGGCGGGCGAGAAGGCGAACGGCTCAAATGGCTCGGCAACCATCTTGTCGAGGTACTCGCGCGAAGCGACTCCCGTGCTGACGTGTGGATTGAAGTTCTCGCCGGTCAACTTCGGCACGAACGTTGACACATATTGGATCAATGCTGCGTCGGTGGCGGGATCCTCGTGCGGGGCGGTGAACGCCCCAATGGGGCCGGTCTCCACCATGAACGGCTTCGCTGCGGCGATGATGTCCGCCTGTAGTTTGACAATCTGTGGCGTCGGCTTCGCACAGATGCCCGCGATGCCCGTCGCGCCTGCCGGAGCGTAGTAATACTTGAATGCCTCCAGCTTCATCGCGTTGACATTTGCGGCCGCGAACACCCTTTCTTCCGTGGCATAAAGCTTGCTTAAGTCCGCCGTGCGGACGAAACACTGCAGCATCGTGATGTGCGGAGTGTGTGTCGCGTCGAGGGCGAATCCCTTCGGGTACTTGGCGAGCAGCCGGGCGTTGTTGTAGCCGGCATGCCGGAGCATCGTGGCGTCGGGTTGTAACAGGATATCGATGGCCGTGATTTCGGAACTCGCCGCGGAGAAAACGGTCTTCCAGTCGTCCTTCATGCTAACGACCGTCCAACCCTTCGCGGCGGCTTCGTCTAGACCCTTGTAGAGGCGGGCAAAGTGGTCAGCGCGGTCGTAGGCATATTCGCGATCGGTGTCATCGTGATGGACATACAGACAGAATCGCGCGCCTTTGCCGGTCCCGGTGTATTGGAGCATCTGCAGATCACCGTCCGAGTTGCCGAACGCCGCAATGGGTCGGCGACCGATGTGCTGATTTATGCCGATGGGCTTCCCGCCTTTGTCGTCGTTGAAATTCAACTCGGGCAGGCGCATGAGAACGGGTTTTCCGTCGTGCATCTCGAATCTGGTTTTGATACTGCTTCCGACGACCTGCTCAGGCGGGATGCCGTACACCCGTTCCGCCCAGGGGCGCATGAACTCGATGCCGCCACCAGAGACGATGTATGTCTTGAAGCCGTTTGCCTGCAGGTAGGTGAGAACCTCGAGCATTGGCTGATACGTCATCTCGGTGAACAGTTTGCCGGTCTTGGGATGCGTGGCGGTCGCGATCCAGTTACTTACGATTCGCGTAAACTCGTCGGTGGTCATGCCCGCATGCGTTGCCATGAACAGTTCCAGGATTGCGCGTTCGCCACCGGCGGCTGCGGTCTTCAGATCGCCCTTGAGAAGCGAGGCGAAGGGCTCCTTTTCCTTCCATTCAGGATGCTGCGACGCGAGCGCCTTCACGCGGTCGAGCGCGAAGTACAATTGAACAGGCATCGGCTTCTCGCACCACAGTGTCCCGTCGTTATCGAACGTGGCGATGCGCTCGGGCACGGGCACGAAGTCGGGCGAATCTTCCCTGGTCACTTTCTCGACGAAGGTGATGACGGATCGTTTGGCCTGGCCATCGTTCCAATTGGGCAACGGGTCAGCCGCGCCGGCGGTGGTGGCAACGAGCGCGAACATGCTCACCAGCGCGACGGCAAGGAGGCGATACCTGAGTACGTCATTGGACATCGTAACTCCTCGCCAGTTCTCGATTCGAAAGGCTGCGCCCGCGTGTTCCACGGGCGCAGCCGGGTGCGTTTGACCGAACGATTACTTGCCACCCGCGCCGTGTTGCAACTGCTCAACCACCTTGTTGATGCTGAAGCTGCCGGTCTCCTGGCTCGGGGGGAAATCCTTGAACGTCGAAAGGAACTGGCCAACGATGGCCTGCGCCGGCACCATGACGAAGGCGTGGCTAATCTCCCAGTCCCAATAAGTGTTCGATGTGATGTCGGCCCGTTCATAGGGGTCCATCCGCAGATTAAACATCTTGGGAAGCCGCAATTCAGTAAACGGCTCTGCCCATATCCCCATCGTGCCTTTGGAGCGCTGTTCGGAAAAAACGAGCTTCCAGTTGTCGTATCGCAGGCAATTCAGGCCGCCCTCGTCGCCGAAGTAAAAGAACTCCTTGCGCGGATCTTCCTTTGTCTGGCCGGTCAAGAGGGGAAGCAGGTTGTAACCGTCGAGATGGACCTTAAAGGTCGTGTCGCCGATCTTCATTCCCTTCAGGAGTTGCTCTTTCACATCCGGAACGCCCGCAGCCGCGAGGAGCGTGGGCATCCAATCCAGGTGCGCCACGATGTCGTTGCTGACCGTGCCGGGCTTGATGTGGCCCGGCCAGCGGACCATCGCGGGCACGCGATAGGCGCCCTCCCAGTTGGAGTTCTTCTCGCTGCGGAAGGGTGTCATGCCCGCGTCCGGCCAGGAATTCATATGCGGGCCGTTGTCGGTGCTATACATGACAATGGTGTTGTCCGCGATGCCGGCATCGTCGATCGCCTTGAGAACCGTCCCGACATTTTTGTCGTGGTCGATCATCGCGTCGTGGTATTCGCTCTGCCAGCGGCCGGACTGCTCCAGACTCTCGGGCTTCACGTGGGTGCGGAAGTGCATGTGGGTGAAATTCACCCAGAGGAAAATCGGTTTGCCGGCCGCCTTCTGGCGCTTGATGAACTCCACCGACCGGTCGGCGATGTCATCGTCAATCGTCTCCATCCGCTTCTTGGTCAGCGGGCCGGTATCTTTGATCGTTTGTTTGCCGACCTTGCCGAAGCGCGGATCAATCGTCGCGTCGTCGGTGGCCGAAGCCTTGCAGTCCAGCACGCCGCGCGGGCCGAATTTGGCGAGAAACGCCGGGTCCTTCGGGTAGTCCCGCTGTTCCGGCTCTTCGGAGGCGTTCAAGTGGTATAGCGCCCCGTAAAACTCGTCGAACCCGTGGACGGTGGGCAGGAACTCATTGCGGTCGCCCAAGTGGTTCTTGCCGAACTGGCCGGTGACATACCCTTGGCCCTTGAGCAACTCGGCGATGGTCACATCGCGGAATTGGAGACCCTGCGCTGCGCCGGGCATACCGACCTTTGTGTTGCCGGTGCGCAAGCCGCACTGCCCCGTGATGAACGAGGACCGTCCCGCCGTGCAGCTCTGCTCTGCGTAATAGTCGGTGAAAATCATTCCTTCCTTCGCAACGCGATCGATGTTGGGCGTCCTGAAGCCCATCAATCCCATCGAATAGGCGCTGATGTCGGACTGGCCGATGTCATCACCCCAAATGATGATAATGTTGGGCCTCTTGTCCTGAGCATGGGTCGATTGCGCGGCAACGCAAAGCAATGCCGCAGCCATCAACACGCCCCCCAAAAAGGCCGTGGGTGCTCCACACGGTCCGCCTTGACTTGAAAAAAGACTCTTCATAATTGGTTTCTCCTGATCGTTCTCGTTATGGCGTCTCTATTTCTTACTTCGGAAAAGGAATCGTTACGTTGAACCACACGCTTCGGTCCGGTGCAGAATCGGACCCCTCCACCCAATAGTGCACTCCGATTTAGAGCTGCACCACAGCTCGTCCAACTTGACCTGATGGCCGACGCCCCAAATGAAAGGCCCGGCGCTCTTGGGTGAAGGAAAAAACTCCACATTATGTCGCTCAAGCCGTCCTGATTGGTGCCCCCTAATCCATCAGTCGGGCTTTCATTTCGATGCCCGTCGGCGAGTGAATTCGAATGGTCGGTGGACCGGGATTAGAAAAACGACGCCCCGATGATGGCGAAGATTTCCTGCAAACAGCCGAAGCCAAGGGCGTGACAGCAACCAAGAGAGAGGGCAGCCAAAGCACAAACTCGAGAACGACGGCGAATGAACCAACGCATAACAGTCCTCCGTAACGACTCCATCGTCACATCGCAAGAGTACGTCTCGCAATGGGGGCGGTCAATGATGCGACAAACGGTGTCACGGCCCTAATCAACCGAGCTCGCGCTGGTCCTGCACAGATGGGGGAAAAAAAACGCGAGGCCGATAGGACCTCGCGTCGTAAGCATTCGAGAATTTTCGGCAAGCTCGACTACATGCCGTAGGTCTTCGGCTCAAAGTCCTTGTCGGTCAGGCCGACACCGAAGCGGATGTTGCGATACTCGTACTTGCCGAGCAGATTCTTGGGGTCCTTCGCGGCATCGGAGAAACAATACACCGCGACCGGAACGCGATATTCCTTGTCGATGTAAATCTCCGCGGTGCGGTCGGGGTAAAAACCGTCTTCATCGGTGTAAGGCAACGATCGGCGTACAACCCAAACGGGGCGGCCGTCGAAGTGCGAGTCGCCGACCAGTTCCAGGCCCAGCTCGCCCTTCGCGCGGGCGACGTCGCAGTATTTGATCAACAGGTCGAGTGTCGTCGAAAAGCCGAATTCATCGAGGTATCGGCGCGACGCATCCTTCGCCAGCGAACCGCGAACCGGTTGCTTCAGGCTCTTCACAAAGAGCTGCGCGATCTTGCCGGGCTGTGCCACGGCGAGTTCACGCTCGGCCGGATTCTTCGCCTTCGGGTCGGTCCACTTGCCCTTCACGTACAAAACGCGGGCCGCAAGACCGGGGTTGCGAATCCAATCCATATAGACGCTGTAGGGTGCGTGGCGGAATTTGACTTTGATTTCCTGCTCTTCACTCATGCCCGATGGAAGAAGCTCCTGCTTCACCATCACGCATTCGTAGTCTTTGACGCTTCGCAGGTGGCGATCGCGGGCCTCCTTCAGTGCCGAAAGCGGGTCGCGACGGATCATCTTTTCGAATGGATCGACGTTCGACGTCTCGGCTGCGAGCACACGCGGAGCGCGCTGCGTCAAGATAACTTCGGCATCTTCGTTCAGTTGGAATTGGGCGTAGAGAATGCCCGCGAGCACCAACCCAAAGAAAAACTGTAACTTGCGTCGTGTGATCTGCCTTGGCTCACGTGGCATGTACTGAAAACCTCTCTATACGTCGAACACCCCAAGTGGCAGCGCCGGACTCGAAGTCCAGAGCACCCAAGGATGCGAACTGCCGTCGGCCAATCCGGCCCCGGACACTGTCAACGCACCGATTAACATCGGTACACCTGCGACAGGCCGTTAACCGGGCCGAGCAGTCCTACGCGGCGAGCATTACGAATACCTGTGGCGAGCTACCTCGCCGGCTTCGTGTGACGGTTAGCCCCGCGCCGGGCACTGCAACAGCCAACTGTGGGCCGGCTGCCACTTGTACACATCACACCAACAACTGTATCACACGCTTTTGGGGCGGTCAATTAAGTACCGGTCGTGAACTTGGATAAGCCGGCTGCTTCTAGGACGATCTAATCGCCTGACACACATAAGGTTGCGCAGCCTGTGAGTTCTTATAGTCAGCCGGTTTGGTATATCCTGTGTGCATCAATATAGGACCTTACCGACGGCGAAACTAAGTTTATTATGGGGCGGCCGGATCGAACGCGACCTCGAATGTCGGTGGCGCTGATCTCGATCGTGGGTGTGGTCAGGCAGTCGCGCAGGAGTTGCCGGGCAGCTACCGGGCCTACCGCACCTTCCAAATGTGCGGGCTCCGGAGGCAGCCACCCCGCCCGGGCAAGTGTCACGATTCGGACCACTTGGACCAGTTCAGCCACCCGATACCACGTTGGCAACTGGGGCAGCGAATCGGCACCGATGAACCATATCAGCTCGGCGTCCGCGCCCACTCGGCGACGGTACTCCCCCACCGTATCAAAGGTGTAGCTGGGACCCGCCCGGTGTAGCTCAAGGTCGTCCACCGCAAACAGTGGATCGCCAACCACCGCAGCCTCCACCATGGCCAGTCGGTGGGTTGGATCGGTTACCTCGCCGCCGAGCTTATGAGGCGGCCGGGCCGAGGGAATGAAGACGACGCGCGGCAGGCCAAGCTGCTCGGCAGCCGATCGCGCAACGATGAGATGTCCGTGGTGAATCGGGTCGAAGCTGCCGCCAAACAAACCAAGTCGGGTCATGGTTGCCTCATATCGCGCGGGGCAGACATACGCGAACCATGATACCCGATGCGCGGCAATTCGCGCTACAATCTCGCGGACGACATGAACCTCGACGACAAGATCTGCTACTGCTACCACGTCCCATTGCGAAAGCTGGTGAGCTACGCACGTCGCGAGAAACTGCAACGCGCCAGCCAGATGTCGCAATGTCTCGGCGCGGGGACCGGCTGCGGATGGTGCATTCCGATCTTGAAGCGAATCTTCGAACAGTCTGTCGCGGAGCGAAATGCGAATGAACCCGGCGAAGCGGACATGGTCCCAATGACACCTGAGGAATATGCCGCGGCGCGATCGTCCTATCTCAAATCGACCGACAAGAACACGTTTTAGCCGCGACGCCGTTTACTTCCGCTTGAATCGCAGCATGTAGTTTTCTTTCAGGAACGGCGTTGGAACGCACTCAACGAACTGAAATCCCGCAGCCTCAATTTCGCGAACCACGTCATCCTGCCCGGCCCGAACATGGTCCAACACCCATTGCCGGCTGGTGCCCGGGATTCGTTCGAAGTCGATGACGATCATTGACCCGCCGGAACGAAGGGCCCGATGAATCGAGTCAAGCGAACTGCGCGGGTATTCAAAATGATGATACGTGTCGCATACGAAGACGATGTCGGCGCAGGCCTTCGGCAGTCGCGTGTCGCGCTCGGTGCCTTTGACGACCGTGATGTTGTTCAAGCCCGATTGCTTTGATCGCTCCGCTATGCGCTTGAGAAAATCATCCACGATGTCCACGGCATAGACGCGTCCCTCGCCGCCGACCTGGTGGGCGAACATCTCCGCGAAAAATCCGGTGCCCGCGCCAACATCCGCCACGGCCATGCCGGGCTTGATCTGCATGGCTTCCATGATTGCGAGCCGTTCGTGGAAAATCTCGCGACTTTCCGACTCGAATCGGTCCGTCCATTTGGCGAGGTCGGACTTCTGATATTCCGCGTTCACGCCCGGCCGCACGCTCGATTCAGCGGGGGCACAACCGACTAAGGCCACCGCGAAGACCCCAATACCCACGATTCGAAAACGCAATGAAATGCCGCTCATGACAGGCTCCCAACGCTCAAAATTCACACGCTTGGACTGCTTCCCGCCAGTATAGACCTTTGTCCGGCTGGGCGTGAATACCGCGCCGTTTCTTCGTTAATCCTCGCTGGCATCTTCATTCGTTGCGAGGCGGTGAAATTACCCCTCCCTTCGCTTACGATGCGGTTCCGTCGCCCGTATGTGCGACGGAAAAACCCCCGGTTGCACAGCACACCACAGAAACCACTCGGAGCCCACCATGCGTATTCACATCACGAAAATTCGAGCCGCCCTGCTTGCCGTCGTTGCGACAGCATTCGCTGCTTCGCTCGCCTCTGCAGAAAGCGTCATGCTTAAACCCAAGCACAAGGTCGGGGACACGGCCTATGTCGAGCAGGCCGCGGACATCCTCCAGAAGATCCACAACCCGATGATGGGCGAGCCGATGGAGATCAATCTGCAGCGCACCTACGGTTTGATCCGCAAGGTTGAGTCGGCGACCGACGGTGGCGCAAAGCTGTCGTGGACCTACGACCGCACCATGCAGAAGATCGAAAGCCCAATGCTCTCGGCCGCGTATGACTCCGACAATGCCGGCGATGAAGACGAGTCGGAAATGCTGGCCGATTTGCTGCAAGCCATGATCGGCGGCAAGTTCAACATTGAGATGAGCAAGGATTTCTCCAACGCCGCGTGCAGCGGGATGGAAGCCATCCTCGAAAAGACACAGGAAGCCGGCGCCGGCGGCATGCTCAGCCAGCAACTTCAGCGCGAACTGTCGGACGATCGCGGCCGCGTGACGTATGGCGAGACGATGTACCTCATGTATCCGAACAAAGAGGTCAAAGTCGGCGAGACATGGGCCAAGACCCAGCGCGACACGTTGCCGCAGCTCGGCAAGGTCGTCTCCCATTATGAATACAAGCTCGACAAGATCGCGGACGAAGGCGGCCGAAAAGTGGCCATTGTGTCGTTCAAGTCAAATGTTGAGAACGACAAGTCCGACAAGACAGTGAAGGAAGATGACGCCTTGCACGGCATGACACCGGAGATCAAGGGCACCTCATCGGGCATTGCTACTTTCGACATCGAACGCGGAATGGTGACCAAGTCGGTCAGCAACAGCGAAACGAACATCGAGATGAAATCCGCCGACGCTGACAAGAAGGACGGCGACAAGGATGATGACGAGGAAGAAGGCGCCGGCCAGGGCCCGCCTCCGGGCATGAAGATTCAGGTCAAGGTCAAGCAGACCACGACCGTCATGAGTGATGCGGAACGTGCCAAGCAGAAGGAAGGCGCCGCCGAAAAGGCCAAGGCCAAGAAAAAGGCCGAGCCGAAGAAGGACGCCAAGAAGCCAGCCAAAAAGGCCGAGGAAAAAGAAGACGACGACGAATGACCATCGTCGCGCCGCTTTCGACGGTCAACGATTACCAATCACGACGCTCGAAGATCAGGCGTACGCCGCCTTGAGCTTGCGCTTCCAACGCGAAGGATGACGTTCGTCCGAGTCGTTCGTGGTATCCGTAGTCTTCTGCTGCGGAGAGGCCGGTTTGGCCTGGGGCGTAGCAGGGCGCGGTCCCGGCGAGCGGTTTCGGTGCGTCGTACGGGCCGCCTCTTCCACGACCCGTTGGAACTGCCAGGCCTGGGTGCGGTTGCCCCCGGTGGCCAGACAGCCGCAGGTCATGAGCGCAAGAGCAATGACAATCAGGCCGC
>CAZSBF010000002.1:25404-64603 GCA_964605185.1 uncultured Planctomycetaceae bacterium
CGCCGTCTTCACGGTGCTTCTCCCCCAGTGAAATTTGCTTCTTTCCCCTCCGAATCACGATCGAAGGGCGGCGCCTGTCGTCGCGCTTGGCGGCAACGGACCCATTCGGGAGACGACTTCGGCAGCTTTCGCGCGTGCCGTCAGCACGTTCCGGGTGCGGTATCGGGCCGG
Organism: uncultured Planctomycetaceae bacterium; assembly: GCA_964605185.1. Classification (GTDB taxonomy): domain Bacteria; phylum Planctomycetota; class Phycisphaerae; order UBA1845; family UTPLA1; genus JACRIM01. The sequence continues at coordinate 25,576 of CAZSBF010000002.1, forward strand.
ACGCTTACAGCCCCGTCGAGGCACCTACTTTGGGACGAGTGCCGCTTTCAGCACTGAAATACGGACATTGGAAGGCAAACAAGCGAGTGATGTCCTTGTCGTCCGATAAGGATACAATGCCACCCAAGCAGAAAGGATCGCGCATGGACGCTCGATCTTCGCCCGTCACCGCATTCTCCATTTGCCTCTTGGCCAGTCTCGCGATCGCGCCGCGCACCGATGCCGCCCCACTGCGCCCGCCACCCCCGGAACAGGTGCGTTCCGTCAACTCGACGCGCATCGTGTTCACATATCGTCTCGCCGACGGCTCAGGCGACGCCTCGCGCGGCGAATTGTGGGTGACGAAAGACCTCGGCAAGACCTGGTCAGCCGCCAAAGTGCTCGACGCCGACGGTTCCCTGACGTACGACGCCGACGGTGACGAACTGCTTGGCTTTTTCATTGTGTTGCAGAACACCGCCGGCGCATCATCGCCGCCGCCGGCCGCCGCCACGCCCCCACATAATTGGATTCGCGTCGACCGAACACAACCTTCAGTCCAGGCGCTTGCGATCAGGCCCGACCCGCGTTTTGCGGTCAATCGAGACTTGCATCTGCGATGGGCGGCGACCGACGACAACCTTTCCGATCGGCCTGTCGCGCTTCACTATCGCACTGAGGAAACGAAGTCATTCAAGCTGATCGCCGATTGTCTGTCGGCGCGCGGGGCCTACAAATGGACCGTACCGACCGACGTGACCGGCCGCCTCGAATTGAAATTCTCCGCCACGGACCGCGCCGGAAATACAGGAACCTACGTCGCCGAGATCGAGCAGGCCGGCGCTTCCAAACCAACATCCCAGCCGACCGAACAACGCATGGCATCGTCGACGCCCTCGTCGGACATTCGCCGAGTGAATCACGACTCTGCCGACCTCGGCGCGTTTCGAAAGGCCAGCTACGACGAACCCGACGCGGGCGAAGACGTTGCCCGCCAGGCCGCGAACCAGGAAGCACGCCGTCGCTATGAGGCTGGAACATGGCATCGGCTGCGCGGCGATTACGACCTGGCCATCGCCCGGTATCGCGAGTCCATTGAACTATCCCCGCGTGAAATGCCGCCCCGCGTGGACTTGGCCGGCTCGCTGATGATGCGCGGCGAGGTGGACGCGGCCGAGCGCGAGCTGCAAAAAGCCCTCGCCATCGATCCGACCTATCGAAGCGCCCTGAAAAGCCTTGCCCTCGTTCAATCGCGAAAGCACAATTACAAATCAGCTCGCGAGACGCTGGACAAGTTGCTCCTGCAGGACCCGCAGGATGGCGAGGCCTGGCTGGCCTACGGTGACGTCGTCATGTTCACCGGCGATCGCGCCGCGGCCCGGCAGGCGTGGTCCAAAGCCAAATCGCAGGCCGGCTCGAACCGCGATATCACCACGCGCGCCGAGAAGCGTCTGGACATGTATCCCGATTCGCGGCCGGAGAATTGACGGGCACCACGACGCGACGCTGGAGGCACACCGTTGTCCGACAAGCCATCTTCCGACGATGTACGCAATCTGCGCAGTTCGCTGGAGATGATCCGGTTTGAACTCCGCCGATTGGAACGGAGGCTGGAGACGCTGGAAGAGTCGGCCGTCGAATCAGATGCACCATCCCCGCCTCGCGTCGAAGCACCTCCACCTTTCCAACCCTCACCAATCTCATCAACACCAGTCACACCGCCCCCGGTGATCAACCCGCAGCCGCCGCGCTATGAGACGCTGGACGCCCTTCGAAGGGTGCATGGGCTGCCGCCCGTATCGATTGAACCAAACGTCAAGACCGGTACATCGGCGGCCGTGGATGCCGGCGAATTCGAAATCGCCATCGGGAAAACGTGGCTCAACCGCGTCGGCGCGTTCATCCTGCTGCTCGGGGTCGGCTTCTTCATCAAGTATGCGTTCGATCGTGGATTCATCAGCCCCGCCATGCGCGTTGTGATAGGTTCGGCAACCGGCCTACTACTCATTGCCGGTGGTGAATATTCAATTCGCAAAGGAATGCGGCCATTCGCCGGCGGACTTCTCGGCGCGGGTACTGCGATACTCTACTTCTCGGTCTATGGCGCTTATGGTTTTTATCAACTAATCACGGTGACTCCGGCATTTGTGCTGCTTTGCTGTGTCACCATTCTGTCAACGCTCATGTCAGTGCGCGGTCGGCTACTCGGCATTGCCATACTCGGCGTGATCGGCGGATTCTGGACGCCCATCGCGCTCAGCACTGGTCGCAACGAACAAGTTGTGCTGCTCACGTATGTCGCCGTGCTCGACCTTGGCTTCCTCGCCTGTGGCCTGATTCGTCAATGGAGCGCTTTACGAATTCTCACGTTCGCGGGAACCATGTTGCTGTTTGTCGGCTGGTATGCGGAGTTCTATAAGCCCGAGGCGATGTGGATCACGCTCGGGTTCATGGGCGGGTTCTATGTTATCTACACGATCGAAATTCAACTCGGTGTACGACGACTTGTTCCCAACACCTTATCAACAACTACGATTGTGTCGTCGCTCAGCACCGCAGCGTTCTTCGGATCTGTTTATTACACCGCCGGAGAAGCGCTTGATCGCTGGATGGGGTTCTTTGCCGTCAGCCTTGGCGCGATTCAGTTTCTTCTCGCGCGTTCGCTGACGCGCCACGGCGAGCCGGTCCGCGTGTTGCAAGACTCAATGCAAATCGCCGGGGCGTCGCTGCTGGCCCTTGCGGCACCACTGCAATGGGACAAGCAACTCGTGGTGATTGCGTGGGGCATCCAATCCGTCATCACCTTCGGCTTCTGTCGTGGGCATGATCGTCCCTGGTTGCGAATCAAGGCACTGGCAGTCCTGATTGCTTCGGTCGCGCATCTGTGCCTGTATGACATGGAAAATGCGCGACTGATGGCAAAGCTCGTCGAGTTTGGGCGGTGGTACATCAACTGGTTCTTCGTACTCGCCATCGGATTGGGGCTGTGCGCTTATGCCGGGGCGGCGTCGCTGATCATCCGCCGGCAATGTCCAAAATTGGATCGAAACTTTGTCGAACTGCTTGTGACCCTCGGTACCAGCATCATCCTGTGGGAATTCCATTTTGCTTATGAAAACTACTTAACGACATGGTGTTGGATGGGACTGGCTGGCTGCTGGTACGCCTTGAGCTTAGCCATGCCGGCCGTGCGAGGTGTGAGCCTCATTATTGTCGGCCTTGTTCTGTTCAAATATTACTCGGCCGACACAACACTTGCGGCAATTGACAGTAACTGGAACAACATCAGAGGCGTCGTGTTGAACCGACAGTTCATGACCGGCATCGTAGTCGTTATTCTGACGCTTGCAGCCGGCCGATGGGCTGAAAAATACATTAACGCCATGCCCGAAACATCCCCCCTTAACAATCTCCTGAGGGGCCGCAAAGTACCGCCGACAGTCATCACAGTTGCCGCCTTCACGTTTCTCTGGGCGGGCTCCTTCGAGATCGTTCGGGTCTTCACACATGAAATGCTACGCCACGATTTCGACGACCCAAGCCTTGCCATGCAGGTCGGCCTTTCCGTATTCTGGTCTGTCACCGCGATCATGCACCTTTCCATCGGCTTCATGAAAATGGTGTCACAGCTTCGCTACCTCGCTATCGTCGTGTTTGGCCTGACCAGCGTGAAAGTGCTATTGATCGACATGGCCAATCTCGACATGATCTACCGAATCGTGTCGTTCATCGTTCTTGGGGTGCTGCTGTTAGCTGCGTCCCTGCTGTATCAAAAGCTCTCCGAGCGAATCCTCAAACACGCACAAGCGTGAATCACGTCATCCGCATGGCAGGCTGGCCTGCGGCAGAGCGAATCCGGTTGGCCGCGGCGAATACTTTCTCATCAATCGCAAAGAACCGCGACAACTGACCCGTGGTTATGCCCAGCATCCCGGCTGCGTCGCTCAATCGACCCTTCGCGTGGGCCAACACATCGAGCGCAGCGGCCGCAAGGATCGGCAACGCGGGGTTTCGAGATGACACCTCCATGCGCCCGGCCGGTGTCCGATGAGTCGCCCACTCCGTCGGCGGACCCCAGTCGTCCGTCAAGTCCTCTCGCAATTGAATCGCAAGTTCGCGCCGAAGTCGGCGAAGCGCCCGCGCCTTGTTTTCATGTTGCGAGCGGCTCTCTTCGGCAATCGACATGATTCCACTGGGGGTGTGTCGCAGGCGCACGGCCGAGCTTGTCTTGTTTCGCTTCTGCCCTCCCGGCCCGCTGGCGCGATAGGTATCGATCTCGCATGCGGCGAGTAAGGCGTCATCGTCGGAGCGAAGCCAATCATCACGGCGCATTCGAGGCATCGCGTCATGGTCGCCGATTCATGTCCGCACCGCCACACACGCGGCGTGTTGCCAACCGTTGCCGCTCCATGCTCTAATCCCCTCGATGCGTGTCGCCTTGACATTCTGGTTCACATGTTGCCTCGCAGCGATAAGTGCAATGTCGGCGCCCGCCCAATCGCCGACGACGCAACCCGCCTCAGAAATCGAACGACTCGAACGCGAGGTCATGGACAATCTCCGGGCCCAACCGGTCGGCAAGGGCACCGTGGATGATCTGAACCTGCCCGAAGATTTCCGCCGACGCGTCGCCGATCGCGCCCTACGTGTGTCGTATGAACAACGGTTTCGAATCGTCGTGCCCGACGCCGCCGGACCGGCCAGCTCGACCACCGCCCCGACCATACCTCCCTCGAACCCATTGCCGACAAAGCCTGTTCAGCCGCCGTCCGGTCGCGTGATCTGGAGTTCGGGCGGGTTGATCATCATTCTCATCATCGCCATGGCTGCCCGGCGAAAACGGAGGCAGAATCCGTGACGCACGCAAACCGAATCATCCCAAGTGTCGCCCTCGCCCTTGCGTGCCTTACGCCGCATGCAAACGCCCAGACCACGCAACCCTCCCCCGGGCAGGGGCCGAACGTCGTAATCCCTTCGACGGCCGGCGCGAAAGAGATTCTGGATTTCCGCGCCGCACAAAAAGAATGCGTCCCAGCTTGTCGCGGTTATCGCGCACCGATCCTCGCCGACAATTGGCGGGAATGGTCAACCGAAGTGGCAACCGATCGCCTTCCTGACCTGACAACAAAAATGCAATTGGCCGCGGATGTGACCGCTCGATCGCTTGCGCGTGACGGCCTCGTCGCAACCTTTGCACGTATCGTGAATGTCGTCGGACATCAGTGGGTCTCAAGGCGATGGAAGCAGACCGGGGATGATCTTGCGTCGATTGGATTTCCGGCGGACTTGCTTAGCTACTTTCCGAATGACGGCGAAGACTATTCCGACGCGACCAATGTCGTCGTCGACATCACGCGATTCGCCGGGGGAGCGGAACAGATTGACGAACTGCTTCCCGAGCTAAAAAACCGAGCCTTTAAGTTCCGACCATCGATCCCGGGATTTCGCGTTTCTGCAGATAGCGGACAGCTCCCGCCCGGCCTGATCCGCATGCAGATTCCGACAGACTCCTATTACCAGGGCCCCGGCGACGGTGGATCACTCGATGTGCTCCGCCAACTCCTCGAACAATTCCCCGACACGCCGTTCATGGTCAGCGTGAACGTCCAACACCTGCAGATGTTCACGAAACACGTGGACTCATGGCGACTCCCCGGCATGGACCGACTCACGATTCTCACCGAACCCTCGCCCGTTTCCCAATGGGCCCAGGACAACGGCCGCGCCGGGTTTGTGTTATCCACGAAGGGTTCATCCACAAAACCGATGATTCTCGCGCCACGTTATGCAAGTCGCCGCGAAGAAGTCTCGGCCTTTGTTCCGGGCGAAAACTGGCTCCTCGATTCCGTGGCGGCCGCCGGCGTCGAGATCGTCCGTTCGCCGCTCTTATTTCAAGGTGGCAATCTCCTCACGGTGGAAGAAACATCCGGCCGCCGCGTGTTGCTCATCGGCGAAGCGGAGGTATGGCGCAACGTCGCACTTGGGCTGACGCGCGAGCAAACGCTGGAGGCGTTCAGATCAGAATTCGGCGCGGATGCGTGCGTCGAGTTGCCGAACGTGTCTTACCACATCGACTATGAAGTAAGCGTGCGAACGGTCGGCGGCAAGACGATCGCCTTCGTCAACGACACGACCGCAGCAACGAAGCACATTCTCTCGGCCGCATTATCCGCCATGGAAAAGGCAGGTACGATTCCAAAGGCTGACGCCGATGCGGCGCGCCTCCAATTGCAAACCGGCTCCAACGACGCGACGCTTGCCCTTATCGAAGGCGCATTCGAAAAGCACTCCACCGGCTACGGCCGATTCCCCGTGTCATTCGCAAACGTGTTTGCCAGCGGCGATGCCGATTCGGGCGTCGGCAATTTGCAACGAGTTTTGCTCGCGATGGACATGGCCGCATTTACACCGGAGCCGCCGAAGTGGCGCGCGCCGGACGCGGCGGGAGAGGCCTACGCCCGATCCTTGCGACGTCGCGAAGCGGACCGCACCGCATTGCGCAAAGCACTGGCTGGCCAGGGCTGGACGGTGGTCCCCATCCCCAGCACCGCCGACGGTGAGCGTAGCATTAATTATCTGAACGGCCTCCACCTAAAGGACCGGTATCTCATGCCGGTGCACGGAGGCCTGATGTCGGAATTGGACGAAGCAGCCCACCGGGCGTTTTCCACAGCCTTAGGGCCGGAAATCCGCGTTGTGCCCATTCGCACGGCGGAAAGCCAGCGACGCGATGGAGCCGTGCGGTGCTCCGTTTGCGTGCTTCCCCGAAACTAACAGACCCAATCACCGGCAGGTTTATCCTATTATCAGGACACATTCCTCTGGACATGCCGATAAGCGGCTTGGTATAGTGGAGAGGCTACTTGCGAGGTGAGATTTCTCCTACCACGCGAGGGGTGGAACGACTGGTTCTTGAAAACTCGTAAGCATTATCCCGGCCCGTTCTCTAAATCAGTGTACGGCGATGGGTGCTTGTAACCAACTGTAGGAGTTCGAGATGCGCTTGAATTTTTCGAAACAGTTAATCGGTTGCGCCGTCGCGCTTTCATCGGCTAGCCTGACGTACGTCGCACCAACATTTGCTGGTTCATACCCTGGTTGTCCTGGCACGCCAGAGCAGCAAGACGGTCCCGACGTCATCGTTGGAACACTATGTCACGATGCCATTACTAACTACAACTTCTCGAACGTAGGTGGCATTGACTACGAGTCGTTTTCGATGGGGACGACGTCGTGTAACGTCGGCAATGTTCACTTGAACTGGCTTTCTTCGGCCCAGGGCAATAACAACAACCACCCGGTCATTGGGCAGAATTTCTTTCGACTCAAGAACGTTAATGGCACACGCCGTTTTGAACAGTTGGCTCAGGCATGGTTAAAGCACGGGTTTTGCGCGCTGTGCGGGAACAACTGTTGTACGGATAATACGGACGAATCGTGCGATCACCTCGGCGTCGGATGTAGTGATCCGTATGCCTCCTCCCGCAATGGTGCGCAGGCTACATCTCAGTGGATGGGCCCAAAATGGCAGGCAAATCCGACGACGGGTATTCACACGGAGCCCAGGGCCAACCCTTCTTTTACCGCTAATACTGTGAGTCGACGAATGCACGTTCCCATCTCTGAGCTCCAAGTCTCAAATGGAACCGGGGACGTCAATGCCACTCGCTATTTCGGCGAAGGCCAATATGTCGCCGCCGACGATGCCGCCGCAGGCAACGACCTGAATAATGCCTCCTATCGTCCGATTAGTGTCACCGGCGGCGGCACTGCTTGGAGTTTCAGTGCGACCGGATCCACCCAGCGCAAACAATGTGCCATTCGCGCCTGGGCCGACACTGATACAACATCGACCATCGAAGGCGTGATTTCCCGTGTTGTCGAAACCGACATGATCACCCCAGAAGAAAACGGGGATTCGGCCCTTGTGATCATTGCTGCTCAGGCGACTAACATCGGCGGCGGAATGTGGCACTACGAATACGCGGTTCAGAATCTGAACTCTGATCGTAGTGTTTCCAGCGTTAGCATTCCGGTCTCAAGCTACCTGACTGTTTCCAATATCGGTTTTCGCGATGTCGCATATTGGGATAGCGACGGCGAAGGAAACGTGACGCGTAGCGGTACCGATTGGAACAGCGGCCATTCCGCCGGAGCTGTCACATGGTCATGCACTGAAACGCATGCCCAAAATGTGAACGCAAATGCACTCCGCTGGGGCACCATGTACAACTTCCGCTTCGACTGCAACCAGGGGCCGGAATATAGCCACGGCGATGTCGTGCCGGATCTCGCGACCTTTGGCCAGTTCAAACCCGGCGCACAAAGTTTCACCGGCGAAACCGTTGCGCCGGGCATCGTCACCTGCCTCCGCGGCGACATGAACAACGACGGCCTGATTGACGGCGGCGACATCTCCCGCTTCTCGGAGATCATCGTCAATGGCAACAGTTCGGCGACGGCTCGCGAAAAGTGCGCCGGCGACCTTGAAGCCATCAACGACTTCGGCGTCGACCTCGATGACACCGACAACTTTGCCAACTGCCTGCTTAACGGCGGCGGCTGCTAAGCGGTCGTCCAACTGATTTGAGGGTGGATGGAAAGAGCCGGCTCCACGGGAGTCGGCTCTTTTTTTTGTCATCGTTGAACTTCCACGGGGAGTTTGCCCGGGTTGGAAAACATGCGCCCAACCTGCTCTAATCACGCTCGATGCGAAGACTCCCACAATGCGTGTTCCTCGTTTTCCTACTGGCTTCGCTTGCGCTCGGGCAATCGCCGACGACGAACCCATCCGCGGGGATCGGGGAAGTCGAACGCGAAGTGATGGAAAACATCCGTCGCCAGCCACTTGGCCGGGGAACGGTGGACGACCTGAATCTCCCCGATGAGTTTCTTCGTCGGTGCGCCGATCGAATCATCCGGCAGACCTACGAAACGCGATACCGCGCCGTGCTTCCGGATGAAATGACCCTTGTGAAAGCCCCGCCTGGCGAAGCCGACTCCGCCCCCGACGTCTCCGCGATCACGATTCGCCGATTTCCTTCGCCGCCTGATCTGGCGACCTATCGCAATACCCTGCGTGAGGATCGACCACCCCTTCGGGGTTTTCGCGCTCCGATTCGAGGCGAATCCACTCAAGAGTGGCCGTTCGATCAGCCCGGGGAATCAACCCCGACCGACGTGCGACAGGCGGCCGACCTGGTGGCCGCGCGACTGGCGCGTGACGGACTCCCGGCCACAACCGGCGCATTGGCGGACGTGCTGGGTGAGAAACTGCTGCGACAGGACGCGCCGAGCCTGCTAAGGCGTGTGGGCATCCCGGTGGACCTGCTTGCCTGTTTCGGCGCATCCGAGCGCGACGGCACATTGCAGAAATTGCTTCAGGAAATAGCGGAGCGGAGACGGAAATCGCCCGTCGAATGCGGGCAATGGTTGTCGAAACTCCCGTTTGTGTGGAAACCCTCTGGTTTTCGCGTCGCATTGGACAGCGGTAAACACGATGCCGCAATGCTCCGCCTGCAACTCACCCGCGGTGATTATTGGGATGGCGTGGGCGATGGATGCAGCGTGGATATCGCCCGCCAGTTGATCGCGAAACTGCCGGAAACGAAGTTTGTCATTCACATTCAGGATCGCTTCGTCAACCAGTTCTTGCTTACGGCAAAGCAATGGCCCCTTGGCGATCGGGGGCGCGTGATGGTATTGCCTGAACAAGAGATTCTGGGGCAATGGGCACAAGACAACGCAAAAGTCGGATTCATCGAACGACGAGACGGTGGATCAGCCGCCACAAAACCTGTCACGCTGGTCCCAAGGTACGCAAGCCGTCGGGAGGATGGCTCCGTACTTGTACCCGGCGAATCGTTTCTCGCAGATCGACTGAGCGAGGCGGGATACGAGGTCCGCCAATCACCCTTGCTATTTCAAGGGGGAAATCTGATCGCCGTTCGCGATCCCAAATCAGGCTCGCGTGTCCTGTTGATGGGCGAGGCGGAGATCTACCGCAACACCGCACTGGGCCTGACTCGCCGCCAGGTTGAGGAGGCGTTTCGAGCGGAATTCGGAGTCGATGAGTGCCTGGTGCTGCCGGCCATTTCATATCACATCGACTACGAAGTTTCCTTTCGCGAGAACGACAAGAGGTTGATGGTGTTTGTTAACGATGCTCCAGCGGCCAGGCAGATTGTGTTGGATGTGGGTCTGGAGTGCCTTCAGACGGCCGGTGTCCTCAGCGCGGATGCACGAAAAACGGCAAAGGCACACCTTGACGCCCATCGAGATCGTGAATTCCTGGGGGTCGTGATGTCTCCGTTGCTGCAAACAGCCGCGACTCATGGCGGATTTCCGGCAGCCCTGGCTCGCCGTTTTTCGACGGGACCCATTGATTCCGGAGTCGGCAATCTCCAGCGATTTCTCCTCGCGCTTGATCTCCTCGCGGCCGAAGCGCTGCCTTCGGAGGCATGGCCGATGGACGAACATAGTCAAGCCTTTCGCCGGGCGATACTCCGACGGCACGATGACCGGAAGCGCTCGTTGGAGACACTTGCACGCCGCGGGTGGGTGCTAACACCCATTCCAAGCCTGTCCGAGGAAGGCATGAGCATGAACTACGTCAATGGAATCCAATTGCGATCGAGATACGTCATGCCGGCCTATGGTGGCCTCTATGAACAACTGGACAAGACGTCACAAAGTCGATTCTCGGATGGCCTACCGAAAAATGTAGAGGTAGTCCCAATCTCGTGTGGTGAGAGCCTGAGGCGTGTTGGGGCTGTTCGATGCACGGCCAGCGCATATCCGGATTCTGGATCGCACACCTCCAATAGCCCATAAACAGCACCAAATTGGTACCCCTTCCTTGGTTGTCACCCCATCATCGACGTATTAGCCGGCAATTTGGTTGGAAACAAAGGCCGATGAAATATGTCCGTTCGATCTGCAGGTAGTTGAAATAACACCATGTGTTGTGGTATGCTTAGGTTCAATGGGAACCTCGAAATTCTGTGAGGGGGCTACGGAAGTCTGATAATCCGGTAACTCCAGTCTATTCGTTTCACAAGAACGTAGTCGTTCAATCGTTGAGTCTGCGCATTTTGGTTCAGGCCCGTACGGCGGAATAACTTGCAGGAGCAAATCTGATGCGACAAAATCGAAACGTGATCTTGGCGATGGCCATGTTTTCACCCGTCCTTGCATTTTCCGGCATGGCGAATGCCGAGGACACGTTGTGGTCCATCCGCGAAGGTCACACCCTGATTGTCCTGGACCAGGATGCACTAAGAAAAGCAAACTTGCTGGTCTCCTCCGATGTCGGCCGGCCGACCGAGCCGATGCTGTTGGACGTGGCTCCGCATACTCCGTATGCCGCGGTGATTGACGATTTGAAGTCCGCGCAGTTCAGCACGCTTCAAGTTTTCCATTTGGGTGGATTGACCATCAGCAGTCGCACCGGACAGTTCAACATGTCCTCGATCTTGATCGATGGTTCAGTATTGGCATCGCAATCACTGCAAGACAAGTCGCTGGACCAGAGTCCACGACTCATCGTGTCAGGCGGGGATCGGTTTGTTGATGTTCCTTCGGGTGGCTTTGGGATTCAGGGCGGATCATTAGTGATCTCACCGACCTTGGCGGCCCAGCTCGGTTCTGAGCGTCTGACCGGCGTTTCCATCGGCACGGTGTCAATGAATCTTGTCTTTGACGTTCCGCACCCAACGCAAGACGAACCAAACGGGCAAAGAGTCTGCGCGAATCCCACTACAGGTCCGGACGTGATTGTTGGCGGCCTTGAGGCTAGTGGCTCAGCGGTGTCGAACTACACTGCGGTCGGCGCCATTGATGCCATCTCCATTGCCACTTCCTCGTGCAACATTGGAAACGTAAACGTCCAATGGGTGGCCTCAAACAACAACCATCCCGTGATTGGCGGATCGCTCTATCGATACAATGTTGTAAATGGCTCAGGTCGATTCGAGCAGATCGGCCTTGGATGGCTGAAGCATGGCTTCACAGCGCTTACCCAGAACTTGTGCTGCACCTGCAATGGCCAGGGTGGATCCGTTCTTGGTCAGGGGTGCTCCGATCCATATACAGCCAGCCGCAACGGGCAGCAGCTCACGACGTCCGGAGGCCTTGGCCCCCGGTTTCAGGTGAATGCACATACCGGCGTTTTCACGTTTCCTTATCTGTTTCGGAACCTGGCCATTCCCGGGGGCGAGACCAACATCTCTCGACGAGTTCAGATCAAGTTGACGGACCTCAACCCGGCCGTGAATACTGGTGCCATCTATACCATCGAAGGCCAGTATGTCACCAAAGACGATGCAACGGCCGGCAACCAAAACAACAATGCGTCCTATGCACCAGCAACCGTAACCGGCAATGCAACGGATTGCTCGGTGTCCGCATCAAACGGTACGACGGTTCGTCAGAAATCGGCCGTACAAAGGTGGAAGGCACTCGATGCATCAGTCACGGAATCGTTAATCGACGTTCCCGAGGATGCCTTGCCTGCAACCGGTCGGCTGATACTCATGGCAAAAGCAACGTCGCTTGGAGGCGGCCTCTATCATTACGAATACGCGCTTAACAACATGAACTCGGAACGCGCGGTGCAGAGTTTTAGCGTCCCCATTTCGCCTTATGCCAATGTGACCAACATCGGATTCCACGATGTGTTCTACCACGACCCCGATGGCTGCGGCAGCACCACCAGCGTCCCCATCACCTTTGATGGAACGGATTGGCCGGGTGTCGTTTCCGGTGGCAACGTGCATTGGGATATGGTTGCCCTGTCCGGTACAGGCGCAAACGCGCCGTGTAATTCAAATGCGATCCGCTGGGGTTCGACGTTTAACTTCCGATTCGATTCAGATCTGCCGCCCAGCAGCGGGAAAGTCGCTATCGGCCAATGGACCGTCGTGAACTCGGTGGATGCCAACACCGTCATACCGGATAGCAATGTCACCTGCCTTCGCGGCGACATGAACAACGACGGCCTGATTGACGCCGCCGACATTTCCCGCTTCTCGGCAATCATGGTGAACGGCAACGGCTCGGCGACTCCCCGCGAGAAATGCGCCGGCGACCTTGAGGCGATTGCCGACTTCGGCGTTGACCTCGATGACACCGACAATTTCGCCAACTGCCTCCTCAACGGCGGCGGCTGCTAGGCGAATGATTCGATTTTAGGAGGGTGGATGGGAGAAGCCGGGTCCTCGCGACCCGGCTTTTTCTTTTGCCTTAATATCCACGGGAAAGGACTTCCTATGAGTGCGGATGGATCTGACAATCCCGTACACACCAGACTGATGGCCGAACTTCGCGCCCTGCTCACCAGCGCGTCGCCTGCCGCCGCCCTCGACCTGGTGATGCAGCACTTTTCCTGTCCCGTCGGATCGATTCACCGTCTTGACCCGGCCACCGGGCACCTACTCTTGATCGAGCGCCGCGGAATCCCCGACGCGATGCTCCCCGCCATCGAGCGCATTCCCATTGGAAAGGGAATGGCCGGCCTGGCCGCCGAGCGCCGCACACCCATCACGGTTTGCAACCTCCAAACTGATCAATCGGGCCAGGTACGGCCGGGAGCAAAAGCAACCGGCATGGAAGGAGCCATCGCCGTCCCATTGCTGGTCGACGGGGCGGTTAAAGGTGTCCTTGGAATTGCGATGCCGACGGCGCACGAGTTCAGTGCGGACGACCAGATGCTGCTGATGCGAATCGCAGCGGAGTTCGGCGAGCGCCTGGGGTAATGCGTTGCGGTGCTTCCGCGACGGTTACTCGTCCTCTTCCTTCTTCGGCTTGTACTGTGCGATGATCGCCGCGGCCTCGTTGCTGGGCACCGCCTCGAAGTGCGACAGATCCATGGCAAAGCTGCCCTTGCCGCCGGTGATGCTGCTCAGTCGCGAATGGTAGTCCGCCACCTTAGCCAGCGGCACCTGCGCCTTGATCACCGCGAGATTACCGGGAAGCATGTCCTGTCCGCTCGGCCGACCGCGCCGCTGGGCAAGGTCGCCGGTGATGTCGCCGACATTGTCTGCCGGAACGGTCACTTCAATATTGACGATCGGCTCCAAAAGCACGGGCTTGGCCTTGAGTACGGCGTCCCTGAAGGCCAGCTTTCCTGCCGTCTTAAATGCGACTTCTTTCGAATCAACCGGGTGATGCTTGCCATCGGTGATGCTCACCTTGATATCCTGTAGCGGAAACCCGGCCAGCGCGCCCTGCCCCAGCAATTCCACGACGCCCTTCTTGATCGCTGACTCGAATTGCCCCGGAATCGATCCGCCAAAAATGTCCCACGCCCACTGCATCGGCGGCTCGGACCCGCGTGGCAAGGGGTCAACCCGCAGAAACACCTCGCCGAACTGTCCCGCCCCACCGGTTTGCTTCTTGTGGCGATGGTGCCCTTCCGCTCCCATCGAAATCGTCTCGCGATAGGGAATCTTCGGCGGCTTCGTGTTGACGTCGATCTTGAACAGCCGGTGCATCTTCGAAAGGATCACGCGCAGGTGCAGATCGCCGACGCCGCTCACCACGAGTTCGTGCGTCTGACCGTCGTGATGCGCCTTGAAGCAGGGGTCGACATCGGAGAATCGCCGCACCGCGTCGCCGATCTTGGCCTCATCCCCTCGGGCCTTGGGTTCGACGGCGAGCGAGTACATCGGCGTCGGAAACTTCACCTTCGGGATATCCCCCTCGCCATGCCCGTCAAACAGCGTCTCGCCAATGTGAAATTCGGTCTTGGAAACAGCGAAAATGTCGCCGGCAATGGCGAGGTCCACGTCCTTGTGATCGTGGCCCTGGAATCGAAGCAAGTGGCCCGGCCGCGCCCCCTTCTTTTCGCCGGGATGCACGAGGTTTCCATCGGGCTTCAGGCTGCCTGAAAAAGTGCGAATGAAGCAATACCGAATGCCGCTCTTGGGATCATTGGCAACCTTGAACGCCTGACCGACAAACGGACCGTCGAGTTTGAGTTGCGTCTCCTTGTCGCCGACCTTGAGCATGCGCTGCTTTCCCTCGATGGGCGAAGGGCATTCCTTCGCGACAAACGCGAGGAGTTCCTTAATGCCGACGTTGCCTCGCGCGTTGGTGAACAGCAGCGGAATAATGTTTCCCGCCGCGATCGCCTTGGGAAGATTTTCCTGTACCTCTTCCGCCGACAACTCGCCCTGCTCGAAATACTTGTTCAGGAGCGCATCATCGACCTCGGCCACGCGCTCGACGATGTCTTTGTGCGCCTCGGCCACACTATAAAAGTCGGTGTCACCGCCTGCATTCGTGATGCAATTCACGACCGACTTGCACTTCCCCGCCGGCAGGTTCACCGGCACAACCTCATTGCCGATGGTCTCACGCAATGCCTTGAGCAGATCGTCAAATGCGACGCCTTCTGAATCCATCCGGTTCACCACCACCAACCGGGCAAGCCCCTGCGCCTGTGCGATGCCGTTAAGCCGACGAGTGTTCACTTGCACTCCGGCCGCCGCGTTAATCACGATGACTGCGGTTTCCACCGCCATGAGCGACGCAATGGCCGGTCCGACGAAATCGGGCGCGCCAGGGGTATCGATGATGTTTAGCGTCTTTCCCTCGGCGTTGATGTACAGCACGTGGGAATCGACCGAGCAAAGGCGCTCCTTCGCCTCATCATCTGTGTCGAGGTGGCTGGTCTTGTCGCTGACACTGCCGAGTCGGGTGGTCACGCCGGTGCTGTGCAGAAAGGCCTCACAAAGCGACGTCTTTCCCGCGCCGCCGTGACCGACCAGAGTGATGTTACGAATGTCCGCTGTGGAATAGGAGGGCATAATGATGGGTCTCCATATCGCGTCGTGCGCAACGGCGCGGAATGTAAAATGGTACCCGTTTTTAGGTCACGGAGTAAAGCCGGACAGGGGCTTGTGAAATGAATGGGCCGGACCCAAGTTCCATCGGATCGCTGTTGGAATTGCTACTCGCGTTCGAGTTCGAACAGGTCGTACCCGAGCCGCCCGCCGCGGAACAGCTTCTCAAGGACCACCAGATACATGATCCGCGCCCGGAACCCCTTGTTCTCCGCCCAGCTTCGCTGACGAATCTCCGTCATGCCGTCGCCGAGCGAATCGGCCACCTGCCGCGCGACGTTCTCATGCCTCACCACGCGAAGCCCCGCCTTGGCGAATCCGATCGTATAATCATCCGCCGACCAAAGGCGAATATTCGAATTGAACTGGCTCGGCAGGCTGTTGAGCAACGTCAGCGGCGAGAAAAGCAACTTGTTCGGAGCGGTGATGTCCCCGATGCAAAGCCGTCCGCCCTTTCGCAACACGCGCCGGCACTCGGCGAGGAATACCGGCTTGTTCAGATAGTGCAGCGCCGACTCAAGGTTAAAGATCACATCGACTGTGCCGTCTTCCGCAGGAAGGGCATGTGCATCGCCCTGCAAGAACCACGGCCGCCCGTTGATCCCCGACCATCGCTTCTCAGCGGCCACAACGCTCGATCGGCAATACTCCAAACCAATGGTTCGCTTCGGTTCGAAGCGTTCAAACAACCACCCGGTCGGTCCGCCAATACCGCAGCCGATGTCAAGGACCGTATCCTCATGCCCGATGGCCACATCCCCGAGCAATCGCCAGACCAGTGCCTTTTGATTCTCCGCAAACGTGGCGCTTCCAAGCTTTTCCGTGTATCCGCAGTTGTAGCCGGTGAATCCCAGCGCCTGCGACAAGTTCCAATTGGGCCGATAGTGAGCTTCAATAGTGGATTGAGACAACGGCGATACCTTTCGTGGACGTGCGGAGTTCCTTAGCCCATTATAGTAGCCATGCACGATTGCCCCGGCCAGCCTTGGATTTCACAGCTCGGAGCGACTATATGAATGCCGGAATTCCAGAGCTGTCCGTGCGCATCGGTCGGTTGACCCTTCGTAACCCCGTGATGACGGCCTCCGGCACCTGCGGCTATGGCGAGGAATACGCCCCGATTGCCGATCTATCGAAGCTCGGCGCCTTTACGACCAAGAGCATCACCCTCCACCCGCGCGACGGAAACCCGCCGGCCCGCATTGTTGAGACGCACGGCGGCATGATCAACGCCATCGGCCTCGCCAACGTCGGCATCGACGAATTCCTCCAATCGAAGCTCCCTTACATTCGCACGATGGGTTGCCCCGTCTTTGCGAACGTGGCTGGCCACTCCATTGATGAGTATGTCCAGGTTTCCGGCCGCCTTGATGCCGCCGATGGACTCGCCGGCATCGAACTCAACGTCTCCTGCCCCAATGTCGCCGACGGGCTCATGTTTGGCACCGACCCGACGCTTCTGCGAGAACTCGTAACGCAGGTTCGAAAGGTCGTCACGCGCGGCGTAATGATTGTGAAGCTCTCGCCAAACGTTACCGACATCTCTGCCACGGCCCGCGCCGCGGTCGATGCCGGCGCCGATGCCCTCTCGCTCGTCAACACTTTTCTCGGCATGGCCATCGACATTGAAACGTGGAAGCCGAAGATCGCCAACGAGTCCGGCGGCCTCTCCGGTCCCGCCATCAAGCCGATGGCGATTCACCTCGTACGCAAAGTCTGGCGCGACGTGGCCCGCAGCGCCGGCATCCCCATCATCGGCATTGGCGGGATTCGCAACTGGCAGGACGCGGTGGAGTTCATCCTCGCCGGTGCGACCGCCGTCTCCGTCGGCACCGCACTCTACGTGGACCCGACCACGCCGCTGAAAATCGCCGACGGAATCGCCGAGTATTTGAAACGACGGAAGCTCCCCCGCGTTTCCGACCTTGTCGGCCGCATGATTAGTGCCAAAGAAACACCCGCGCCTCAATCCGAAACGGGCATCGAGGGCTAGCCCAACGCAAGCGTGAAAAACGCTAGAGGCTATCCCATAACCGTCACCCCCGCGCAGGTGGGGGTCCAGCGTGCCTTGAATATGCTGGATTCCCGCCTTCGCGGGAATGACGAAACAGCGCCACACCAATAGTGGGATAGCCTCTAGAATACCCCTGTGATCACGCCCTCGGGAAAGACTCGCGTCCTCGTCGCCATGAGCGGCGGCGTCGATAGCAGCGTCACGGCATGCCTCCTGCGCGAGCAGGGGTACGACGTGGTCGGCGTATTCATGCGCCTCGGTGCTGAGCCGGTCGCAGCGACATGCGATGCATCCACAATCTCGCTTCCCATTGCCGCCGATGTGCCCGACCGACATCGCGGTTGCTGTTCGGCGCTGGACGCCACCGACGCCCGCGTCGTCGCCGGCAAGCTCGGCATTCCGTTCTACGCGTTGAACTTCCAGGAAGACTTCGCCAAGCTCATTGACTATTTCGCGAATGAATATGCCGTCGCTCGAACGCCGAACCCCTGTGTGCGGTGCAACCAGTGGCTCAAGTTCGGCAAGCTGATTGCATACGCCGACGCCATCAACGCCGACCTCATCGCCACCGGCCACTACGCCCGCGTTGACATCGTCGAGGATCGTCCGCGCCTGCGTCGAGCCGTCGATGCCGACAAGGACCAGTCCTACGTCCTCTTCGGCATTGCCCCCGACGTGCTTCGTCGCACGCTCTTTCCTCTCGGCGGCATGACCAAGCCCGAGGTTCGGGCCCACGCCCGCCGATTCGGAATCGCCGTGCACGACAAGCCCGACTCGCAGGACATCTGCTTCGTCCCCGATCGGCAGTATGCCCGCGTCGTGCAGAACCGCCGCCCCGATGCGTTCATTCCGGGCGAGATTCGCCACGTCGATGGCCGAGTCCTCGGAACGCATACCGGCATTCCCAATTTCACCGTCGGTCAGCGTCGCGGCCTCAACATCGCGGTCGGCAGTCCTGTCTATGTAACCGATCTCGACGCCGATTCCGGCACCGTCACTGTCGGCCCTCAGGAGTCGGTGTACGAATCAACAGTTCGTGCCACATCAATGCAGTGGCTTACCCCCCCGCCGGCCGAGCCGTTCCGCGCCAATGTGCGGATCCGCTACAACCACGACGCGGCCCCGGCGATGGTTCGCACAAATGGCGACGACACCGTCGAAGTCCTTTTCGACGATCCGCAGTGGGCCATCACACCGGGCCAGGCCATGGTGATCTACGATGAGGATGAAGTGCTGGGCGGCGGATGGATCGAGTGACGACCCTGCAGCTAGATTCAGTGATTCACGTTATCCCGCGCCGCCAACTGTACGACGGCCGCCGCCGCCTCGTCCGAGCGCCACTCCACACGCAGACCCTTGTCATCGCGGAACAACACATTACGCCCTCGTGAAAATGCCAGAAAATGCGTCTCGCGGCACACGGCCAGCGGCAATGTCTCCCCCGGCTTCGGTTGGATCACCCAGTTTTCGACGACAAGGTCATAGTGGATCGGGTCAAACGTCGTGTTACTGTGGTCGGTCGTTAACCACTGTTGTTCCAGGATCGTCCGATTCTGATGTTCGATTTTGTTCTGAAAGGCGCTGACCGCGAGATCGTGAAACGACTTTGCGCACTCTCGTCGCCGAAGTTCCCCGCGCTGCCAGATCACCGTCCCCACGATGACGACACTGCCGAGCAGCAGCCAGGCCGTCCGCTGCCAGAAATTCACCCGCCGACGCAGCATTCGCGTTTCGTTGAGCAGGTCATCCATCGCCCCATCGTCCGCTGTTGAACGCGGGGCCGGTCGTACGTCATCAGACTTCAATGATCACTCCTGAGGCCGATCGCCTCGCGCCTTCAGCATAACCGATCAATGCCGTTGAGACCCCCACGCCCCCTGCCTACAATTCGCCCGCATAATCGGAGCATCCCCCATGTCCACACAGCACCTCGATATTCTCTTCACCGCGCCCCATCCCGACGACCTTGAGATCGGCTGCGGCGGCACCATCGCCAAACTCGTCAAACAGGGTCACAAGGTCGGCATGGTTCATATGACCAACGGCGAGCCTACCCCCCACGGCACCGTCGAAACGCGCCTCCGCGAAATGCGCGATGCAGCCGACGTCCTCGGCGCGGCGGTCTGCGAAATGGTCGGCCTGACCAATCGCGTCCTCATGGACGGCCCTGATGCCCGATTCGCCATCGCGTCCGTCGTAAGAAAGTACCGCCCCCGCGTCCTCGTCGGAATCGCCGGTCGAACGGTTGCCGCCTCACCGGATCATTACCAGTCCCAACTCATCACCGAGGCCGTCCGGTTCTATTCCCAGCTCACCAAATGGGATGACCGATTCAACGGCACCAAGCCGCACTCCGTCGATCACCTCGTCTATCGGGTCATTCCCCGCGCCGCCGAGACGCCGCATTTTCAGAGCCAATTCGTGGTGGATATCAGCGATACGATGGAACAAAAGCTCGCCGCCGTGGCCTGCTATAAATCGCAATTCCCCCCGGAGCGAATGGACCGGCTCAAGCACTACATGCGCAGCATCGCCGGCTTTGAAGGCGGATGGTGTGGATACGATTATGGCGAACTCTATGCCGTCCCCCGGCCGATTGGGGTCTCCGACATGATGCCGCTCTTTGGAAAGTGGCCCGTTCCGTCAATCATCGACCCGCCGAAGATCACATGATCGGTGCATCGCAATCGGCGAGTCAATGCGAGATTAGCAAACCCGGTCTTTGACGTTGATCCGTCGCCCCTTTTTGCGCTTGCGGGCGATCAGCTTGCGACCGCCAACCGTGCTTATTCGAGCGCGAAACCCCTGCTTGCGCTTCCGCTTCCGATGGCTTAGCCGCTTTGGATAATGCATGATGTAACCTCAGGCGAATAGGCGATTTATGAAAATCTTTGTTCCGTGTGGGGCGGGATTCTAACACATCGCCCTTCTTACAGCAAGCAAGCGCGATGGGCTTATGGCTCACCCCCGTTTTTCAATCAAAAAACGCGGATTCTCTGTTTGCAGCCCCGCGCCGGCCCTGCTAGACTGCCCCCCGGTTCACCGAGGCGCGGTCTGAACCGTTACGTTGATTTCCAGCCCGCCCTTCAGTGCCGGGCCACACAGGAGTACCCCACGATGCTCGAATACGAGAACCTCAAGAAGATGGTCGAAGCCACCGCCGAGGATGTCGCCAAGGCCGAAGGCGGAAACAAGGCCGCCGGAACGCGCGTCCGAAAGGCCATGCAGGATATCAAGAACGCCGCCCAGGCCGTTCGCAAGAAGATCCTCGAGGTCCGATCGGCTGAAGGCGAAGAGGGTGCCGCCTGATCCTGTCCGACGGTTTGCCTCGCAACACCAAACGCCTTGAGCAGCTGACAGACCCGTCGAGGGATGGCCAACCGCGCTGACCGTTCTGCGCGCGCCAGGTCAAAGGAACTCACATGCCGCGTCCCCCGATACTCGATCCCGGAAGTCTGGACTGCTCCAAAGTCCTGCACACGCGCGAACAGATCTACCAGGTCCTTCCCCAGCGCCACGAGTTTTCGCAGCTCGACGGCATCATTCATTATGACCCGGAAGCCGGCACCGCTGCGGGCTTCCGCGATGTGAAGCCCGACGAATGGTGGTGTCGCGGCCACATGCCGGGGCAGCCGCTCTTTCCCGGCGTGCTCATGGTCGAAACCGGGGCGCACCTTGCTGCGTTCGTGCAACATCTGCTGTTGCCGATCGAAGGGACGTTTCTCGGCTTCGGCGGAATCGACGATGCCAAGTTTCGCGGCGCCGTGGTACCGCCCTGTCGAATCATTCTTATCGGCAAAGTTGTTGAAGCCCGCCCGCGCCGTTTCATCTACGACATTCAATCGTTCGTGGATGGCACGATGGTCTTTGAAGGCCGCATCAGCGGTATGCCGCTCAAGGCCAACTAAGTCCACGAACAGCAGCGCCCTGCCACTCCTCTTTGCATCGCCCCCGCCGCAGCGGTAGAACCTGCAAAACGAGGCCCGCGCGCAAGGGCTTCCAACACGGAGCTTCGCCATGCAACTGCGACGGATGGGAAACACCGGCCTCCACGTCTCCGAGCTTTGCCTCGGGGCCATGAACTTCGGAATGCCCGACTGGGGCGTCGACGAGAAGACCAGCATCGACGTCATCGCCGCGTTCCTCGATGCCGGCGGCAACTTCATCGACACCGCCGACGTCTATGCCAAGGGCGTCAGCGAGGAATACTGCGCCAAGGGAATCGCCGGCAGGCGCGACAAGGTCATCATCGCCACGAAGGGGCACTTCCCCGTCGTCCGCCGCTTCGGTGAACCGCCCGACCATGAGAACGCCCTCGGTTCCTCCCGCCGCCACCTGACCGCCGCGTTGGACGCCAGCCTCAAGCGCCTCAAGACCGACTACATCGACCTCTACCAGGCCCACTGCTGGGACGCCGTCACGCCCATCGAAGAGACGCTCAGCACGCTCAATGACTTCGTCCGCACCGGCAAGGTCCGCTACGTCGGCCTCTCCAACTACGACGCATGGCACATCGCCGAAAGCCGGCAACTCTGCATCCGCCACGGATGGGAGCCTTTCGCCACAGCCCAGATGCAATACAGCCTTGTCCGGCGCGACATCGAGGCCAGCGTTATCCCCGTGTGCCGTCGTTATGGCATCGGCATCCTGCCATGGAGCCCACTCGGCGGCGGCGTCCTCACCGGCAAGTACAAGGCCGATGGCACCGGCCCCGGGGACTCGCGATTCGGCCCGACGCCCGACGCCGCCAATGCCTGGCGCAAGGACTTCGTGAACGACCGCAACATCGGAATCGCCGAGACGGTTCGCAAGGCCGCGACGAAACTCGAAACGACGAGCACGGCGCTGTCCATTGCATGGGTGCTTTCGCGCCCGATGGTGACAAGCGTCATTGTCGGCCCGAAGACCGTTGCTCAACTCAAGGACAACCTCGCGGCCTGCGACCTGCAAATCCCCGACAACGAGATGGCCGCCCTCACAAGCATCAGCGAGCCGACGCCGACCTATCCCGCGTCCTTCATTGCCAAAAACAAGCGCAACACCGGCCAATACAACGACGAAGTCCGCCGGGGTGCGATGTGAACGACGCGCCGACCACGATATCGAATCGAGGGGACGCAATCGTGCAACCTCGACACGCGACCACGCATTGCCCGCGCTGCGGCAGCGTCGGCCTTGATGCCCGCCATTGCAAACTGCTCTGCCCCCAATGCGGCTACGTTGAAAGTTGCGAAGACTTGTTCAAGTTCGACACATCCACCGCCACTCACCCTTCCGCCATCGCGTAGAGTCGATTCACCGTGTTCCAGTTCCGTGTCGTCCCCCGAAGCGACAAGGTCTTCTCGATCCGGGCGTTGGTCAGCTTGGTCTCGGCAAATCCGCTGGGGCAGTGCAGATACAGGTCCATCTCGGCCACGTGAACCTCATCGGCTCCGGCGGGAATCGCGGATATCGCCGCAGCGGCGTCCCTCGGCGCAGGGCCGCTCAGGAACGTGACGGCGAGGCGGGCCGTATCCACCCCCTTTTTCTTGAGGAACGGATTCTTCGCAATAATCGTTTTCAGCTGCGCCGGCGTTCGCACCATCACATCCACCGGCAAGCGCGTCTTGCCCGCCAGCGACTTCATCAGCGCGGCCGCACACGTCGATGCGGACTTGCTTGATTCGAACACCACGTTTCCGCTCTGGACATAGGTCCGCACATTCTCGAACCCCAGTTTGGTGCAAACGTCGCGCAGCGCCTCCATCTTCAGGATGTTCCCGCCCACATTCACGGCGCGCAGCAGTGCGATATACGTTGCCATCGTGCGTTAATCCCCCACCGTGTGATCTTTCACGACGACCCATGCCCCGTCGATCCGCCGCATGTGCAGGAAGAACCTGCCGGTGTACAGCCCGTCCGGCGTTTGATGGCGATAGTGGCCCGATACTTCGGCCTCGTCCGGCTTGCGAAGCGACACGCTCACGTCGCGGAACTCCAGCGAGCCCATCTTTTCGCCGGTCGGATACTTCGTGCGATAGCGATCGAGCGTGGCCTGCCAGCCCTTGGTGACCTTGCCCGGCGTGCTGAACTCCATGGCCTCGCTCTTCCAATAGCCCGCCATGAAGCCGGCGATGTCGCCCTTGTTCCACGCGGCGACTTGCTTGTCGAGGACGCTGCGAATCTCCGGATGATCGAGCGGCGCAGCGCAGCCGCAGAGGGTTGCCAGAACAAAGAACACAACGACGGCTGTGAGTTTCCCGGGGTGCATTGAATCACTGTACCGAAACACCGCCGCCCGGCCAATCCACGCGGGCCATTTGGAACTGGTAGCGTTTGAGTGGGGCAGGCGTCCCTGCCTGCCATCGCGCGACAGTGACAAGTATTCCTTCGCAAACACGACCCGTACCGGCCATTTCAGGTTCCGCGCATGTCCCCGTAGAATGCCCCGGTCACGAACCGGACCAACCCCATCCACGGAGCAACCGTTATGAAGTTCTTCCTCGATACCGCCAACCTCGATGAGATCAAGGCCGGCGCGGCCCTCGGCATCGTCGATGGCATCACCACGAATCCCAGCCTCGTCGCGAAGGAGGGCAAGGACTTCAAGACGCTCGTCGCCCAGATCTGCGAGATCATCCCCGGCCCGGTGTCGGCCGAGGTGGTGTCGACGACGTGCGACGAAATGATGAAAGAAGCACGAACGCTCGCCAAGATCGCCCCGAACATCATCGTGAAGCTGCCGACCATCCCCGAAGGCGTGAAGGCCCTGAAGATTTGCAGCGCTGAGGGAATCAAGACGAACCTGACGCTCATCTTCCAGCCGTTGCAGGCGCTGATCGTGGCAAAGTCGGGGGCATCGTTCTGCTCGCCCTTCCTCGGCCGGCTGGATGACATCGGCCAGGACGGCATGGCGCTCATCCACGACATTCGCCATATCTACGACAACTACGGCTTCAAGACGGAAATCCTCGCGGCAAGCCTTCGCCACCCCATGCACGTCGTCGAGGCGGCCAAGGCCGGTGCCGACGTCGGCACGATGCCCTACAGCGTGTTCAAGATGCTGCTGAATCATCCGCTGACGGATATTGGGCTGGCGAAGTTTCTTGCTGATTGGAAGAAGTTGCAGGGGTGATGCGGGCGGCGGTTTGCGCGAAAAAAACTACCCCCCACAAAAAAGCGCGAAAAACCGTTTTACCGCGCACAAAAGCGCACAAACCGTTTGCGCCGTTTTTGCATCGGGCTGAGACTGAGTGAGGGGAAAGGATTCCCCGACGGTTGGGTGCGAGAAAGGATTGTCTCCAAGGCGACTCTACGACTCGCACCAGCGGTGAGCGACCGCGAACGGCTTCGGCCCCTCCAAAAAAAAGGTACCCGCAAATAGCCGAAAATCGCGGTTCTTGGCCGCAAGAGGCCGCAATTTGTTGCGGGCGAGTGAAACCGCAGATTGATGCAGATGAATCTGCTGCAGCGCGACCAATGGAATGTACTGATTGGAACATGGGCGCACCTGTTGGTTGCTCGTTCTTTTCCCAACGACACCTATCAATCTTGCTCGCTGTTTCATCGCCACGTTTGTTACTTACGTGAAAACGCGGGTTGGGGGTTTGTAACAAATTCAAGAAGTCCTGAGTTCCGCCCAGGCGGATGTTCCACTTGAGTCCTGAGTCTTGAGAGGCGGCCGGTTGGTTTTTCCGGTGGTCGAATTGGCGCTAGCGCCGGTGGGGTGTGGGATTTTCCCAACTAAAAAACGACCTGGGATTAGGTGGGATTAGCTGGGATTTCGCCGGGCGAGGTGGGACGAGTACCGCAAACGTCGAAACGCCAAAACGTCGAAATGGGGATCGTGGGTGTCATGGGTTGGGTTCCTTTTCTGACAGTGCGCTAACAGGTCGCGGTCTCGCCACGGCGAGTCTTCGATGCGAAGGGGTCGGTTCGCGCGCGGACGAAGTTCTCCCGCATGCCTATCAATCTTGATCGCTGTTTCACTTTGGGGATGATTTTTTTGCAAGTTGCGAGCGGAGCGAGGATTGAGGAGAGATGGGTTCCAAGAGAGTTCCCTATGTCGTTGAGCAGGGACATGCGACGCGACTGGCGGTAATTTAGTTGATCTGTAAACAAACTTCCATTTTCGGGACATCACGGGTATGCTTCTTGCTCTGCTGGAGACCACTTTGGTGCTTGGCTTGATGGCATATGCTCTAGCCCCGTTGCTCGTCATAGGCTTGGGTGATTCGCCGCCGTTTGCCACGACTCAACCAACTTCTCACCCGGTTATTTCAGAAGACAACATCGCGCCAGAAGCAGTTGCCTTACTAGAAAAGTTGGAGCAAGTACCAAAACAAATTCCGTACATTGAGGCGCGTGTCGTCGTAACCTATACTTCAGTCGATCCAGTACCTAACGCAAATCAAAAAACGGGGGCAATGGCACTGGATTTTTCGACTTTGCCCCCTCGATTCCGGTTGGAATTTACTTCGATGACTCTTGAATCCAAGAGGACTGACCTTTCACTCGTATTTGCGTTCGACGGAAAATGGTTCTACGAATTCGATGGAACTAGGAAGTCTCTTAGGAAATCACAGTATGTCGGGAGCAAGATTAGAACTGATCCATTTCTATTAGGAGGCGGCGGCCCGTTTCTAATGCCATTCGGGAATAAGATCGCCGACGTCTTGAGATTCCTGAAGGTCAGTCCAATTGAAGGGTTGGATTCTTCAACAGCAGGCTTGCTTCTCATACCTAAAGATGACGATGGACTTGGGAGTAGGTTTATCCGCATGGAATTGCTGGTGGACCGAAGAACTTCACTTCCAAGGACCATTAAGTATGCAAAGGAATCTTTTAACGAGATCATCGTAATCGAACTTTCTGAATATACCTTTGAAAAAAAGCGAGGCGACCGCGCGTATTCTGTTGTGGCTGGTCCGGGAGTATCAGAGTCGATTACGCCCTTGGAGTCGACTGAGCCCGCCGCTTCTCGTCAAGGAGGAAAATAGGAGTGACTCGCGCACAGGTCTGGAAAAAGCTTAAGGCCACCGCACTTCTCTTGGCAATTGTTGCCAGCGCTTTCGCAATTTATATGTACATAAAGCAGATATTCTTCGAGCCGTCTCCAGCTTCTATTCGAATCACCGAGGAGATGTCAAGCAACATCCTTAGCCCAGTATTGTTGGGAGCGCATGCACGCGTACTTTGGGATGAGTACGGTGGAGCGCCACAGCCAAAATGGCGAAAGCTAAACTGCCTAGTGCTTTCTGTATGGGAAATTCGAAATACGGGAGGCCATGTATTCAACTGGGATAAGGACTCGCCCTTTCGCTTTTCGGTGAAACAACCAGGAACGGTGCTAATCGCCGATGTGCTTCATAAGGATGAAGGAACGAAACCGAGAGTTCTCAGATCGCCCGACGGCGAATTCGTAGACGTTTCAGCAGAGTTTCTTAACGCGAATGACTCTTTTAGATTCTTCATCGCGCATGATTCAACTTCCGATGCAGGAATTTCTTTTGATGGGAAACTTCGTGATCAGCCTCCAATTAAGATATTGAAACGCGGTGAGAACGCGCCCTATTCCCATCAAGAACGAATAGTTGCCATTACCTTGCTCGTGCTTTCAATTGCAGCAGGAATATTCTTCTTTTTGTCGAACAAGGATGGGTGTGCATGGAATTGGCGGCTTGGTGTCGCAATTGTGGTTGTCTTGAGTGGCATTGCTGATGCTTGGCACTTGAATGAGGTTTACACACTAACCGAAATAGGCCTCGCAAAATTGCTGGTATATGTCTTGCCGTGGATTGTCTGGCTGGTCTTCACTTGGATTATTGCGGAATTGGTCTTGCGGCTGCCCGTCGCTGCGAAAGCGATTGAGCCCGTAATTAGTGAAAAGTAGCCGTTGAGCGGCGCAATTCGAGTCTTTCAACTGCCGGGACCTACGACTCGATGTAATGGCACGGATGCGGCACGACCGGTAGTTCCTCTGCCCCCTTCGGGGCCGAGAATGGGTTGGGACGACGGGGATGGGTTGAGCACAACCAATCTAACGAAGTGAACTATCGTCGGGGCTTGTGTTGCCCTTGCAGGGTTTGGAAGAGAATAATCGCACGGCACCCCAGGGCGTTGCCATTGGGCTAGGGCAAGGTCGCCCCCGTTGGGGCTGGAATTCATCCGCCCTTTGAGTCTGAGATTTCTTCAGTGGAATGGGCGTCCCCGCCCGCCTATTGCCCGTGAAAAGCGGGCACGGAGGCCCGCTCCACCAATAGTTTCTCAGGCTCACAGCGGACCCTGCGGCTTAGAACCGCTGGCGAGTCGCCTCGGCCACTCGGCCCAGCGATACGACGTAGGCCGCGATCCGCAGGGGCAGCTTCTGTTCGACATGAACGCAAAAGACACTGTCCCAGGCGCTGACCATCTTCTTTTCCAACTGCGCGTTGACGTGGTCCACTTCCCAGCGGATCTGCTGGAGGTTCTGCACCCACTCGAAGTACGACACCGTCACGCCGCCGGCGTTGGTGAGAATATCCGGCACGACGATGACGTTTCGCTTGCACAGCGTCTCATCGGCGCGCGGCGTGATCGGCGAGTTGCCGGCCTCGATGATCATGCGGGCCTTCACGTCGTTCACATTGTTGCGATCGATGACGCCGCCCAGCGCTGCGGGGATCAGAATATCCACGTCGAGCGTGAGCAGTTCATCATTGCTGATCGGCCTGGAGCCTGGGAAGTCGACAACCGAGCCGGTCTTCTTGCAGTGTTCGACGAGCTTGGGAATGTCCAGGCCTTTTTCGTTGAAGATGCCGCCTTTGACGTCGGACACAGCCGTGATGGTGGCGCCGAGTTCATGGATGAACCGGCTGGCCCACGAGCCGACGTTGCCGAAGCCCTGCACGGCGACGGTCGATTTCTTCAGGTCGATCTTGAAGGCCTTGCAGGCCTCGCGGGTGATGATGGTCGTGCCGCGGCCGGTCGCCTCTTCGCGGCCGAGCGAGCCGCCGAGGTTCACGGGTTTGCCGGTGACGATGGCGGGCGTGTAACCATGTTTCTTGCCGTATTCATCCATGATCCAGGCCATGACCTGTGGGTTGGTTCCCACGTCGGGTGCCACGATGTCGCGTTGGACGCCGAGGACCATGTCGATCTTCTGCGTCAGGCCGCGGGTCAATGCCTGCAACTCCTTGCGCGACATCTTCGACGGGTCGCAGGTGACGCCGCCCTTCGCACCGCCGTATGGGATATCCACGAGCGAGGTCTTCCACGTCATCAATGCCGCCAGCGATCGGACTTCGTTGAGATCCACCTCGTAATGAAAACGAAGGCCGCCCTTGTAGGGGCCGCGCACGGCGTTGTGCTGCACGCGATAGCCGTGGAAGAGTTCGAGCCGCCCGTCGTCCATGCGCACGGGGATCTGCACGATCAGCTCGCGATAGGGCGTGCGGAGCAGCATCTGGATTTCTTTCTCCAGCTTCATGTGCTCGGCGGCCACGAGGAACTGCTCGTCGGTGATGCGGTTGAAATCCAGATGCTTGTGCGGCGGCGCCGTTTCGGGCGTCGCGGGCTTCTTCGCATTCGATTTGACGGGCGTCAGCGTGGCGGTCGACATGGGATTCCTCTCCGGAAAGCACGTTGGTGCGACATGAGCGCGAGTTTGCATGGCCCGAGCGCGATGCCGCGAATTAGGGCATTCATCGCATCGTTTCGAGAGGCCCTTGAGATCGACATGGCATTGGCCCATAAGCCGTTGATGCGTGTTTCGCGTTGGTCGCTGCGAATAACGGACCGCGGGAGTAAGATGCCCCGGCGCGATTAGAGGACGCCCATGGCCGCCTACGAGAAACACGTCTTTGTCTGCACGAACGAACGGCCCGACGGCCACCCGCGCGGCTGCTGCGCGGGGAAGGAATCGGCGGCCATTCGCGATCGGCTCAAGGCGCTGGTCAAGGAGCGGGGCTTGGGCAAACAAATCCGCGTGAACGCCGCCGGGTGCCTCGATCAATGCGAGCACGGCGTCACGATCGTGGTCTATCCCGAGGCGGTGTGGTATGGGTTTGTAACGCCGGCCGACGTGGAGGAGATTGTGGCGTCGCACCTCGTCGGGGGAACGCCGGTCGCGCGGCTGCGGATGGCGGACACCTGCATCAACGCGGCCCAGTGCCCGCATCGCGTCGGGAAATAGTCAGGGCCGAGAACCACGACACCCGCATTATTCGCCTGCCGGCCTCGTTGCTTTTTAATTTACGGACCATCCCCGGTGAGCCGATTATGGGAGCGAACAACGATTCCAATCGTCGGAGAAACCGCCATGCCGTTTTGTGATGTGATGAATGCGTTTATGGATATGTGGCAGTTGGTGTACGACCTGGTGATGGGCGTCTTCGGCTGGCCGGCACCCAGCATCGCGGACTCGATCGGGTCGGTCCTTGGATGCAACATCGTTTGAGCCGGGTGGCATGGATTCGTCATTCCCGCGAAGGCGGGAATCCAGTGCTTTTCCACGTGATCTGGACCCCCGCCTTCGCGGGGGTGACGGTTTAACGGCGCACCCTTAGATAACCTTCTCTTCTTCGTGAAGGATCCGCACGAGTTCTTTGGCAAGGTCCACCGGTTCACCCTTGAGCATTCGCCCGGCCGCGCGCGGCGGCGGCGGTGTGAACTCACCCATCCACGTTCCCACCTTTTCGCGGGACAAATCGGCCGCGGAAAAGCCCAGGGCCGCGGCGTTCTTCGTTTCGACGGGCCGCTTCTTTGCCTTCATCAAACCGGGCAGCGACGGATAACGCGGCTCGCACAGGCCCTTGTCGATCGTCAGCAGGACGGGAAGCTGGGCCTCCACGACTTCCTCGGCACCTTCGATGCGCCGTCGCACGGTGGCCGACTTGAAGTTCGTGCCCCACTCGATGGCCGTGATCGCACCAACGTGTGGGATGCCCAGGCACTCCGCGAGGCCCGGGCCGAATTGCCCGCTGTCATAATCAATGGCATGCTTCCCGGCGAAGATCACGTCGAACTTCGAGTCGCGAATTGCCGCGGCCACCACGCGGGCCAGCATCAATTCATCCAACCCGTTGAAGGCGTCGTCGCAGAGGTGAATCCCGTCATCGACGCCCATGGCATAGGCCGTGCGAATCACATCCACCGCCGTGGCGGGACCGACCGTCAGCACGGTGATCGTCGCACCGGCGCCGGCGTTCTTTTCCTTGAATTGCAAGGCCGCCTCAACCGCGAATTCGCAGAAGGGGTTCATCACGTATTTGACGCCGGCCGTCTCGATGCCCGAGCCGTCGGCCTTGACCTTGATGTTGGTCGTTGATTCGGGAACATGCTTTGCGAGCGCGAGTACTTTCATGAATCACCCGTATCCGTCGGTTACGCCTTCTTGTAGGCGAGAATTACATCCACCAGTTTGGCCACGCCTTCGCCGTGCGATGCCACCGTCTTGACCACCGGCCGCTTGCTGCCGAGCGTATCGATGATCTGTGCCTCAAGCCGATCCGCGCCGGGAAGGTCGGCCTTGTTGATGACGAAGATATCGGCGACCTCGGTGATGCCGGCTTTTTCGAGCTGCAAATCATCGCCGGCGCCGGGCATGAGCAGCAGCGTCAGCGGCGAGGCGAATTTTCGTGCAGTGACATCGTTCTGCCCTGCGCCGACGGTTTCGATGATGAGTACATCCACGCCAGCGCTGCGGATCGCTTCGATCATGTAGCCAGTGCGCGGGGCGAGGCCGCCCATTTCGCCACGGCTGGCTGAGGATCGGAGGAACACGCCATTCGCGCCGGCCGATTGCGTCATGCGGGCACGGTCGCCAAGCAGCGCGCCGCCGGTAATGGGGCTGGCCGGATCGACCGCGAGGACGCCGACGCGTTTGCCGCGGTCGCACAGTTCGCGCATCACGCGGCCGATGAGTGTGCTTTTTCCGACACCGGGGGCGCCGGTCATGCCGACGACGATGGCGCCGGGGCCGTTTGCGCTAAAGGCTTTTTTGAGTTGCTCGTTTGACGCGTCGTTTTCCACCCAGGTCAGGAGGCGACCCAATGCGGCTCGCTCCCCCTTCTTTGATCCTGACACCCATGTTTCCAGGTTGCCGTTCGCCGCTGTCGCGCGGGCCACGCGAGTCTTGGCCGCTAGGTCATTCAGCGAGTTGATAATCACGTCCATCGACGCTTCGGTCTCGAGGATCGCCGCGACGCCGGCCTGCTTCATCGCCGGCACATCCACCGAAGGGATGATGCCGCCGATGGCTACCGGAAGATCGGCTCGGCCATGCCTGGCAAGTTCGGACATGATCACCGGCACCAGCGTGGTGTGGGCCGCGCTATGGAACGATGCGCCGAGGACATCCACGTCTTCTTCGACCGCTGCCTTTGCGGCCGTGGCCGGCGTTTGCCAGAGGCCGGTGTAGATGACTTCCATGCCTGAATCGCGCAGGGCGCGGGCCAACACCTTGACCCCTCGGTCATGTCCGTCGAGGCCGACTTTGGCCAACAATATCCGCGTGGGCGGTTGTCGCATTCGAAGAGATTCCCCGTGAAAAAAAACCGACCTCGCACGTCGGCTCCGGCGAAAGAGCCCGTATTAGAGAGGGTCCACCGGCCCGCGCCAAGGTGGGAAGCGGCGGCACTGGCCCGGGGCCTTCTCAGCATTGAAAACGCCCGCCGAACGCAATTTTTGTAACGCAGACGCGGGTTTGATAGAATGGGGCCCTTAGCTTTTCCGTTAATCAAGGGACTGTCCATCGCGCCTGGGGGCTCCTCGCCCATCCAGGCCATCCATATTCGATTTCAACTTTGCAGGAGCATCCAATGCGTTCGTCGTGCCTACCCCTTTTGCGTCGCGTCGCCCTCGTGGCATTTGTTGCACTCGCCGGCTGCGGCCCGGCGCCGGCCGTCGCGATGGAGCGGGTCGACAAGCGACCTCACTCTTCCGAGGAATCGCTCTTTAACGCGAAGGAGTATCTCGGCCACATCGCCACGCTCGCCGACGACAAGTTCGAAGGGCGCGGCACCGGGCAGGAAGGCATCGACAAGGCTGCCGAGTACATCGCAGATCATTTCAAGAAACTGGGCGTCAAGCCTGCCGGCGACAATGGGACCTATTTCCAAAACTTCACGCTCAAGCTGAAGAACAAGATCGGCGAAGGCACGCGGCTGGCCATCGGCACGGATGACGCCGTCTCGCGCAAGAAGGCCAAGCTGGGCAAGGATTACACTCCATTTCCATTCTCGGGGAAGGGCGACTTCAAGGGCGAGGTCGTGTTCGTCGGCTATGGACTCGCGGATGATGACTATGACGACTACAAAGCTATGGACGTCGCCGGCAAGGTCGTGCTAATGCTGCGACGCGCGCCGAAATTCAAAGAAGGCGATTTCATGTCGTCCTCCTTCCGCGCCAAGGCCTCCAAGGCCAACTCGCGCGATGCCGCCGCGATCCTCATTGTGAACCCTTCTTTTGACGAGGATGGCGACAAGCTCTACGAATTCGGTAACGAGCAAATGGGCGGCATGATGTCGATGGGCCGCGCGGGGTACGGCGTTCCGATGATGCAGGTGCGCCGCGCTGTCGCCGATCGCATGCTCAAGGCGGGCGGGCTCGACAGTCTCGATGAGTTGGAAAAGAGAATTGAGAACTCGAAGAAGCCCTGTTCCGCCGAGTTGAAGGGGGTCAGCGTGAAGGGCCGCATCGAGATCGAGCCGATTGAGACGCCGGTTCGCAACATCGTGGCCATGATCCCCGGCACCGGCCCGCAGAAGGACGAGATCATTATCCTAGGCGGCCACTACGACCACCTCGGTATTCGTCACAAGGGTGAGAAAGAGTTTGATGCGACCAAGGACATCAGCAACGGCGCGGACGATAATGCCAGCGGGACCGCCCTGGTCATGAACATGGCCAAGGTTTACACCCAGGGCCGAAAGCCGAACCGGTCCATCCTGCTCATGCTCTATACGGGAGAAGAGCTTGGCCTGCTCGGATCGGCCCACTTTGCAAACGAACCCACGATCGATCTCGACAAGGCCATCGCCATGCTCAACTTCGACATGGTCGGCCGACTCAAGGATGACAAACTCGAAGTCGGCGGCATGAAGACCGGCGGCTTTGAGGAGATGGTCATGCAGCTTGCCGAGCCGTACAACCTGAAGATCAAGAACGGTGGCGGCGGTCGCGGACCTTCCGACCACACCAGCTTCTACAACAAGAACATCCCAGTGCTCTTTTTCTTCACCGGCATTCACAAGCAATATCACCAGCCGACCGACGATACGCCGCTCATCAACACTGACGGTGCAATTCGCATTGCCAAATACGCCACCGACATCATTGATGAAATCGATGCCAAGGCTGAGCGACCCGTGTTCGCGAAGGACAACACCCGCGCGTCCATCGCCCGGCAGGAGAATGGAGATGAAAAAGGCGATGCGGTTGCCGCAGCTCAACCACGCCGCGGCGAAGGGCGCGGCCCCGGCCAGGGTCGCGGACAGGGCAATCGCCCGCGCATGGGTTTCCGCCCTGATATGAACGCCGACGCCGAAGGAATTGTGGTCGGCGAGGTCATGGAAGGCGGCGCCGCCGAAAAAGCGGGCATCAAGGAAGGCGACTGCATCAAGGAGATCAACGGGAAGAAGGTCAAGGCCGCGATCGACATGTTTGAGGTCATGCAGACCCTCAAGTGGGGCGACACCGCGAAGGTGGCGCTTGAGCGTGGCGGCAAGAAAATGAAGTTTGAGATGAAGTTTGAACGCCCCGCCGAGGATCAGGTCGCTCGCGCCGATGGTGCTGCTCGTGGCGAAGGTGCCTCGCGCGGCGGGGACAATCGTCCCGCACGCACCGAAGTTCGCAATAGCGACGATGCATCCGACGTGAAGCAGGTGCTCTCCATGCTGAAGAACCTGATCGATCTCAAGGACGGCTCTTCAGAAATCTCCATCAAGGTCGATTCCAGCAAGAAGGATGTGTTTGAAGTCACTCTTCGCTTCAAGAAACAGTCGGATTCGAAGGCCGACGCCCCGGCTCCGCGTGAACAACGGCAGGAGCGTCGCAACCGCCGCGACGATCGCAGCGCCGACGCCGCACCGCGACCGCGTCCCGCGCCGAAGGATGACGATCCGCACGGCGGTGCAACTGACGACACGCAGGCCGCTGAGATGCCCCCGGTTCGCCTCGGGATCATGCCGACTTATGGCGACAGCGAAGGCGAAGGCTACGAAATCTCCGGCGTCGTTGAGGGCGGCCCCGCGGCGCGCGCCGGCATCAAGGACAACGACCGCATCTACAAGATCGGCGACAAGAAGATCACCAACGTATATGAATACATGGACGCCCTTCGCCAGTACAAGGCCGGCGATGAGGTCCCCGTCACCATCCTTCGCGACGGCAAGAAAATCAACGTCAAGGTGAAGAGCGCGCCCCAGCAACGCAAAGAAGCGGCATAGCGTTAGAACCGCCGAGCGGAACCGGCCGCAGCAAACTCCATGCCATCCACCCCAACTGAAATCCGCGCCCGCATTCTCAATGAATGGACCGCCGCCGCGCAGGGCTGGCGCACCTGGGAACCGCACATCATCGCCTTCACGTGGCCGATGACTCAGGCCATCGTCACCGGTCTACACCTTCGCGAAGGCCAGCGCGTTCTCGACGTCGGCTGCGGCATCGGGGACCCGACCATCGGGCTGGCTCTTGCCGTCGGCAGCACCGGACGAGTTGTCGCCACTGATCCGACCGAGGAGATGATCGCTGCGGCAACGTCCCGCGCGGCGTCGTTCCAGCTCAGCAACATCGACTTTCACGTGACACCGATCGAAGACGCCGACTTTTCCAATGCCTCCTTCGACGCGGTGGCCGGGCGATGGTCGTTCATTTTTTGTGTCGACATTGCATCTCAGCTGGCCCGCGCCCATCGCTGGCTTAGGCCCGGCGGGCGAATCGCCATTGCCACGTGGACGCCGCAGGAACACAGCCCCGGCTTTGAGGCGATCAATTCGGCGCTGAACCGCGTCACTGATCTGCCGCCGCTTTCATCATCCAAACCCGGCCGGCTGCAACTGGCCGACCCCGGCCAACTCGACGCCGCGCTCACCCGCGCCGGCTTTTGCAATGTGAAGGTCGCACCCGTGCCGCTTTCGGTCGTGGTGGCAGATGGCGATCAATTCTGGCGCATGATGACGGAAATGGGTGGAAGTCTGCATGCAGTGGTGACCGGCCTGACACCCGCACAGCGCGAGCAAGTCCGAGCGGAAACAATCGCCGCGGTCAACCGTTATCGTGACGGCGGCATCCTTCGCATCCCCGCGCTGGCACAGGTT
The DNA here is from genome assembly GCA_964605185.1 of uncultured Planctomycetaceae bacterium. Lineage (GTDB taxonomy): Bacteria > Planctomycetota > Phycisphaerae > UBA1845 > UTPLA1 > JACRIM01. Next base: position 61,689 of record CAZSBF010000002.1, read on the forward strand.
GGAATTGGAATTAAATCGTAGGGTCCGCTGTGCGGACCATTGCATACGACTTCACGACGCCTGCGAGTTCTTCCCCAGTCGCGCGAGAATCCGCGTTTCATCCGGCGATACCAGCTCGTACACCGTGTTTCGCCAGACGAAGCGCCGGCTGGTCATCGAGGAAACCAGCAGCCCCAGGTGCAGCATTCCCGACAGATTCACGCCGCCTACATCCCAGACAAAATCACGCCATGTCACATCCGGCGGCTTCAAGACGAGCCGAATCGCCAACTGCCGCAAGAGCGCGTTCAGGCACGAAATGCCCATTACCAAAATCCATCCCGCGAGCCCATACCACATCGCCGTCGGCGCGACGATCCACCCGAACAACCCCGCAAAGAACAGCAACGCCACCGCCGTGCCGCCGATGACGAAGTTCATGCACAGGATGAATGCAAACCGCCAGAGCGTCGGACCGCAGACGCGGGTGATGACCAGTTGCCGCCGGGCGAACGTCCAAAACGGCGCGAAAGTTGTGCTTTCGTGGCTGGGGATGAGGGCTTGCGGAACGAAGCGAATGGTCATGCCCGATTCGTGCATGGCACGCGTGACCTGATAGTCATCCGACAGCGCGTTCTGCCACTTCCCGGCAATATTAACGCGCTCGAATGTCTCCCGCCGAATCGCCGTCGAGCCGCCCCAAACGAAACTCATGTTTTCATCGGTGATGAGTGTCAACGAACCTGCATTCCAGCAGGAGCGAATACCATTCGCCCACCCGCCGGCCGCGCTATACCACCGGAAGCCCGTCGCGGCCCCCACCTTTTGATCGCGCAGCGGCGCAACCAGATATCCCAGCCAGTCCTTATGCGGAATCGCGTCGGAGTCGAGGAAGACGAAGACTTCGCGGTCCGGCGACACCGTTGCCACCGCCGCGAGCAAATTGTGAATCTTCTGCCCGCACCGCTCGGCCAACCCTGCGACCACCATCCGACGCGGGCGAACCCAATTCTTCGTCCATTCCTCCACCGCCGCATAGGCCGGGTCGCTCTTGGATTCGAGCGTGAAGATCACTTCGTAGTCTTCAAAGTTCTGCTGCGAAAGGGACTCCACCGTCTTGTGCAGCTTTTCATCCACGCCGCAGCACGGCAGGATCACCGTCGCCCGCGGTTGATAGCGGAATCGGCCGGTCGCGTCGCGCACCTGATCGGCCTCGCGGACCGTTCGTCGCACATACTGAAGGAAACGCACTCCCCCGCGCAGAAGAAACATACCCTGCAAGACCGTCAGCCCCCAGAGGAATGCGATGAAGTAATAAACCGCGACGGGTAATTCCATGTTGATCGGCACGCACGTGATAATAGGGCGCTGCCCATTCCCCAGCAATCATCGCACTAATGCCGAAGGCGAATGTCGACTGTAGAATCCGGCAAACCCTTTTGGAGCTGGTTCATGAAAAAACGTGTCATCGTTCTCGGTGCCGGGCTCGTCGGCGCCACCATGGCCCGCGACCTCGCCGCCGATGAATCGCTGGATGTCACCGTCGCCGATGTGAGCGAACGAAATCTCGCCCGACTCTCGGCCGCCGCAAACCTCACACGCACGCAGGCCGACCTCGGCTCGGCGGACGCCGTGCGCAAGCTCATCGCTCCGTTCGATCTCGTCGTGGGAGCCATGCCATCCATGCTCGGCTTCATGGTCCTGCGAACCGTCATCGAATCGGGTAAGCCTTTCTCTGACATATCCTTCATGGCTGAGGACGCGATCGAACTCGACGCGCTGGCCAAGAAGCACAACGTCACGGCCGTTGTCGATTGTGGCGTTGCCCCGGGTTTGGCGAATCTGATCATCGGGGACTGCGCCCGGCGGCTCGACGCCACCGAGAACGTCACCTTCTATGTCGGCGGGTTGCCGAAGAACCCGACGTGGCCGTTTCAGTACAAGGCGCCGTTTGCGCCGTCGGACGTGCTGGAGGAATACACGCGCCCCGCGCGGCTGAAGGAAAACGGACAGGTCGTGGCCAAGCCGGCGCTTTCCGAGCCGGAGATTCTCGAGTTCCCCAAGGCGGGGAAACTCGAAGCCTTCAACACGGACGGTCTGCGCAGTCTGCTCAAGACCATCGACGCGCCCAATATGAAGGAAAAGACGCTGCGCTATCCGGGGCACATCGAACTCATGCGCGTCTTCCGTGAGACGGGCCTCTTCGGAAAGAATGAGATCGAGGTTCGCGGGCAAAAGGTCCGTCCGCTGGATGTCACCTCGAAACTCATGTTTCCGATGTGGGAGTTGCAGCCAAACGAACCGGAGTTCACCGTCATGCGCGTGATCGTCGAGGGCCGGCGCGGCACGGCGCGGACGCGTTACACTTACGATCTCTTTGACGAGAACGACCCAACCACCGGTGCGCACTCCATGGCCCGCACGACCGGTTTCCCCTGCGCCATCGTGGCGCGGATGATCCTGCATGGCGAAATCAAGGAAAAGGGTGTCCTCCCGCCTGAGCTGCTCGGAAAGACGCCGGGGATGCTTGACCACGTCCTCGCTGAGCTTTCAAAACGAGGCGTCACGCTGACGAATCGCGAAGAAGCGATGTGAACGCGCCGGCGGATCAGTGATGACCGGCTGCTGCCAACTCCGTGGCACTTGCTGCAATTCCGTTTGGCCGATCCTGATCGCAATCCCCCTTGTGAATCCGGCTCATCAGGAACGGGCGGCCGACGGCGTAGATGGTGCTGCCCCGCGCCTCGGGCGGATGGAACACGCTTGGCAAATCCTCCGGCGCGGGCGTCCAACCCGGGCCCGGGCAATCGAAGGCCCACGAGTCCATGATGTATCGCCGCCCGTTCGCTTTGCCCGACTCCGCCGCGTGAATCCGCGCGAGCGCCATGTCCGCACCCTCGGGTTGATGGCAAACATGCGTCACCACGCCCCACTCA
>CAZSBF010000002.1:64613-85354 GCA_964605185.1 uncultured Planctomycetaceae bacterium
CCTGCTTCTGATATGAATAGACCGGGTGCTTCGAGTAGCGATGCTCGAACCAAGCGTCGCTTGCGAGCGTCTCGGCGGAATGCAATCGCGTCGCGTTCACATTTGTCACGGCCTTCTCGCCCGCCGAGAAGATCCACCGCCGACCTGCGCGGACGCAATAGCCGCGCTTCAGGTAGACCGGCAACGCCTCGGGCCCCGCACCGAATGTCCCGATCCAGCCGTCGCTCTGTTCTGCAATACTCTGCATGCGCGCCAGCAGCTTGCCGCCGAGCCCAGTCCCCTTGGTCTCCGGCAACACATGCCACAATGCCAGCCAGTATGACTGCGGTCGCGGATAGGGCGCGACGATCGAGCCGAGAAACCCCGTCATGCGCGTGCCGTCGTACAGCCCCAGCACGCTCATCCCGCCGGGCCACACCGAGCGATCGACCCACGGCGTCGAATAGGTGAAGCGGAGCATCGCGTCATCCGTCGCAAGGACGTGGCCGCGCCGCCAGTAGGTGTTGATGTATTGCTGAAGCTGTTTTGCATCGTCGACCGGTCGAATCTCGCCCGTCATCATGCACCTTCCTGTTCGCGTCGCGCCAATTCATCCATTACAAACTTCGCATCCACGCGATCGGCCGTGCTGAATGCCGTCGTGTAACCGCACTTCCGCGCGAGTGCTTCAGTCGTTGCGTCGAACCGGCCGAAGGGGTACGCCAGCATTCGCGGCCTGTCTCCGAATAACTGCGTCATCGTTGCGGCCGCACGGTGCATGTCAGTTGCCTGCTCAGTCGGAGTGAGCGACGTGTATGGCACGTGATCGAAACCATGTCCGCCCAGTGCGTGCCCGCGATCCTGAAGCGATCGCAGCTCTGCCTCGCTCATGTACCACTCGTCGGCTCGAAGTCCGACGCTCGCGTTCATCTCTCTAAGTATTTCCGATGCCCTCGCCGGCGGCACGGCGAATGCCAATGCGTATTTCAATCGCCGCTTGTGCGGCACTTCGTAGTGATAGAGCGTATTCATGCGGGCCGTGTCGATCGCGACGTCGCCGAGCAGGGCCGTCGTTCGTCGCTCGAACTCGGCCCAGCCCAGGTGCTGTGCCAGCGCGTGAAGCAAGTGCTGCGCGCACCATCGGTCCGTTTCATTTGAATAGGGGCGCATGGGCGCGAAGAAAACGCCGGGCACGCCCAGATCGTCAAGGATCTCCGCAGCCAAGAATTGATCCTTCACGGCGTCGTCGAAGGTAATGAGCGCCAGCGCGTCTTCGTGGTCGGCCCGCGCGATGTACTCCGCAGCAGAGACAATGTCATACGAGTTCTTGATCGCCTGAACCTGCTCCCGAAACCCATCGGGTGTTATCCCTGTTACGCCGTCCGAATCCTGCTCGCGGACGTAGTGATACGTGGCGACGAAGTGCTCGCGCGCTGGCGGATGCGATCGGGTGTTCGCCCGGCTATCGGCTCGTCGTGCAACGTCGGTAATCACACGTTAAGTATCGGCACTTCCGCAGGCGCAGCCGACAATCACGGCTTCTTCCGCGGCTTGCTCGGCTTCTGGGAAAGCAACTGATTCACCCGCACGCTGATCGGGCAGCTTCGCGAGCAGGTCTCGCATAGCCCGATGATCTGGAAGCGGTGCGACAAGGCGTGAAACCGCTGGCCCGCGGCGATGGCTGTCCGCAGGCGGAGGACTTCGCCGGCGTCGAACTCGATGATCCGCCCGCATCGGCGGCAGACGAGATGGTCGTGCGGGTCCTGGCCGTAGGTGTGCTCGTAGTGGACCTGCTTGTTGGAGAAGTGAACCTCTTTGACGATGCCGCAGGCGACGAGCAGCTTGAGGGTGCGATAGACGGTGGCCTTGCCGACGCGCATTCCGGCTTGTCGCATGGCCAAGAGCAGTTGCTCGGCTTCGAAGTGCTCGTCGTTCTTCATAACGGCCTGCAGGACCATTCGGCGTTCGTCGGTGTATTTCAGGCCGCGGTCGCGCAGATACTCCCGATAGAGGTTCTCGGCGGTGCGGATTTGTTCGTCGGCGGCGGGTCGGGGCACGGGAGGCCTTTCGTTGGGAAAGATTCTACCCGCGTGAGATACGACCGTCCTTGGCCGCGAGAACGCCTGACTATCAAATGGAAAAAAGCGACCGAGAGCAATCAACCCTTCGTCGCCTGCACCACTTCGCTGATCGTGGTGACGCCGGCGCGGACCTTGTTCCAGCCGTCGTCGCGGAGGGTGATCATGCCGCCCTTTAGTGCCAAGTTTCGAATCTTGCCGGCGGAGGAGCGTTCGAGGACCAGCTCGCGGATGTCGTCGTCGAGGAGCATCAATTCGAACAGTCCCTTTCGGCCGCGGAAGCCGGTGTTGCGGCATTCGCGGCAGCCCACGCCGCGATAGGCCGGCTGGCCGCGAAGGTCGAGGTCGGGCGGCATTTCCAGCTTTTCGGGTACGTAGGCCTCTTTGCAATGCGGGCACAGCGTGCGAATGAGCCGCTGGGCCAAGACAGCTTCGACGGAACTGGCCACGAGAAACGGCTCCACGCCCATGTCGAGCAATCGCGTCGTTGCGCTGGGGGCATCGTTCGTGTGCAGCGTGCTGAGAACCAAGTGGCCCGTCAGTGAGGCCTGCACGGCGGTCTCGGCGGTTTCCAGGTCTCGAATTTCACCGACCATGATGACGTCGGGGTCGTGTCGCAGGAAGGCGCGCATGCCTTTGGCGAAGGTCAGGCCGGCCTTGATGTTCACGCTTACCTGGTTGACGCTATCAAGGTGATATTCGACGGGGTCCTCGACCGTGAGGCATTTGATCTCGCTGCTTACGATTCCATTGAGCGCGGCATACAGCGTCGTCGTTTTTCCGCTGCCGGTCGGGCCGGTGACGAGCAAGATGCCGTGCGGCTGGCTGATGACGTGCGTGAATTTCTTCAGCATATCGGGGTCGAAGCCCAGATCGGTCAGCGACAGCAGAATCGACTGCTTGTCGAGAATACGCATGACCACGCCCTCGCCGAACACCATCGGAATGATGCTTACGCGAAGGTCGATCTCGCGGTTGTGAACCTTGATCTTGAACGAGCCGTCCTGCGGCACGCGCCGCTCGGCGATGTTGAGATTCGAGAGAATCTTGATGCGGCTGATGATGGCGGCCTGCAACTGGCGAATCTGCGGCGGGACGTTCGTATTTCGCAGGACGCCGTCCACTCGGTAGCGAATTTTCAGATCGTGCTCAAACGGTTCGATGTGAACGTCGCTGGCTCGTTCATTGATGGCTTCCAGAAGGATTTCGTTAACCAGTTTGATGACGCTCGCATCCTGCGCCATTTCGGCCAGGTCGCCGGCCGACTCGCCGACGTCGCTGACGACTTCCAGGCCGTCTTCATCAATCAGCTCGCGCACCGTGTCGCCGCCGATGCCGAAGTACTTCTTGATGATCTCGTTGATCTCGCTCTCTTTGGCGAGAATCGGCTTGACCTCCAGCCCGCAGATCATCCGAAGTTCGTCGAAGGCGTAAATCTGAAATGGGTCGGGCGTGGCGACGCGGATCGAACCGTTCACGCGGTCGAGCGGGATCAGCTTGGAGCGATGCACCAGCTTCGACGGCATCTTCTTCAGGATTTCCATGTCGACCTTGATGTCGGGATGGGTCAGGTCGATCACGTCGAAGTGATAAAGCTCCCCAAGTGCATTCAGCACTTGCGTCTCGCTGCAATAACCCATGCGCACGAGAACGCGATCCAGTCGGTCCGTCGGACCGCATTGCTCGTTGGCCGACTTGAGCTGGTCGGGGTTGATGGACTTCTGCTTTACAAGAATGTCGCCGAGGTTCATGGGTTTGTGTCGGTACTCAACTTTCTCCGCCGGCCGTGTCGAGTTGCGATCGGCCGCGCGCACCGCAGGCATTGTGCCCGAAGCGGCTCAATCTTCTACATCGGGTATACGGAAGGGGTTGCGGAACAGGAAGCTTATTCGGGCTCCACGCGCGCGAATCGCTCTAATGCCTTGCTGGCAAAGATGTTATGGGGACGGTCGGCTGATGGAATTCACCGACGCGCAAGGACGGCATGAATGCCCGCTGCGGCGACCTTTCCTTCCTGCACGGCATCGACCACCTCGGCACCCTTGCTCGTGCAATCTCCGCCGGCGAACAACTTCGCCACGCTGGTCGCTCCGGTCGCCTTGTCGATCACGATCCGGCCCTTTTCCACCTTTAGCGCGGGTACCGCTGCGGCGAGTTCCACAAGCGGTTCCTGGCCCAGCGCTTTGACCACCATGTCCGCGTGAAGGACAAAATTCGCCCCGGCGATCTGCTCCACCTTCGCCTCGCGCCCGTTACCGACCAGTCGCGTCCGGGCGAACTCCACGCCTGCGGCTCGTCCACCTGCGTCGATCACGCGCAGCGGCGCGGCGGAAAACTCCCAGTGAATCCCATCCGCCTTCGCCAACTCATATTCATACGCAAACGCCGGCATCGCATCCGCGGTGCGCCGATAGGCGATCGTCACCTGTTCGGCGCCGAGCCGCACCGCAGCCGTCGCGACATCGACGGCCGTGTTGCCGCCGCCGATCACCACCACGCGCCGTCCGATCTCACATTTTTCCAGCGGCATCGTGTGCGTCTGAAAAATGAAATCCAGCGCCTCCCACACACCGGGGAGATTCTCGCCGTCGATTCCGAGGGACGAGGTCTTGCCCAAGCCGATCGCGACGAACAGCGCGTCATACTCGCCGAGCATCTGCGCCATCTGCGCCCCGCTCACCGGCGTCTTCAATCGCAGGTCGATCCCGCCAATCTGCTTGACCCGCTCCACCTCGGTCAGCGCGAACTCGGTGCCATATTTGTATCGCGCGATTCCGTAGGTGTTGATTCCGCCCGGCAGTTCGCGGGCCTCGAACACCGTCACGGCGTGGCCGTGCTTTCGCAACTCATGCGCACAGGTCAGCCCGGCCGGTCCCGCGCCGATGATCGCCACCTTTTTCCCGGTGGGCGCCCCCGCCTCAAAAAATGAAATTCCTTTCTCCGATGCCGCGTCGCAGGCGAATCGCTGCAGACGCCCGATCTTGACCGGCTCCTTCAGCAGCGTGTTATCCACGCATGCCCCCTCGCACAGCACCTCCGTCGGACAGGCCCGAGCGCACGATCCGCCGAATATGTTCGCGGACAGAATCGTCTCCGCCGCGCCGACGGGGCTCTTGTGAAGAATCTGGCGGATGAACTTTGGAACATCGATGTGCGTCGGACAGGCCCGCGTACAGGGCGCGTCGTAGCAGAACAGACACCGCGACGCCTCGGCCACCGACTCATCCGGCGTGAACCGTGGTTCGAGTTCGGCGAAGTTCGCGGCGAGTTGCGCTGCCCGGTCGGACGAGGTCGCTTTCGTGGTCATGGATCGATTATACCTATCGCGCCGGGCGCGACCGATCCTCGAATTTCACGCCTCGACTTGTTGACCCACCTTCATGGACCACAACATCTAGGAACTCCCGATTTGCGGTGTCGGCAGATTTCACAGGCGCTAAGAAATGAAAAACAGCTGTAAGTGCCGTATCTGCGGGGAATTCCGTTAGACGCCCGATAATCGCGCAGAAATTGCCCTCAATACTGGCCTGTTGCGCAAGTTCTGCATTCGCTAGATGTTGTGGCAGGGGTGGATTCTGTGATGTCGCGACGAATCCGACGCCGATATTAGGAAGGAGGACAGTATTGAGAAACAGTGCCGGTAGCTCACCGCCAAGAGAGTCTGGAAAGAAATCAACTATCAGTCGTGGCGGTGCGAACCGGTGAAGAGTCTGCTCCGTATCTTGGGGATGGAGTCCTGGAACGGAGCGAAGTGAGGAACTATGGATCAGATCAACACATTAGGAACCCTGGCGACCTCCGGCACGTTGCGGGAGTTCGTCAATCAATCGCTCCGCCGTTCGAATGAAACGGACGGCTCCACGGCCACACTCGATGATCGCGTCGAGATCTCCGAGTTGGCCACCTTCCTGAATCAACTGGCCGAACTGCCCGAATCCCGGGCGCGACGCATCGTCGCCGTTCGGAATCAGATTGAGCAGGGCACGTATGAAACCGCGGAGAAGCTGGATATCGCCACCGAGCGATTGCTTTCCGCCCTATGACAATCTTTCACTCATCGTGAACTGTTCACGGTGGGACATCTCTCCTCCACATGGATGTGCGGTTGAAACGGGTGACGGCTGATGCCGGCCCGTTTCAGCATTTTTACGCTGCCACATCCCTTCTTATCCGGACGCTCGATTAGACCCATCGCAAATGTGAGACAGGCGTCCCTGCCTGCCAAAACTGCGGATTCCCCTCCGTCGCCGCGTTGACGGCCGTGTATTACAATGTAATACTGAGTTCCGGCCGCCGACCATCGAGTACCCGACACGCACCGCACCATGCTGAATTTCTTCCATCGCGCGCTTTGTTTCCCGACCTGCGCCATCCTCGCGCTCGCCGGCTGCGACACCGCGTCCACGAAACCCACCAGCCGGCCCGGCGTCACCACGGTCTTCGTCACCATTGCGCCACAGGCGTGTTTCGTTAAACGAATCGGCGGCGCGCATGTCGATGTTCACGTCCTTGTCGGCCCCGGCCAATCTCACCACAGCTTCGAGCCGACGCCGCGCCAGATTCAACAGCTCTCCACCGCGCGTGTGTACTTTCGCATCGGCCTGCCGATCGAACGCGGACTCGTTGAGAAGATTCGAAGCTCCATCACCGGCCTGACCATCGTGGACACCTCCGAAGGCACGAAGCTCCTCGATGCCACGGACGCCTGCACCGAAGAAGGGCACGACCACGCTCATCACGAGTCGAAAGACCCGCACATCTGGCTCGACCCAAAGCTGGTCATCCACCAGGCCCGGCACATTCGCGACGGACTCGCCGCCGCCGACCCCGCTCACCGGGCTGAATTCGATGCGAATCTCAAGGGGCTTGAATCGGACCTCGGCACCCTCAATGCCAAGCTCGCCGCGACCCTGGCCCCGTTGAAAGGCCGCGAGTTCTTCGTTTTTCATCCTGCTTATGGCTACTTCGCCGATGCCTATGGCCTCAAGCAGGTCGCCGTAGAAGAAGAGGGCAAGGAACCAAGTTTCAAACGAATCGAAACGCTCATCGCCCGCGCGAAAAAGGCCGGTGTAAAGCTCATCTTCGTGCAGCCGCAGTTCCCGACCGCCGGTGCCAAGACCATCGCCGACGCCATTGGCGGGGCGGTTGTGCCGCTCGATCCCATGGCCGAGGATTATCTCGCGAACATGGAGACCATGGCCCGCGAAGTCGCCCGCGCCCTTGGAACGGCAAAGGAGCACACACCGTGACCGAGGGCCACGTCATCCTGACCCAGGACTTGCACTTCCGCTACGACGCCGACGTCGTATTGGAAAATGTGAACATCACCATCGGTCCGCGCGATTTCGTCAGCATCGTCGGACCCAACGGCGGCGGAAAAACGACGCTGCTTAAGCTCATCCTCGGCCTGCTCCAGCCTCGCAACGGGAGTATCCGTGTCTTCGGCCTCGCTCCCGAGAAGGCCCGGCGGCGTGTCGGCTACATGCCGCAATACGCCCAGCTCGATCCGCATTTCCCCGTCAGCGTCATGGATGTCGTGCTGATGGGGCGACTTGGCATCGGCTCATCGATCGGCCCTTACCGACGAAGTGACGTTGAGATCGCGGAGCGCACGCTCGGGGAAGTCGGCCTCGCCAAGTTCGAACGCCGGCCCTTCGCGGCCCTCTCCGGCGGACAACGCCAACGCGTCCTCATCGCCCGCGCGCTTGCCTGCGAGCCGGAATTGCTTCTGCTTGATGAACCGACGTCGAACCTTGATCAGGCGGTGCAGGACGACTTTTACGATCTGCTTCGGGAACTCAGCAAGCGGCTCACGGTCATCCTCGTCTCGCACGACGTCGGCTTTGTCTCGACCCTCGTGCAGACCATCCTTTGTGTGAACCGCACGGTCTCGAAACATTGCGCCAGCGAACTCAGCGGCAAGACCATCTCCGAACTGTATGGCGGCGACATCGCCATGGTCCATCACGACCACGACCACCACCACGGGCATCATCATCATTAAGGAGCCGCCGAGATCATGTCCGACTTTCTAAACGCCGTCCGCACCCTGCCGCTTCTGCAGAACGCCCTGCTCATGGGCGTCCTCGCCAGCATCGCCTGCGGCGTGATCGGCACGTATGTTGTCAGTCGCCGCATTACTTCCATCGCCGGTGCCGTGGCCCACTGCGTCCTCGGCGGGCTCGGCGCAGCCAAATACTTCCAGGTCACGCGGGGGTGGCAATGGTGCCACCCGCTTCTCGGCGCGACGATCGCCGCTGTCCTCTCCGCGATCATCATCGGCTGGGTGAGCCTTCGCGCGAAACAACGCGAAGATACGGTCATCAGCGCCATCTGGTCGGTCGGCATGGCGGTCGGCGTGCTCTTTATTTCTCAAACGCCCGGTTACAATGAAGACCTCACGGCGTATCTCTTCGGCAGTATTCTGCTTGTCTCATCGCAGGACATGTGGCTCACTGCCGGTCTCGATATTGGAATCCTCGTACTCGGGATTCTGTACTACAACCGATTCCTCGCTGTGTGCTTCGACGAGGAATTTGCTCGGCTGCGCGGCATTCGCGTCGAGTTGTACTACTTGTTACTCCTCGTCCTCACCGCACTCACCGTCGTCGTCTTGCTCAAAGTTGTCGGCATCATCATGGTTATTGCGTTGCTCACGCTGCCCGCCGCGGTGGCCGGCTTCTTCGCGCGGACACTCTTTCAAATGATGATCATCGCTACACTTATCGGGATCACCCTGACCACCGGCGGCATTGCCATTAGTTACTCCCCAAGCCTTCCCGCCGGGGCGACAACGATTGTCCTTGCCGGTGTGGTCTATGCTGCCGCACTCCTAATTCGTCTGTTCACTCGACGATTGAGGGCAACTTAGCAATACAAATGTCCCCGCCCGAGAGTCGAATTTGTTATACTAAACGTGATTGAATTCGCTGTGCGTACCAGCTGATCTCCTTCCATCGCGATGCCAAGGCCGATTCCGTGATGAAGGGGGCTGGGGTGTATTTGCCTCGATCGATTTTGTCGCCACGTAGGTAAGGGATCGTTGAATGTCGCGTTTCGTTCCAATCAACGGCGTACTGGTGTCGGTGTTTTGCCTCCTAACGCTTATTGTTTGTACTGGGACGAGTTGTCCGGCGCTCACTCCCATACCGGCATCAATTATGATTCCGAATGGAATGGCCGGAGTGTCCTCGATTCAGTCATCCACCCGCCTGTTTGTCGTCTCGGCGATGATCAATGGCCAAGGCCCCTACACCATGATCGTCGACACCGGCGCGGCTGTGACGACTGTTTCATCCAAGATCGGCAACCTGCTCCCCAAGACGCCTCAGGTCTTCAGCGTACAGGGGGTTGGAGGAACCAGCACAAATATCTCGACAGTCCAGATTGATTCTTTGACCATGGGAACCATGGAGTTCAATTCGTTTTTCGCACTGGTGATCGATATACCGCTTTTTGCCGAGCGCTCCATCGACGGCATCATCGGAGCATCTGTCTTTCATGATGTAACGCTGATGATCGACTACCCGAACAAGACGCTTCGCGTCGATACGAATCCACTTTCGCAAAGCAATTGCAATATTTCCGTCAAAGGTGGAGACCTTGGGCCGCAGAATACTTATACGATTCCCGCCATCAACATCAACGTCGCCGGCCAAATCGTGGAAGTTTTTCTGGATTCGGGCAGCGAGGATATTCTCGATTTGCCTTCTTCATTCAGTACGCTGCCATTCATAGGACCGCTGAACTCCACGACAACGTCTGGAGTCGCGGGGACTGAAACGAATCAGGTGGGAACGCTCAACGGCGACGTGATAATCGCCTGCAAGACCCTGAGGTCGCCCTCCATTCATTTGGGCGGCGCTCTCGCGGCGGTCGGTTCCGGTGGCTGGCAAAAGTCCATCTTCTCGCTCGATCAGCGGTCAAAATTGATGCGGCTTGAGACGCCTGGTTGTGATGCCAACCAGGATTGCATCGAAGAACCGGGCTATCGAGTTTACGAAGTGGCCCTTCCACTGATCGATTACAGCGGACTGCAACTTGAGGTGCTTGAGGCGGGTTCGGAACTTGAGCCGTTTCGGCTTTGCGACTTTTGGGGCGGCGGCCCCGACTGCACAACGGCGGCTGTCCTCGTCCCTATCTCCGACATATTTCCAACCCGCGAAGCAGCCGTACTATCGTTGTGCCCAGGATTCACAAATCTTCATGACGTTCCGTTCTACGCCTTTCCCATAGTCACCCACAACGGAGTGATAAAGTCGATAAGTTTCAGCGTGCTCGATATCATCGGCGGATGCTTCTAGGCCTCTTACGCTCTATGGCACCAATTCAGGAATCGCGACGCCAACTTTGAGTGATTAGAGCACTCGCCAATTCGGTTGTCTTGATGCACTATAGCGTTATGAGCGAACGCACCCTTCTCGTTGGAATCGACGAAGCTGGCTACGGGCCGCTGCTTGGACCGCTCGTGGTCAGCGCCGCCGCGCTTGATGTCCCTCGCGATCTCGAAGGCGAATCGCTCTGGACGCTCCTTGCGAAAAGCGTGAGCAGCAAGCCCGCCGCCGCGCGCGGCCGAATCCCCATCGTCGATAGCAAAAAGCTGCACAAACCGCAGGAGGGCATCGCGCGGCTCGAACGCACAGCCCTCACCGTGACCACCGCCTGGCGCGGAATGCCGACGACGCTGCGGGAGCTGCTTACCGCGCTGTGCCCGGAGTCGATCCCGCTGCTTGCCCAACACCCGTGGTATCGAGACGCCAATCCGTCCCTACCGCTCGATGCGGATGAAGGCGGCATTCGCATTTCTGCCCGCCTGCTCGGCGACGACGCGGCAATCCATGACGTGAAGATTGCCGGCGCATGGTCCGAGGTCCTGCCCGAGGGCCACTACAACCGTCTCGTCAAGGCAACGCACAACAAGGCCACCGTGCTGCTGGGCCTGACACTTCGCCTGATGCAGCGCGTGGCCGACGCACACCCGTCGCATCGCATCTTCTTCTTCATCGATAAGCAGGGTGCGCGCGAACACTATGCGCCGCTCCTGCTCAAGAGTTTCGACGACCGCCGCCTGCGCGTGTTGGAGGAGGAGCCGGACCGCAGCGCATATGAAATGATCAGCGGCGAATCAACATGGCAAGTGCATTTCAGCCAGTCGGGCGAGTCGCGCCACATGCCGACGGCGCTGGCCAGCATTTTCAGCAAGTACCTCCGCGAATCGCTGATGGGCTGCTTCAATGCCTATTGGCGCGCCCACGACCCCGGCCTCCGCGCCACGGCGGGTTACTACGAAGACGGCCACCGTTTTCTCCGCGACATCGCAACGCACATCGACCGGCTCGGCACGGATCGCGCTCTGCTTGTCCGTGAGCGATAGCCACCCAATCCGAGCACAGGGCGCAAGCCCTGTGGCATGTCGCGTTGGGTAATGAAATCGCAGTGTTCGCTCCACCTTTCCGCTACTCGGCCCGCGGGCTTGCGCCACGCGGCTCGGATCTGGTTTCGGCGCAACGCGATATCCGCCATAAAATGCCGCAATGCACTCCGCGATCCAAAACTGGCTCGAGCGACACCAGCACCCCGTGTCATTCTGGTTGCACATGATCGGCATCCCGCTTGCCGTTGCCGGTCTGATTCTCGGCGGCGTCCAACTCGTTCAATGGCGATGGGACCTCTGGTGGCGGCCCACCGGCCTGATCGCAATCGGCTACCTCCTCCAATGGATCGGCCACCGTTTCGAAGGCAACGACGTCGGCGAGATCATCCTCGTCAAAAAGCTGCTGGGCCTGCCGTATGTCGCGATCTCGCCGCGGTACTCGACGAACGCCGCCGAGGGAACGCAATCGCCCTCCAAATCTCACTTGCCCCACGAAAATAATTAGATCCAGCCCCTTGCCTTCTTGTTCCTGCGGGGAAGAATCATTCGATAGGTCGAATCGGACGAACGCAGTCGCCATCGAATCTTGAATCGGTTCCGACACTTCGATGACAACGGCGTTCAACGGTCCGGCGGCCTGAGTTGGTTTCAGCGGGCTTTCCGGCCCGCGGAGCAGTGGAAGTTCTTGAAGCGCAGTCGCGCCAGTCGAAGAGTGGACGGCCTCGCACGTTTTGGTTCTATCTTTCGACGCGTGGTTG
This sequence comes from uncultured Planctomycetaceae bacterium, assembly GCA_964605185.1. Lineage (GTDB taxonomy): Bacteria > Planctomycetota > Phycisphaerae > UBA1845 > UTPLA1 > JACRIM01. The sequence continues at coordinate 76,802 of CAZSBF010000002.1, forward strand.
TCGGCAACCATCGTTGCCGGTGAATCGGCGTCTTCATCCACCAATATGGGAAAGAAGCACGCAGGTGCCTGGCGCCCCGTCACGGGCCATCGGCCATCATCTCCGGCCGCGCCCGTGGGGGAGCCGCACCGCCTCGCGGAGAGTGTGCGCAGATGTGTTTGCACCATACACAACCGACTTTCAGGTATGGAGGGGGAGGGACGCGAGGGAACTGCCCTTCCGGGGGTATTCCTTCTCCTCCGACCAGGTGGTTGCGAGAGAGGGCGACGAGGCGATCGGAGCATCCGAGCGGAGGAGTGGGTTTTTCGCTCCGTGTCACGCGCCCTTTTTCGCGACCCCGCATTTTTCACGTCGATCGTCTCGTTTTCCACTGCCGCGCCGCCGGTGACAGCGACGACGCGCAATGGGTCGGAAGCGCAGCGACGGGCAAGGAAGCAAAAGCAACCGAGAGTTTCTGCAAGGGAGTGGGTCCGGTGTATCGCGACCGGCGTCGATCCACGGGCCGGCTCATACGGCGCGGGTACGCTCCGCGTCACCTCGCACTCAGCCGGCTCGCGTTGCTTTCCGGTGGGGTGGAGGCCGGTCGCGTGCGCTGATCGTCGCGCGTGTTTCGTGGGGAGAGACGTGTGACGGTCGACCGAAAGGCCGTGGCGGGACGCGGGAGTCCGCCACGGCCGATTCGTTTGTGGAGATTACGAGCGTGGATTGGATGGCATGGGTCAACTCGTTGACCCGTGCTGATCAGCGAGAGCCAGTTGCGCCATTGCGATATTGATTCATCAGGGCATTCAGGTCCGGCGCGCCGTTGGTCCCGTTGCCTTGCAACATCTTTTGGACGCTTTCGACCAGCTTGGGATCGATCCCCTCCAGGCTGAACTTTCCCGTCTCGTTCAGGCTCTGAATCATCGACTTCAGCGCCGGCGACTGCTCGATTGGGTTCGTCGAACGAACAAAATCTCCGATCGGCCCGACCGAGGCCTCATCCGCCACGCGAATCAGGTTTCCCGCGAACTGATATCGAAACGAGTCCATCGGGGCATTGCCCTGATCGCGCAGTCGAACCGCCTGCGGGCGAAGCAATGTCGACACCCAGCAGACCGTTATCACGACCAACGCCCCCTCGGCCGCGCCCACCATTGCCCCGAACGAACGGTCAAAGAAGATCCCGCCGCTGGACTTGTGCAGGCGCGCCTTGAGTCGCTTCGACCACATACCCGCGATGATGACCAGTACAAAACCCGCGATGGCCGTTCCGACCAGGGCCGGCAGCGGCGCCGTCGCCCCGAGCATCGGCGTGAGAATGGTTTCGAGAATGTCGGGCAGCGTCGCCAACCCGTAGAACGCCGCGAACACCGCCGCAAGCATCATCGCCTTCCGCACGCCGCCTTTGACCAAGCCATACAGCGCCAACGGCGTGCACACCACCGCAACAAATTGACCCAGAAGAAAGGATCGGTCGTTCGACAGGTGAAACAGCAGCGCGCCTAACCCGAGGATCAGTGCGACGCCAGGAACGAGTGAACTCGATGGCGCGGCGACCGGCGCCGATCGCGCAGCAGGCGCGGGCGCATCGAACACCATCCGCGACGGCCGAACCGGCGGCAGGGCCTGGGCCGGCGCAAGCTCATACGATTCCGACGAACGAATGGAGGACGGAGTTTGGGTTAGCACGGGGAATCTCCGGTTGCGTGTCCTTCTACCATACGATTCTCATCGGGTTCCACCGGGGCGAACTCCCCAATTCGGCATTGCTTCTCGGAGGGTCGCATAATCACGGCACCGAGACGCCGCCTTGACACGCCCGTGCCTTGCGATTCGGATAATCGGCACCCAAGTCCCAATACGAATTCAAAGGAGCGTTCCATGGCAGGTGAAACAGGCTGGTACTACGCAAAGGACGGCAAATCCGTCGGTCCCATGACCCTCGATGACCTCATCCACCAACTCCCCGGCGTCGGCGGCGCCGAGGCCATGGTGTATGGCCCGACGACCGGTGAATGGACCAAGGCCAAGCACGTCGCCACGCTCGTTGGCGCATTGGGTGGCGGTTCTGCTCCGCCGATGCCGAAATCCCGCATCGCTGATGAGATCGACTACGAAATCTACGGCGACGACATGCAGTTCGTCGAAGTCACGCTTGACCCCGGCGAGGTCGTCGTCGCGGAGGCCGGCGCGATGATGTACATGACGCAGGGCATCCAGATGGAAACCGTCTTCGGCGACCCGTCGAAGAACTCCGGCATCATGGGGAAACTCTTCGAGGCCGGTAAACGGATGATCACCGGCGAGTCTCTTTTCCTGACCACCTTTGGCGCAGTTGGCGCGAAGCGCGAGCAGGTCGCCTTTGCAGCGCCCTACCCCGGCAAGATCATCCCCATGCACGTTGCGGAGCTCGGCGGCGAAATCCTCTGCCAGAAGAGTTCCTTCCTCTGTGCCGCCCGGGGTGTGCAGATCGACATCGCCTTCACCAAACGACTCGGGGCCGGGTTCTTCGGCGGCGAAGGGTTCATCCTCCAGCGCATCAAGGGCGACGGCCTCGCATTCGTCCACTCCGGCGGCACCGTCACGCGGCGCGAACTGGCCCCCGGCGAAACCCTTCGCGTGGACACCGGCTGCCTCGTCGCCTTCCAACCGAGTGTGGATTACGACATCAAGCTGGCCGGCGGCATCAAGACATCCCTGTTCGGCGGCGAAGGCCTCTTTCTTGCCACACTCAGCGGCCCCGGCAGCGTGTGGCTGCAATCGCTTCCGTTCTCGCGCCTTGCCGGCCGCATCGCCGGTAGCTTCAGTGCTGCCCGCGGAAAGGAATCGGGCTCGGTCCTCGGCGGGCTTGGGAACCTGTTCGAGAGCGAATAGACTCACCCCCCAATGGACGCCATCCAATCCAAAATCTCCACCAGCGATCCTGTCTTCGCTGAGAACAAGGCCCACATGGAGGCGCAGGTCGCCGACCTGAAGCAGCGTGTTGCCGTTGTCAAACAAGGCGGCGGCGCCGCGGCCGTTGAGAAGCACACCAGTCGCGGAAAGCTCGTCGTTCGCGATCGAATCGAACGGCTCATCGACCCGGACAGCCCCTTTCTCGAACTCTCTCCGCTGGCCGCGTCGGACATGTACGACAACGACGCCCCTTGCGCCGGCGTTGTCACCGGCATCGGCCGCGTGCAGGGTCGCCAATGTCTCATCGTCGCCAACGACGCGACGGTGAAGGGCGGCACCTATTACCCCATCACCGTGAAGAAACATCTCCGCGCGCAGGAGATCGCGCTGGAGAACCACCTGCCCTGCATCTATCTCGTCGACTCCGGCGGTGCGTATCTTCCGCTTCAAGCCGAGGTCTTCCCTGACAAAGAACACTTCGGTCGCATCTTTTACAACCAGGCGCGCATGAGCGCGGCTGAGATTCCGCAGATCGCCGTCGTGCTCGGCAGTTGCACCGCGGGCGGCGCGTATGTCCCTGCGATGAGCGATGAAACCGTCATCGTCCGCAATCAGGGCACCATCTTTCTCGGCGGGCCGCCGCTGGTGAAAGCTGCCACGGGCGAAGAAGTCACCGCCGAAGAACTCGGCGGCGCAGATGTCCATTGCCGCACGTCGGGCGTGACTGATCACTATGCACTGAACGATGAAGACGCCCTCGCCATCACGCGCCACATCGTTGAGCACCTGAACGAAAAGCCCGGACAATTGCTGCGAACGCTTCCCGCCGACGAGCCACTTTACGACGCACACGAGATCTACGGCGTCATCCAGAAAGACATCCGCAAGCCCTACGACGTCCGCGAGATCATCGCCCGCATTGTCGACGGCAGCCGCTTTCACGAATTCAAGGCGCTCTACGGCAGCACCATCGTCACCGGCTTCGCCCACCTCTGGGGCTACCCCGTCGGCATCCTCGCCAACAACGGCGTCCTCTTCAGCGAGAGCGCGGTCAAGGCGGCCCACTTCATTGAGATGTGCAGCCAGCGCGGCGTGCCTATCGTCTTCCTGCAGAACATCACCGGCTTTATGGTCGGCAAGGCCTACGAATCCGGCGGCATCGCCAAGGACGGCGCGAAGATGGTCGCCGCGGTGAGCAATGCAAACGTGCCGAAGTTCACCGTCATCATCGGCGGCTCCTATGGCGCGGGAAACTACGGCATGTGCGGCCGCGCCTATCAGCCGCGCTTCCTCTGGATGTGGCCAAACGCGCGGATCAGCGTCATGGGCGGCGATCAAGCGGCGAATGTGCTGCTCACCGTGAAGAAAGATCAACTCACGCGAAGCAAGTCAAAGCCGATGACGCCCGCCGAAGAAGAAGAATTCAAACGGCCAACGCTGGAGAAATACGCCGCCGAGGGCAGTGCCTATTACAGCACGGCGCGATTGTGGGACGACGGCGTCATCGACCCGGCTGACACGCGCATGACCCTCGCCCTTGCCATCGGCGCCTCCCTGAACGCACCCTTCCCTCCGCGGCAGCACGGCGTGTTTCGGATGTAGCCTGCGACGCCCGACTACACCCTCAGGCCCCGTCAGGACTTCGAACTCCTATAACAATCGCTCCCTCGCGCGGTGCCACTGGGCCCATGGCGGTACAATGCGCCCTGCAAATCATCGTTTAATGCGATCTGCAGCTTCAGGCCGGATTCCTCGGCTCGAAGCCCAGTACCAATGAGGGGAAGTCGTGAATCATACCAGTGTCGCACCTGTCGCATCCCACAGCCGCCGATTGAGCCCGCGCTGCGCTGCATTTTTCTTTGCCATTGCCATTTCCGTGGTATGCACAGACATTACCTCCGCGCAGATTTGGGTCGAACAGAGCACGACTCGATTCCCGCAGCCCGATCCGCTTGACTACACCAATCAACTCACCATCGGCGATCTTGATGGCGATGGCGACCTCGACATCGTATGGGCCAATGGCGGCGGCTTTTCCTCGGCCGGTGCGCTGCAGATCGCGCGAATCTACATCAACGATGGCAGCGGCGTATTCACGGACGAGAGCGTGGCGCGCGGCGCGGCCAGCGGAAACGTTCGCGGCGTCGAACTGGGCGACATTGAGAATGACGGCGACCTCGACATCATCCTTGCCCAAGACTTCAACCGACAACCAATCCTCCTCATCAATAATGGCCTTGGCGTCTTCACCGATGGGTCCGCGACACGACTTCCCGCGCTCACATTCAGTTGCACCCGTGCCCAGTTCGGCGACATCGACAACGACGGAGACCTGGACCTCTATCTGACCAATGGTGGCGCGGTCAATCGCTTTGGCGCGGGGCAGAACAAGATCTATACGAACAACGGCGCGGGTGTCTTCACCGACGAAACGGCCACGCGGCACCCGGTTGCCGTGCTCGCCGAACCGATGGACGCCATCTTCGGCGACATCGACGGCGACTTCGACCTGGATGTCCGCGCCGCGAGCACCGGAACCAATCTTAGCCGTCTGTATCGCAACAATGGCGCCGGTGTTTACACCACCGTGGCGGGCGTGCCGAACGACCGAAATGCCTATTCATACGATTTTGGTGATATCGACGGCGACGGCGATCTCGACCTGTTCGGGGCCAACGCATCGCCTACATCACTCAATGCCGAGTTTTTGCTGCGTAATGACGGGACTGGCGCCTACACCGACATCAGCGCGAACATCTCCCCCAACCCCACCGTCGATGACAACGACAGCAAGTTTCTCGATTACGACAACGATGGCGACCTGGACCTCATCGTCGCGCGACTCGGCGGCACGGCCGAACGCATCTACAACAACAACGGTCTCGGCGTGTTCACCGAAGTGACCGGCCTTATCACTCCGATCTCCGATTCGTCGCTCGACATAAAGGTGGCTGATCTGAACGGAGACGGACGCCTCGACATCGTGACCGGTCAGGGCGAATCCGGCAGTTTCCGGAATCGTGTCTACATGAATACGACCGGTGCCGTTGATACGCGAGCGCCCACCATCAAAACCGAGCAGCTCACAAACACAACCGTCATCAACGCGCCTTATGTCGTACGCGCCGCGATTCTGGATGGCATGACATCTGATCGGAACTTTTTCGACAAGGGAATCGAATTGCATTATTCCGTCGAAGGCGGGCCCTACCTGCAGACTCCGATGCGTTACAGCGGCGGCCAAATCTATCGCGGCACCATTCCCGCCGAGCCCTGCGGCGGCGTGGTGATGTACTACGTCGTGGCGACCGACTTCGCAAACAACATGGCCACCAGCGCCACGAAGGCTTTCACCATTTCCTCGCTCGTGGCCATGGGGGACTTTGATGCAGACGGAGATGTCGACGAGGTGGACGGCAACATTCTCGCATCCGTTTTGCTCGGCACCGATGTGAATCCGGCCCACCTATGCCGAGCCGACTTGAATGCCGACCTCACGATCGACGGTCTCGACATTCGAGTCTTTGTTGACTTGGTTCAGTAATTCGTCGAGACGGCAATTGCGCGGCGGTCGCGGCGATGTGCAATCGGCGCATTGCGACCGACCCATTCCTCGCGATCTTATGGCCGCCCGACCCCTTGATACGGCGTGTACATCGGCTGCGCAGCGCGTGGCGTCGGCACAAACACCGTTGGTAGCGCCTCGGCTCGATAGTGCCCCGGTATGTACCCCCGCGACGTGTGCTCGCCCCGCGTGTAATTTCCATCGCCGCGATAATGCCCCGCGATGTAACCGGTCGATGTGTGCCGGCCCGGCGTGAAATTGTCGAGCCGTCCATACTCGCCGGACGTGTAGCCCCTCGATGTGTGCTCGCCGCGCACATAGTACTGCGTCGGCAACGCATACCCCGCGCGGCGGTCCATCGACAATCCAGATGGTGGGCCGAGCCCGACGATTTCCGATCGACTGCTGAAATAGTCTCCGCCGACTTCCGACAACAGCAACGGCCCCTTGCCCACTAATACCCCCTCGCGCTGATATGCCGCGGCCTCAACGGTCGTCATCGGGATCAGGCCGAACTCAGTCTGCACCAACACCTTCGGCGGCGGCATTGGCGACATCTGCACGGGCGGCCTCCACTCCTGCGAACACCCCGCCGCAAGGATGAGAACTGCCATGTACTTTATCCACTGCATTGCCATACCGTAATTGTAGCCCCGACTCCACTGCTCCGGCGTCCTCTTCGGCATGATCCGCGCCTTCAAAGCCGCCATCCTCCACCCCATCGACGCCATGCGGCATGAGTAACAAACGACTCAGCCCCTTCGCCCGGAGGGCGCACGATGGTAGCCGGCGGTTTCAACCGCCGGAGATGAGCCCCCAAAATTTTCATTGCGTCCGGAGGACGTACGATCCTCGGCCACTCCCCGCGATGTCGCCATCGACCACAATCCTTCACTCCGGTAATTCGAAACTCCGACCGTCGGAGCGCGAGGTGCTCAATCCCCACGACCCCAAAGGGGTCATGGAACTCAGCCCGGGGTTGGGCGAAGCCCTACCCCGGGTTATCAAGGCTCCAAGCCTTGTCTCCACCCTGAAGGGGTGGAGGAGTGCACGGCCCGCTCGTGCGTGTCGAAGAGTCGCCTTGGAGACATTCCCTTCTCGCACCTTCTCGCCATCGCTCGTGCGCGCCGGTCGCCGGACAGCACGATCTCGATCTGACCGGCCGGCTGGTTCGATTCCGCCGGGGCCGGCGATACGGACCGGCACGAACGATGACGTCCTTCGGCGGGGCCTCCTTCGCTGCTGGGCCGCATCACGCCGAGACAGTTCTCGGCGCCACCAATGGAACCCCGACTCCTGAAGTGCATGACGCCGACACCAGCCGCTGATCGACAGCCCGCTCCGCGCCTGGCCGCCAATCATGCGCCGCCAGAACTTCTCTTTCTTCAGGTCACGACTTCTCTCGCGCGGCATACGTTCCTCCGTCCATTACGGAAGCAGCATGCCAAACTCGCTCAGAGATTGGTAGACGGGGTTGGCCGGACGAATACGAGAACTGAACGTGGTGACGACGCTGCTCGACCCGATCGCCTTTCCGAAACCGGACCTGACGCAACTGTACCGCGACCGGTGGCTGGTCGAGCTGAACCTTCGCAGTCTGAAAACGACGCTGGGCATGGAAGCACTGAAGGGCATGTCGCCGGACATGGTGCAAAAGGAACTGTTGGTCTACCAACTGGCATACAATCTGATCCGGCTGCTGATGTGGCGAGCGGCCCGAGAGCACCAGATCGATCCGCGGTGGCTGAGCTTCGCCGGCACGCAGCAACGGCTGATGGCGGCACTGCCGCATCTGCTGGCCTGTCGCACCTCACGCGAATGCCGCGCACTCGTCACCACGCTCCTGGCCCGCATCGCCGCCGACCTGCTCCCCCAACGCCCCAACCGAATCGAACCCCGTGCAGTAAAACGCCGACCGAAAAACTATCGCAGATTGACGCGACCACGGTACGATGCAAGAAAGATCGCGTATTTTGTCAACGGTTGATTACATGCCATTCGTGGCTGTCCCTAATTACCGCTTGAGCAAGGGAGCTAAACAATGACTCCAGTCCCTTTTTAGTCCTTTTACCCGGGGGGGGGGGGGGGCGGGCGAGCGGCGGCGCCGGGGG
>CAZSBF010000002.1:85364-86807 GCA_964605185.1 uncultured Planctomycetaceae bacterium
CCACTGGCCTAAAACACTCTCCCCCTCCCCTTTTTTCTCCTTTTCCCCCCCCCCCCCCCCCCCGATCAAGCCCGAAAAGGGCACCACGCAAAACGAGCACTCGATTCATCCGCCCTCGGCGCGCGATCCCGATGCTCAGGGAAGCGCGCGTGCGGGTGCACCGCCACTACATCTTCCGCCACTACGCCCTCCGGCCAGAGCGGAAAGTCCACGGCATTACCCATCACATAGTGAAGCCAGCGTCCATCACGCAACTCAACTACGAAGGCGCAATAGCCCATGCCCGACTCGCCCGCCGCCATTAAGAGGTTTGCAAACCGCGGTGGCAGGCGATGCGGGCTGGACCGCAGAGAAGTAATTCGCTCCGCCGGAACCCAGTCCTTCCCCTTGTCCGCCCACGGCCAAACGCCCCACTCCTTGAGGTACGCATTCGCATCCATGACATAAACACGCGGATGAACAACGCCGTCATCCGTGACTACGTCGCACGGATAAAGTCGGTTTTTCATCTCGGTGATCGTCGGTTCAATCCGTCTCAGCGCATCGGTTGCCTCGCGCGACAATGCCCGCACCTGTTCAGGAATCGTTTCAAAATCCATGATTGACTATTATCGTACCATCAATCCGTTGGCGCGGTGATAATTCGGGACAATCATAGGACGCCCTTTCAGGGCTTTGTTGGGATGGGCGATTCTTTCCTGGTGTGTTGCACCAGGCTGGGGCTGGAGCGCACCGTTGGTGCTCACGGATGGGATAATGCGGGACAGTCAAGAACTGGGTCGCTGTTCCGGATTACCGTTCTTCACTATCTGCTCGGGCGGGATCGGTGTGCCGCATTCCGGGCATACTCCGCTACAATTCCCACGAATACAATAGCCACAGTTGCTGCACTGATCGGATAGTCGGAGAGGAAACACCCTTCTCAATACGGGGTATGCGGACAAGGCCAAAATAAGTAGCAACCATATCAGGGGTAGAAAATATCGTTTGATTTGAACAGTTTGGGCATTTATTTTTACCCCTGAGGCTAGTTCAGCAGCCGAGCTCGCGCTTAGTACCTGAGCCTCATAATGAGGCAGCGTAATATATTTAAGTGGTGGGATAAGAAACGAAAGAGTCCACTTGGGGCCCAGCCGTCTTTCTAATACCATCCTGTCTAGATCTCCAGTGCTACCTGAATACACATCAAGCCACAAGAAAGAGTGATAGATTCCTATGTCGAATTCCCTTGAGACATACTCGGCTCGTATCGACATGGTCGCTAGAACGGAGAACATAAACAACGATACGCTTAGGATCACTGCCCGATTGCGGCGAGTATGTTTACGTAAACTTTGCCGTATAGACATATCTTATGTTAATTCGGGACAGTCAAATATTAATTCGCGCTTCTCCGTACCGGTTTTCGACGGCCGCTTCGGCGATCCGCCTTTTCCTTCTTCG
>CAZSBF010000003.1:0-79581 GCA_964605185.1 uncultured Planctomycetaceae bacterium
TGCGCATCTCCAGAAGATACACGGTGCCCGCATGTCGGGTGAGCAGCGAAGCGTGGCCCGCGCCGAGATCATTCGGCGGCGTCTGGCCGGTACCTGATCCTCGCGAAACCAACGGACTGGTTTGGCAGTCCCCGGCAAGACATCGGCGTGCGGCGGCATGATGACCTTTGGCACCATCGGGGCGTTCGGCTTTGAGGACTTTCACCCGCCCGACGTGATCGGCCTTTACGCGCAGGCCGGTTGCACCGTTGTGCAGGCCTATCGCAACCGCGACAAGAACATTACCGCGAAAGACATGGTCTCCGTTTGCCGCGATCTCGGCGTGCGGATTGATTCACTTCACGCTCATTTCGGCGACGATCTTGATCCATCGAGCGAGAATGAAACGGTTCGCAAGGCGGCGGTGGAGCTTTATCACCGCGAGGCGGAGTTCTGCCTGGAGCTGGGCGGCGACCTAGCGGTCGTGCATCCCTCGCCGTCGAACGTGCCTGCGGGGAATCTGGAAAAGCGGTATTCGCAGTTGCAGAAATCGTTTGCGGAATTGGCGGAGATCGGGCGGCGGATCAACGTTAAGTTCGCGTTTGAAAACATGCCACCGTATCACCCGGTCGGGGCGGATGTGAAGCGGCTGGTGGAGGAGGTCGCCAAGTGCGGCAGCGAGCATGTCGTGTTTCTGCTCGACTTCGGCCACGCTCACATGACCTGCGGGATTGTCGAGGGCGTTCGCTTCGCGGGGAAGCACCTAAAGTACACCCATGTGCATGACAACGACGGTGTGAACGACACGCATCGATTGCCCTATCAGGGGAATCTGCCGTGGGACCCGTGCCGCGAGGCGCTGCACACGATTGGTTACGACGGTGTGTTTCTCCTGGAAGTGTTTGAGAAGGCTGATGATCTGCGGACGATGATCAATGATGGGTGGAAGGCGAACATGGGGGCGATCCTGAGGAATGGGCGATAGGGCGGTTGCGCAGGGACTAACCAACGATTGCGGGTTGTGTCAGTAGGGGTATGACCATGAAAGCCAAATTGCTTGCGTCCCTTCGGGGGTTGTTACTGGTTGCGCCGATCACGCTTGCTCTTCCCGTGGTGAGTGGTTGCGGCACGTCGTTGGATGATTACGACAACGCGTTCGAACAGCTTTGGGACGATCTGGAGGACGCCGAGGACTTTGAGGACTTCGGTGAGGCGTGGGATGATTTTTTTGAAGAGTTGGATGACTGAAGCCGACGTCCGCACATCTAATTTGAAATAAGACATCCGCCGTTCAGCACGCAGTCTACGAATGCCGCAACGTCGTTCATCGATACGGCGCCGTCGTACGATGGCGCGACGTCGCCGGCGCAGACTTCAACGGCGCTTCCTCCGGTAAGTAACGTGCTTACGAACGACCCGATGTCACGGCCGTCAACGAATCCGTCGGTGTTCACGTCACCCTTCAGGCAGGCGAAGGGAGTCAGTTTCACGCCGTGGGCAAAGCCGAAGCGTGTCGCTTCGCCGACGATGACGCCGGCGTCGTTGATCGCCGCGCCCTTGATGATGGTCCATTCGGAGTTCGCGGGGATCCGCGTGTTGAGATCCAACAGCGTGCCGGCTTCCCACACAAATCCGTGATCGGCGGACGTCCCGACGATGAGTCCTGCATTGTTCACGCCATACGCGTGACTGTGTTGCCCGGCCGCGAGTATGCCGAGGTCCGTGCGCCCGAGGACAGCCCCGTTCGCATCGGTCTGGAACGCACAGGCATGGCGCGAACCATCCGTTACTTCAGTCCATCCGACGATGAGGCCGTTGCTGTTCAGATCGGCGGCGCTGCTTTTGGCGCCCGCTGTTCCGGCAATTGTTCCGAGATCGTGCGGCGATCCATTGATCCAGACGCATGCGCGGACGGTCATGTTGTTCACGAGATAGGCCTGTCCGGCAACCACGCCGGCGGTGTTAATGGCCATTGCTTCGCTGTTGTAGCCGCCCAGTGTTCCCAGGTCGGTGAGAACGCCTGCCGACCAGATGCAGGCGTGATCGACCCACAGATTGGCCGAGTTGAAGATGGTCGTTCGCCCGGCCACGACGCCGGCGTTATTAATGTCGTGCGGCGAGAAACTCCCGAGCGAGGTGAGCACTCCAGCCTGCCACATGAAGGCGTGGGGGATGAGGTCGCCATAGTTGTATGAGATACCTACGATTTGGCCGCCGTCGTTCATCGCAAAGGCCATGCTCTGGGTGTCGGCGCCGAGGGTGCCCAGATCGGTGGGTGTTGGAGTCCATGCGGCGGCGTGGTAGTTGCCATCTGGCAGGGTGGACAACCCGACCGCCGCGCCGAAGCTGTTGAGATTTGTCGCGGAGCCGACGGGACCGCCGAGAAGGCCGAGGTCGGTGATCGTGTAATACGAGTCGGCGTGCAGCGAAGCCGACAGCGCGAATGCAGTGACCAGTGTTAGTGCGAATCGAATTCTAAGTGAGTGATTCATGATGCGTCTCCGGTGGAATCGCAAATGTGTCGTGTCAAACAAGTCCCGCTTTGTGCTCCGATTTCCTGACTAGTCGTCGCTCCGTCGATGGGGGAATGGGTCCGACGGCACTTCGGAATGGCAGACGATGCAGGTATCGATACGCCCGGGGTGGCCTTGTGCCGTGATGGCCTGAACGTTGTCTGCGGCGGTGATCGTCGGGGTGATGGCGTGGGGGCTTCCGTGGCACGATGCGCAAAGAATGTTGCGGTGTCCGCGCGAATCTTGATAGAGCTTGCCCGGCTCCTCGAATTCCCACGTCGGATGTTGGGCTTGATGGCAACTGCCGCAGGAGGGCTCATCGATCCATGGCCTTCTTGCGGGGTCTCCCACGGCCGCCATTGAAACATGGCAGTCGTTGCAACTCATCCCGCGCGACATGTGCACATCGCGCTGGCAGAGCGTTCGGACGCCCGGGTGGCATGCATAGCACTCGTTGGTGAGGCCGGCTTGCTTCATGCGCGGTGCGTGGGCCGTGTGCATGGCCGATGAAAAGTTCGAGACGCCGGGAACTCCGGGTGCGCCGAGGGCGACATCGGCGTGGCAGCTGGCGCACAGCACGGGCTTGCTGCTTTCAAGGGTTGTGCCGTGCATTCGATCGTGGTCGCGGAGGATGTCGGTTGCGGTCGAAATGCCCTGTTCGTTGTGGCACATGTTGCAACTGATCTCCCACGAGACGGGAACGACGACCTGAGTCGTACCCATCACGACGCCATTTCGTTTCGCGGTGATGGTCGCCAGGGGGTAGGGGTTCTCGCGGCCGCTGTCTTCAATGGGTGTGACAGGGATGCCCGTGACGGTGTAGTAGTTCAACCCCGTCGCGCGCGTCATGTTTCCCGACAGGCCGTTGCCGGTGAGGCCGATGTCGGGAGGAAGCGTCACACCCAGCAGGCCCGGGAGGTATTTCCAGAAGTTGGTCTTGTCGGAGGAGCGTGTGTTCGTAGGCATCGCGTATTCGAGCGTGATTCCGCTGGTGACGATCTCGGGTGAGCCGTGGGTGCGATCGATGACCTGGGCCCGCACGGTGTTGTAGGGTGGGAGGATCATCAGCTCCGAGCAATCCTGATTCATGCAGTGCATGCCGAGGTTGTTGAAGCCGAGGACGGTGTAGGGCGTATTGACGACTCTGGCGGGCGGCGTCGCGGGCGTTGACGATGCCGTTTGATCGCCGGCCGGTGCGTGGGCCGCGAGTGTGGCCAGAGCCGCGAAGGTCAGGAAAAGTACGCAGAGTTTCTTGAGGATCATGGTTTACTCCCAGGCGCAGGGACGTCGGATGGGGTCGCGGCATTGTGTATGAACGCGCGCGAGGGCTCCCCAATGACCGTGTCACTCGCCATCGGGACAAGGGATGCAAATCGCGTGCCAAAAGACCCGCAATTCTGAATATCAGCGTAGATTAGGAGTCGATCCGGCTAACGATGGCGCCATCGCGGATGAAGCGGTGTCTTGCGAGGCCGCTTGCAATTAGTGCGGCTGTAGACGCGCGCGACAGCACACGGCGTTGTGGCCACTCATGCACAGGGTGTGGACGGTGCACGTTTTTGCGGAGGGAGTTTCGCCGGCAGGGGGCGGACCAACGTCGAGCGCGAAATCCGAGGGTTAAATGCGATGCAGCGCGTCGGCTTCGATGGTGTAGGCGTGGTCGACGTTGCCGGTGTTTCGCGTGGCGGCGGGCTCGAAGAGGATGACGCTGCATTCGTGCTCGGCGACGGGTTTGTGCTCCACGCCGCGGGGGACGATGCAGAACTCGCCTTCGCGGAGGGTGACGACGCGATCCCGAAAGTGCAGATCGAACTGGCCGGCGAGGACGAGGAACATTTCATCTTCATTGGCATGGTGATGCCAGACGTAATCGCCCTGAAACTTGACGAGCTTGACGTATTGGCCGTTGAGTTCGCCGACGATCTTGGGGGACCAGTGTTCCGCGATAAGGCTGAGCTTCTGATTCAGATTGATGGGCGCCATTTTGTGACACTGCCTTTCTGGGTTTCAGTTCTTGTGGATTTCTTTCTGCCCTTAGTGCTGTGTGCTCGATTATCGGGCCCAAACCATTGAAGAATCGCTTAGAATGCGTTAACATGACCGGTTAATTGGAGGATTTGAGATGCAAGTCAAAATTTGCGCAGCCTGTGTTTTTGTATCATTATCTCTCATCGTCTCGCCGGTCAATGGTCAGACTCTCTTTGCCGTTGATAGCAGTCGGGCATTCTACAGCGTTGATATGAACACCGGCGCCAAGACTCTCTTGTGCACCGTCAGTTCAAATGCCGGAACGACCGGTGGACTTGCCTACGACCGCTTTAATGACATCATGTACCTCACATCCACGTCGAACGACTCGTTGTACACATTGAATACGACCACCTGCGCCGCGACGCTCGTCGGCCCTTACGGCGATTCCACACTGGTTATGCACGGATTGGAATACGACCTGAGCACCGGTGACCTGTACGGGGGCTCCAACGGTAATCTGTACAAGATCAACAAGACCAATGGGGCGGCTGCGATCGTCGGAATCTCCGGCCTGACTTCATTCCTGAATCTCGGCTACAACTCCGATACCGATGTCCTGTATGCCTCGAGCAGCGGCTCGGACAGTTTCTACACCATTAGCCGCTCGACCGGGGCCGTGACGCTGATTGGCCCGCTGGTCAATTCCGGAAATCCAAATGGAATGGCGTATGACTATAACAATGACATTATGTTCATGGTCGACAACACGGCCGACATGCTGTTCAAGATGAACCTTGCAACCGGCGAGGCCGTGTCAATCGGCTCAACTGGGTCCGGCAATCTGCTCGGCTTGGCCTATGTGCCCGAACCCGCAACCATGGGGCTGCTGGTGATTGGCGGAGCGATCGCCCTTCGTCGCCGCAAATAACGTCAGCACTGCTTAGCCTATCCAACGCCGGTCGATTTCTCGGCCGGCGTTATTTTTTGCACGAGATCTTTATCAGATTTTTTGGGCTGAGTATTTCGGTTCGATGTCATTGAATGCTCGCCTTGGTGCAGCGAGTGTCAATGGGTATTGGCTTGCAGCGGTACCCCATTCAATCGCTGATTTCACATAGTACCAATCTCATCGACCGACCAAACCCGCTCCCAGACGGCCCCGTCTCGGCGAATTGTCGACGCGGCTCGAACTGGCCGGCGAGGACGAGGAACATTTCGTTCTGATTGGCATGGTGATGCCAGACGTATTGCCTTTGAACTTGACGAGCTTGATGTATTGGCCGTTGAGTTCGCCGACGATCTTGGGGGACCAGTGGTCGGAGAAGGCGGCGAGTTTGGAGTGGAGGTTGATCGCTTTCAGAGTTTAGTCCGTTGATTGGTTGACCATGTCATAGTGATGGAGTTTTCTGAATGATTCTAAGAATCTACTTCTCTCCGAGTCTTGCTTATTTGTCCAAGACTTGGGTTGGTACGTGCTGATGGATATTCCTTTGATCGTCTGTCGGGAGTCACTGTCGGCATTTGAAACTATTTCTAATGTTCGCCCGTTGGGCAAGTTGAAGAAGCGCAGCCTATTATTCGGATCAGTCGAAACGACTTGGATACCTGTTTCATTTGCGTGATGCGATTTCAAGATTGCCACGGCGTCTTCCAGCGGCATTCCTATGGTAATCCGTTGGGAATTACCGCAGTGTTCAACTTGTGAATATGTCGCACCCTGTTTTGGATTGCAGGCGTTTGTTGACAACAAGGCGCATAGAGGCAACAGCGTGCCAAGGCTATTCTTACCAGCTTTCCCCACGATCTTGAGGGACCGGTGTTCGGAGAAGGAGGCGAGTTTGTCTCGAAGCAAAACGGATTTCATTGGCTGCCCTTCATAGTGGCAAGCCTGCTAAGCAACTCAGGTGGGTATTTGTCGAGTTTGATAATCTGCACATGGCCGTCAGCATAGAGGATGTTTCCTGAATATTCCCAATGTGCGGTGGGGTCTTCAAATAGCAGGACTTCATTGCCTGTCAGCGATGGTTGTGTTGTCGGCATTGATGCGAGGTGGTAGTGAAAACTCCTGTCCTGCCTGACGGGGCATCGCAAGTCTCGCTCCTCGATCAAGTTGGCGGTAATGAGTCGGCGGTCCCAGTCGTCATGACGTAGGGGCCAGTCGTGGTAGGCAGCCTCGTATTGTTGAACCGCCTGGCCAATTCTTCGGAGATTTGACGAACAATTGATGACGACATCGAAGTAGCGGGCCTTGCGAATTAACGGGATCCAGACGAAGAAATACCCTAGGCTGACAATCGCTAAGGCCGCTGAGAGGCTGAGGACTATTCTTCGGGTACTTTTTGACATGTGGATATGGTCTCCACGCGGAGCTGTCACCCTGTCATTAGCCAGTACTTACTCGTTCATCAGTCGCCGAAGGCACTTCGTACCGCGCCGACAAGTTTCTTGCTACGTCCAAGGAGCCGATCAGCCAACAAGACCATATCTCGATTGGGTTGTGCGGCAGGTCGGATATTGCGCAACGTGTCGACGCAGTCCGATTCCAGACCCTCTCCCATCCAAACGGACAAGCAAATCAGGGCGGCGGCGGATGATCGACTTATTCCACCGAGGCAATGGCAAAGCAGCGATCCTCGAATGCCGCGAATTGACTCGGCGAACTCAATGATCGCTCGGACATCGTCCATCGTTGGCGGCGTGAGTATCAATCCGACAGCAGCGGCCTGGCGTTGTCGTTGGGCCATGCGAGCGGCATGAAGCGGGTCATCCTCGTTGATCGCCTCCGTGTCGTCGAAATTGAGTAGCAGCACATGCTGAATTGCGGTTGTGTCCACGACGTGCTCACGTTGTCCGGCGATGGCAATCACCGCGTCAATGTGCGCATCACCCGGGTTCCGAATGAACATCGACGCTTCGGAATAGCCAAGCACAATGACCCGTGGATGATCCATGTATGGCAGTTTCGTAGATTCCGCTAAGCGGGCCGGGCGAACAGTTTCGCGTCATGCCTCTGGCGGCAAACCCGCAAGGATTTGATCCAGCAATTCTCGCGTGCCGTGTTGATCGCACCAATCATGGATGTAGGCCCAGTCCAGCAGGTCGCGTTGAACGGCGATCACGTTCTTTGCGTCGTCGGTGTCCTTGGAGCGCGAGCCTTGCTTGGACCATCGTAGCTTGGTGATGACCACATCCTCCGGCGATGCCACCCATACGGATTCGCCGAAAAGACGTCCTTGTTTTCGGCGTTCAAATCGCGCACGATCGTGCGGGTCGTCACTCAAAAAGAACAACTCGACCTTGTAGGGTTCGCCTTCGAGTTTGTGAATGATGTAGCGACTTGTGGCCGTCACTGTTTCAAACGACAGTTGCGGATCAATGCGAAATATCGGCCCCAACGAGGCCCGCAGTTTCGTAAAGTCAAAATCGGCGGTTTGTAAGACGAAATCGGCATCCTTGGTTGAACGGCTGACTCCATACATGTTGCTGGCCAAGGAACCGGTCAACATATAGGGCATTTCGATGCTGTTCAGTGCCCGCACAACGTGTACCACCGCATCGTCGCTATTCACGCGTTTCTCTCCAACGATTCGGCGATGCTCAGGCGCTGAATCAGTATCTGTCGGACTTCCTCACTGGTGGCGTTGGGAAACTGCATTCGAATGCCGTCTTTCATGATCGCACAAACGCGGTCAAAGAGACGAGGGCCGTCCAGCAGTTTTTCCTCCGGTGAGGCAGCGCGGGCGCGTTTGATGCGCTCGCGATATATGTCGTCCAACAGTTCTGGCGTGGGTTCCATGAGGCCCATTATACACGAGCCTATTGCCCGGAAACACCCACCTGCACATATTCCCGCTGCACCCGCGCCGCCTCCTGCGCATCCGCCACGTTGTCACTATGACAGTCATGCTTCTTCCCGCGGTGGGCGAGGAGTTGAATCTGCTCCGGCGTCAGGCCCGGGCTTTTCATTGCTTTCTTCTCCGGCTGGAACCCTTCGGCCTTGCCGCTGGCGAATTCCTGGATCTCCTTGCTGATCCGCATGCTGCACCAGTCGTGGCCGCACATGGCGCAGAAATCGGTGTCGACGTCGAGGTCTTCGTCGTGCAGCGCCCGGGCCGTTTCGCCGTCGAAGGCGATCTCGAATTGCTTCGGCCAGTTGAGCGCCGCGCGAGACTTGCTCATGTCGTCGTCCCACTGTCGCGCGCCCTGGATGCCGCGGGCGATGTCGCCGGCGTGGGCGGCGATCTTGTAGGCGATGCAACCTTGCTTGACGTCGTCAGCCTTGGGCAGGCCCACGTGCTCCTTCGGGGTGACGTAGCAGAGCATGGCCGCACCGGCCCGGGCGGCCTCGGTCGCGCCGATGCAACTGGTGATGTGGTCGTAGCCGGGGAAGACGTCGGTGACGAGCGGGCCGAGCACGTAGAACGGGGCATCGTCGCAGACTTTCTGCTGAATCTGCATGTTCCAGGCGATTTCGTGCAGCGGGACGTGGCCCGGGCCTTCGACCATGACCTGCACGCCGGCCTCTCGCGCCCGCTGCGTGAGTTCGCCGAGGGCTTCGAGTTCCGCAATCTGTGCCGCGTCGCCTGCGTCGGCGATGCAGCCGGGGCGGACACCGTCACCGAGGGAGTAGGTCACGTCGTACTCGCGCATGATGGCGCTGATCTCGTCGAAGAGCGTGAACATCGGGTTTTGCTTGTTGTGCACGATCATCCATTTGGCGAGCAGCGATCCGCCGCGACTGACGAGGCCGGTGATGCGCTTGCGGATCAGGTGCAGATTTTCCAGCAGCACGCCGGCGTGGATGGTGAAGTAGTCGACGCCTTGCTGCGCCTGTCGCTCGACTTCCTTGAGGATGTCGTCATAGGTGAGGTCCTCGATGCTGCGGCCGATGATCATGCTGTAGATCGGTACGGTGCCGATGGGGATGGTGCTGTGGTCGATGATGGCCTGGCGGCATTCGAGGAGGTTGCCGCCGGTGGAGAGGTCCATGAGCGTGTCGGCGCCATACTTCTGTGCCCAGTTGAGCTTCTCGACTTCGAGGGCGGTGTCGCTCTTGACGGGCGATGCGCCGATGTTGGCGTTTATCTTGGTCGTCACCATGCGGCCGATGCCCATGGGGTCGAGGCGCTTCGGGGCGGATTGGCCGCGAAGAGTCGTTGGATCGTTGATGACGGCCCAGCGTTGGGCGACGGTTTGATTGGCCCAGAAGGCGGCGTCGGGGCGATGGCCGGGGTGGCCGGTCGCGTCGGTGGGGTGCGCGACGTCGACGACCTGTCGAGTCGTGCCGTTGTGGCCCTCGGTGCGCATGCGCGGCGTTTGACCCGCACTGCCGGCGAGGTGGCGTATGTTGGCGGGGATGACGAGCCTCCCACGCGCGACTTCATCGCGGATGAACTCGGGCGTGACGCATTCGCGCTGGGCGACGCGGATCATTTCGGGGGTGATGAGCCCAGAGCGGGCGGATTGGAGTTGGGTCATGGTTATTACCTCTTGCCTACCATATCGCGAGCATGGACTTGCTCTTCGAATTGTGGAATTGCTGCCTCAAATGCGCGAAGCGCGGTCGTGTATGAAGTCTGCCCCGAGCGATCAAGCCTCAGTGTTTTTCTTATCCGTTGTGTTCCCGATCTCGTTCGGAACATTACGTCAATCTCAATTTGGGCTGCACCGGAACTTGGAGGATCCAGTTCTAGCTCAAATCGCTCGTCTTTGGCCCAAAAAATCTGAGTGCTTCGCAATCGCAACTCGCGTCCAGTGTCGTCTCGACAACCGACCAACTTGATTCCGTAATCTGAGTATGCAAGAAGACTCAGGCAGCCTTGTACTGATAGTGAATCACCAAGTACTTGCGCCGATTCCACCTTGTGAATTGCAACGTGTCCATCATGGCCAGAATGCCATCGTGGTGCACAGCCCGATGCGGCGAAAGCGGTGCAAAGGAAATTGAACGTAATAAGAAAGAGCGCCGGAGCGTGTCTGTTGAATTGAAGTCTCGACATGCCCGTCGCTTCCCTACGCACCTTGCCGCGAGTCAGGAAACCGCTCCCTCGTGGTCGCGGTTCTACCCAGCGTCTTGGTGATCAGGTTCTAAGGGTTTCGGCTCGGTGGCCGATTCTCAGCCCGTTTGTGGCACCGGTTTGAAACCGGTTGGCACTCACCCTCACAGGTTGGAAACCTGTGCCACAGCGGGCACCCCTAGCGAACAGGGGAAATGGTAGCCGTGCGCGGGGATGCGGGCAACGGACGATGCGGCGTCAGAACGGCTCCATCGGCGATTCAGAATCCTCCGACTCGTAGCGAGCCTGATCGGGCGGAACCCAGGCCGGGGCGGTGCGCCAATCGTCGCTGTCGTCGCGATCCCAGTTCGTCGGGTCGTCGAGGTCCGGCACGTTGGAGAATGCAATTCGCGTCGGGGCGCTGTCGAGGTATTCGTGCATGGTGCCGATGTGGACTGCGTCGCGGCCGAAGCGCGTGTTGATGCGGTCCATCATGGTGGAGAGGCCGACGCGCCGTTGCTGATCGTGGAAGAGCGGGGCTGTGGCGTTTGCCTCGGCGGTTAGATCGCTGAGCACGAGTCCCACTTTGAACGGCGTGCGGAACGCACCGCGCTTGCCCCACATATCGCCAAATGAATCGAGCAGCGAACTCGTGTCGCGGACGTCGCAGAGCTTTCGCCAGTCGTGCCACGATCCGCCGCTGCGAAACGAGACATAGGCATCCAACCGCCCGGCGCAGTAGCCCAACCGGCGCATCCTCGCGGCCGCCTTGCAGAGCAGCCGCACGAGCACGCCCTGTGCCCCGGCGGCGTTGCGGAGCCTTGGCGGCAGGACGTGCGAGTGGCCGACGGTGCGGCGCTGCGTTGGGAGGTCGGGGGAATCGTGGCCGGTCAGGGCGCGATGGAATCGGTTGCCGACCACGCCGCCCCAAATGCCCTCGAGTTCGTCGGTGCCGAGCGCACAGAGCTGCTGGACGGTCGTGATGCCCCGGCTTTCAAAGCGGCGGTACATCCGCGGACCGATGCCCGGGAAGTCGGTGAGCGACAGCGGGAACAGTTTGTGAGGCAGGTCCTGAGCGTCGAGCACGGTCAGGCCGTCGGGCTTCTTCATGTCGCTGGCGACCTTGGCAAGGAAAGTGTTGGGGGCGATTCCGACCGAGCACTTGAGATGCTGACCCACGCGACTGCGAACAGCCTCCTTGATGGCCAGGCCCTTGCGGGTCGCAGCATTGGCCGTGTGATCGGTGCTGGAGAGGCGGCAGGACATCTCGTCGATGGAATGCACGCGCTGGATGGGCATACAAGACTCAACGGCCCCGAGGATTTGGTGGTGCACGTGGACGTACAGTTCGTGCCGGGCTTCGACGAAGACGATTCCCGGGCACATCCGGCGGGCATCACCAACGAGGGTGCCGGTCTTGACGCCTTTTGCGCGGGCTTCGTAGCTCGCGGCGATGCAGCAGGTCGTGTCGGCCAGCATCGGGACCACGCCGATGGGCCGGCCGCGCAGGGAGGGCTGGTATTGCTGTTCGACGGAGGCGAAGAACGCGTTCATGTCGACGAAGAGGACGTTGAGGGGCATGGGCGTTCCCGTTGCGTTGAGTCCGTGCCCCTAACATTATACAAACCTTGGGAGTCGTCGCAACCGGACGCATCACTCTAAGGCGGGTGGGTAATTCTTTGAGGAAAAGCAGCGGCTACCGGGGTGGGCGACTTGCTACAATGGGTGCGTGAACACGTATGAAATCGTTTCCGAGTTCAAGCCTGCGGGGGATCAGCCCGCGGCCATTGCGACGCTCGTCGAGGGGTTCCGCTCCGGGCGCAGGGATTTCCAGACGCTTCTGGGTGTGACCGGTTCGGGCAAGACCTTTACGATGGCGCATGTTATCGCGGCGCTTAATCGGCCGACGCTGGTGGTGAGCCATAATAAGACACTCGCAGCGCAGCTCTATGAGGAGTTTCGCGAGATCTTCCCGCGCAACGCCGTTGAGTATTTCGTCAGCTATTACGACTACTACCAGCCCGAGGCCTACATCCCCGCGCGGGATATCTACATCGAAAAGGATTCCTCGCGAAACGACGACCTCGACCGGCTGCGGCTTTCGGCGACGAGCGCGGTGGTTTCGCGTCGCGACACGATCGTGGTGGCCAGTGTGTCGTGCATCTTCGGCCTCGGGTCGCCGGATGAGTACAAAGCGAGCGTCATCAATCTTCAGAAGGGGCAGACGATTCCGCGCGATGAGCTGCTGCGGAAGTTTGTCGACCTGCAATACAGCCGGAATGATTTTGATCTGAAGCGGGCGACGTTTCGCGTGCGTGGGGATGTGATCGAGCTGCATCCTGCCTACGAAGAGACGGCGTATCGCATCGAGCTTTTCGGGGATGAGATCGACAAGTTGGCGGTGATCAATCCACTCACCGGTCAGACGTTGGAGACACTTGGCCAACTCTATGTCTATCCGGCGGTGCATTACGTGATGCCGCAAGAGCGGATTGAGGCAGCGGTAGGAAATATCCGGGCAGAGTTGGAGGAGCGGCTTGATTATTTTCGGCGGCAAGGGAAATTGCTTGAGGCACAGCGGCTTGCGGCGCGGACCAAGTATGACATTGAGATGATGCTGGAAGTCGGTTACTGCTCGGGAATCGAGAATTATTCGCGGCATCTGGTCGGCGGCGAGCCGGGGATGAAGCCTTACACGCTTGTTGATTACTTTCCGAAGGAATTCCTGCTCATCGTGGATGAATCGCACGTCACGATTCCGCAGGTTGGTGCCATGTACAACGGCGATAGGGCGAGAAAGGAAGTGTTAGTGGAGCATGGCTTCCGACTGCCCAGCGCATTGGACAATCGGCCGATGAAGTTCGAGGAGTTCGAAGGCATGTGGGATGACGTGCTCTTCGTCTCCGCCACACCGGGGCCATATGAGCTGCGCAAGTCGGCGGGCGAAGTTGTCGAGCAGGTGATTCGACCGACGGGGTTGCTCGATCCGATCATTACGATCAAACCGGCGCGCGGGCAGGTACCCGATCTTTTGCACCACATCCAAGTTCGCACCGCTGCAGGGCAACGGACCTTGGTCACGACACTGACCAAGCGGCTTGCCGAAGACCTGGCCGGGTACCTCCAGCAGTCGGGCATCAAAGGGGCCTATCTGCACAGCGAGATCGATACCATCGAGCGCGTGCAGATTCTTCGCGAATTGCGCGAGGGCAAGTATGACTGCCTCATCGGAGTCAATCTGTTACGCGAGGGGTTGGATATGCCCGAGGTGTCGCTTGTCGCCATTCTCGACGCCGACAAGGAGGGCTTCCTTCGCAGCGCGACGAGTCTGATTCAGACCATCGGCCGATGCGCGCGGAATGTTGATGCCGAGGTGTTTATGTATGCCGACAAGGTGACGCCGTCGATGCAGCAGGCGATTGACGAGACGGCCCGTCGGCGAACGCTGCAAGAGGCGTACAACACACAGCACGGCATCACCCCGGAGACGATTCGCAAGGCGATTCGCAAGGGTCTGGAGGATATGGTCGCATCGCGCAAGACGGCCCGTGAGGCGATCAAGGCGAGCGAGGAGGATTTCGACCTTACCGAGTCCATCGCGGATTTGGAGAAGGAAATGCTGGAGGCGGCGGAGGCGCTGGAATTCGAAAAGGCGGCGGCGCTTCGCGATCGGATCAAGAAGCTGAAGGAAGCGCCGACGTTGTTTTCGGTGAAGGAGTGAGGCGGGGGAGCCATCGATCTCACAGTTCAACGGCGCCCGAGGCGATTATCTGCGACTGACCCATCCCATGAACTTTCACGACTATCGGTCGTAGATTATCTGACGCCTATGTGGCGCGTCATGCTTCGTGATTGTTTGCAACTTCACTTTGTAAGGAATTAGTGCATGAAGATTCGAACGCTCGGTCGTACAGGAATATCCGTTTCCGACGTTGGCGCCGGGCTGTGGGGAATGGGAGGCTGGACTGGATCGGACGATGCCCAATCCCGGCGATCGCTTCAACTCGCCCGTGATTTGGGGTGCACGTTTTTCGATTCTGCGTGGGCCTATGGGAAAGGGCATTCTGACGCGCTTCTGGGAGAACTCCTCGCGAACAATAAGGGAAAGGGGCTCGTCGTTGCGGGGAAGATTCCGCCCAAGAATATGAAGTGGCCCTCGTCTCCAACCGACAGCATCGACGACGTCTTCCCGGTGGACCATGTCATCGACTATGCAGAGCGCGCTCGCGATGCGATGGGTGTCGAAGCCGTCGATGTTATGCAGTATCACGTGTGGGATGATTCCTGGACTGACAGCCCTACGTTTGAGCGCGCCGTCAGTGAGCTGAAACGGCGAGGATTGATGCGGGCGTTCGGTCTTAGCCTGAACCGATGGGAGCCGTGGAACGGACTTCGTGCCATTCAGACCGGGCTGGTGGATTGTGTTCAGGTGATCTACAACATTTTTGACCAGGCACCCGAGGACCAACTGTTCCCGCTCTGCAAAGAGAAAAACGTAGGCGTCATTGCCCGCGTGCCGCTCGACGAGGGAAGTCTCGGCGGAAAACTCACGCGCTCCACGACCTTTCCGGCTGATGACTGGCGCGCCAGCTATTTCGGGCCTGAGAATCTTCGGGAGACGGTTCGTCGCGTGGAGGCTATTCGTGCCGTATTGCCGCCCGGTCTTTCTCTCCCGCAGGCGGCGTTGCGGTTCGTGCTTTCCAATCCAATCGTGAGCACGGTTATTGTCGGGATGCGCGCCGAGTCACACGTGCATGAAAACATTGCAACGAGTGACCAAGGTCCGCTCGATCCGGGGCTCCTAAAGCTGTTCAAGCGACATCGCTGGGATCGAAAGACCGCGCCGTGGGCGAGCTAACGGCGGTTCTTTGTCACTTCGTTGCGATCGTGGCACTGCCGTTGAGTGGAAATGTGTCCCCCGGCGACGGCGTTTCCACTCGTGGAAATCCGTCGTTGCGAAGCGTGTCGCGGAGGGTGTCCATCTGGTCCGGTTCGCCGTGGACGAGGAAGATGCCCTTGCAGCGGCCGGCGAGGGGCTTGGTGAGTTTCTCCAGATCGTCGCGGTCGGCGTGGCCGGAGAAGCCGTTGAGGGCGACGACCTTGGCGCGGAGCTTGAGTTGTTTGCCGAAGATCTGAACGTGCGGCTGCTTTTCCACGATGCGGCGGCCGAGCGTGTGCGCTGCCTGAAAGCCGACGATGAGGATGGTGTTCTTGGGGCTTTCGATGTTGTTGGCAAGGTGATGGACGATGCGGCCGGTTTCACACATGCCGCTGGCCGAGATGATGATGCATGAGGATCGTCGCGTGTTGAGGCGCTTGCTTTCTTCGGCATCGCGAATGTAGGTGCAGCATTGGGCCCCGAGGATGTCGCCGGTCTGACGCATGAAGCTGCGGGCCTCGGCATCGAAGAGGTCGGGGTGCAGGCGGAAGACTTCGGTGGCGTTCACGGCGAGGGGGCTGTCCACGAAGACGGGAATCTTCGGGATGCGCCCTTCCACCTGAAGTTGATGGAGGACGTACACGACGGTTTGCGTTCGCCCGACACTGAATGCGGGGATGATGACTTTTCCTTTTCGTGCGACGGTATCGTTTACGACCGTAGCCAGCGCTTCTTTGAGATCGCTCGTCGGCGGGTGACGTCGCGCGCCGTAGGTGGATTCGAGAATGAGATAATCGCAGGGCGGAAACAAGTGTGGGTCCTGCAGGATTGGGAGCTTGAATCGCCCCACGTCGCCGGAGAAGACCAGAATGATCGGTGCTGACCCATCGGGAGGCGTGTAGGTCAGTTCCACCATGCACGCGCCCAGCATGTGCCCTGTCGTGAGGAAGCGCGCGGCGACGCGTTTGGTAACCCAGAATTTTCGTTCTTGCGATGCCGTCTGAAAAAGCCGGAGTGCGTTGGCCGCATCTTCAGCGTCATAAAGCGGATCGACGGGCGGCTGCCCGTTGCGGACCAGCTTACGGTTGATGTAGCGGGCGTCTTCCTGCTGGATATGGGCTGAGTCGGCCATGAGCAGGGCGGCGAGGTCGCGCGTCGCGGCGGTGGAGTGGATCGTTCCTGAAAAGCCGTTTTTCACGAGTAAGGGGATGCGCCCGCAGTGGTCCACATGGGCGTGCGACAGTACGACTGCGTGGAGCAACTTAGGGTCGATGGGAAATCGACGGTTCTTTTCGGCGGCATCCGAACGTTTGCCCTGGAAGAGTCCGCAGTCGAGGGCGATGAGTTTTCCATCGGCTTCGACGAGGTGCATTGAGCCGGTGACTTCCCGGGCCGCTCCGTGAAAGGTAAGCCTCATCATGGGGGCGTGTCATACGGCGTTGGCGTGAACACGGCAAGCGGAATCGCGGTTCGTAAAAATGCCGAAGGCCGACCCCCGCCGTGCGTGTCACCCTTCCCCCCGGCGGATGGCACGCGTCGCAACAGGATCGCCCTTCGGCAGCGAGTCACTTTTTTTCAGTCGCGGGCTTCCCCCCGCGATGGGTATCCGGGCCAACGAATCAACTTTCAGGTTCTTCTTCGAGCATTTTCCGAAGATACCCATTCTCCCGACGGGTCGCTTCGAGATCGAACAGCAGGTACTTGATGGACAGCCGCAGGTAGTCGAGTGAATCCTGCAGGCTGCTCACCGTGGCTTTCAGTTTTTCGTGCCGCTGCTTGGATTCGGCGGCAAGTGTTTCAAGCTTGACGCGTTCCTCGGCCGGCAGGGTGTCGATTTCGCACACCAGTTCGGCAAGTTTTCGCTGGAATGTCGTCTCGTCCATGGCGATTCCTACCCCTCTTTCTTTGTGGTGCGTTGTTCACCGGCTCAACCGGTGAAGCGGCACCATCACTCTCTCTCGCTGGTGTAATGAGCAAGCCCGGTGCCACGCCGCGGGGCTGTGAAACGACGGCGGCGACTGCTTGTAAGTTGTTGTGGTGTAGCCAGTTAGACACTCTGGTCCGAGAATTATGGGTGGTTGTTGCGTTCTGCCTATGCCAGCGTGTTGAGTGGCGGCAACATTGGTGTTGATAGTTTGCACAAATGCGCCGCGGCTTTGTGGAATGACGACATCGAATTCGTGTCGATTGGCCGGGCCCCGCCGAAAACAATAAACTCGCGGGTTTTCCGCAGGTGATTAGACGCGCGACCGAGGACCATCATGACCGGTGAATACAACCCGGCCGCCATCCGAGAAAAGTGGCAGGCCTATTGGGACCAGCACAAGACCTTTCGGACGGCGAACCCCGGCGATCCGGGATTCGATGCCGCAAGGCCGAAGTGCTACATCCTCGACTTCTTCCCGTACCCCAGCGGCGCGGGCCTGCACGTCGGCCACCCCGAGGGTTACACGGCGACGGATATCCTCGCGCGCTACAAGCGCATGAAGGGCTTCAACGTTTTGCACACGATGGGCTGGGATGCGTTCGGGCTGCCCGCCGAACAGCATGCCCTTGAGACCGGCCAACATCCGGCCGTCACCACGACGAACAATATCAACACGTTTCGCCGGCAGTTGAAGATGCTCGGCTTTTCCTATGACTGGGATCGCGAGCTGTCGACCACGGATGAGGATTATTACAAGTGGACGCAGTGGATCTTTCTGCAAATCTACAACAGTTGGTTTGACGAGTCGCAAAGGAAGGCGCGGCCGATCGCGGAATTGCCGATCCCGGCGGACGTGAAGTCGCGCGGCGAGAAGGCGGTGCGCGAGTTTGTGGATTCGCATCGGTTGGCGTATCTCGCGGAGGTGCCGGTGAACTGGTGCCCGGCGCTGGGCACAGTGCTGGCAAATGAAGAAGTCACCAACGAGGGCAAAAGCGAGCGCGGCAATCACCCGGTCTTCAAGCGGCCGCTGAAGCAGTGGATGCTGCGGATTACGAAGTATGCGGATCGGCTGGCCGATGAGTTGGAGGAGCTGCACTGGCCCGAGGCCGTGAAGCTGATGCAGCGGAATTGGATCGGCCGAAGCGAGGGGGCGCAAGTTCGGTTCAAACTGGATGGCCACGCCGAAGAGTTGGAGATTTTTACCACGCGGCCGGACACGCTGTTCGGGGCGACGTACATGGTGCTGGCGCCGGAGCATCCGCTGGTCGAGAAGATCACGACAGTCGCGCAGCGCGACGCGGTGCAGTCGTATTGCAAGGCCGCGATCAACCGGTCGGAACTGGCCCGCACGGCAGAGACGAAGGAAAAGTCCGGCGTATTTACGGGGGCCTATGCGATCAACGCGGTCAACAACGAGCGAATCCCGGTGTGGGTCGCGGATTATGTGCTGATTGGCTACGGCACGGGCGCGATCATGGCGGTGCCCTGCGGCGATCAGCGCGACTTTGAATTTGCGACACAGTTCGACCTGCCTATCGTGGTCGTCGTTCGCCCGCCGGATGCGTGGCTGGCGAAGTTCAACGTTACGTTCGAGGAGTACCTCGCGAACCCCGGCGCGCTGCCCGAGGGGTTCGTCGATGACGGAGTCTCAATCAATTCCGGACTCATCACCGGCCTGCCCACGCAGGAGGCCAAGAAGAAGATCACGGCCTGGTTGGAAGAGAAGGGCCTTGGCCGCGGAACCGTCAATTACAAGATTCGCGACTGGCTGTTTTCACGACAGCGCTACTGGGGCGAGCCGTTTCCGATTCTCCACGGCCCGGATGGGGAAGTCGTTGCGCTTGATGCGAGTGAACTGCCGCTCACGCTGCCGGAGATCAGCGATTATCACCCGACCGTTACGCACGAAGGAAACGAGGAAGTGCCCGCGCCGCCGCTGGGCCGCGCGACGGAGTGGGCGACCGTCACGCGAAACGGCAAGACCTATCGCCGCGAGTTGAACACCATGCCGCAGTGGGCCGGCTCGTGCTGGTATTACCTGCGATTCTGCGATCCGAAGAACGCGTCGCGCTTCGTGGGCAAAGAGGCCGAGCAGTATTGGATGCTGTCGAAGAAGAAGGACGGCACGCACCACGTCGGCGGGATTGATCTCTATCTCGGCGGCGCGGAACACGCCGTGCTGCATTTGCTCTATGCGCGGTTCTGGCACAAGGTGCTGTTCGACCTCGGGCATGTGTCGACGATTGAGCCGTTCGGGCGGTTGTTCAATCAGGGGATGATCCGCGCGTTTGCGTATCGCGACAGTCGCGGCATACCGACGGGCTATGAGGATATCGACTTCCGCGAGGACGGCGCGATTCATAAGGCGACGGGCGAGAAGCTCCACGCCAGCGTTGAGAAGATGTCGAAGAGCCTCAAGAACGTCATCAACCCGGAACAGGTGGTGAACGAATACGGCGCGGACTCGCTGCGGCTTTATGAAATGTTCATGGGCCCGCTGGAGGCCAGCAAGCCGTGGAACCCACGCGACGTGCCCGGCGTATTTCGATTCCTGCAGCGCGTCTGGAGACTGCTCGTCGACGAAATGACCGGCGGGTTGTCGAGTTACATCGTCGCCGGCGAATCAACAGGCGATCCTCACGATGCGCTGGAACGCCTACTCCACAAGACGATCAAGAAAGTCGGCGAAGACGTTGAGCGCCTCGCCTTTAACACGGGCATTTCCTCGATGATGGAGTTTGTGAACGAGGCTTACCGCGCGAAGAGCATTCGCAAGGATCAGGCCGAACGATTCGTGCTGGTGCTGTCGGCATTCGCTCCGTTTATTGCCGAGGAACTCTGGCAGCGCGTGCGCGGCGCTGCGTGGACGACGAGCATCGCCTATGAGCCATGGCCCGCGTTTGATCCGAAGCTTGTCGAGGATGACGTGGTCGAGATTCCCGTGCAGGTGAACGGCAAACTGGCCGGTCGGCTCGTGGTTTCGAAATCGGCTCCGCAAGATGCGGTGCAAACCGCGGCGATGGGCGACCCCAGGGTGATCGAGAAAATGGGCGGCAAGCCGGTGGTGAAGGCGATCTACGTGCCGGGGCGGATGCTGAATTTGGTGGTGGCAGGGTAGAGCCTTTTCTTGTAACTCCTTGATGGATAGCGTCTTAGAGTGTATTTGCCAGTGATACTCTGGAGCCGCGGAAATTCAATTGAAGTTTTCGCTTGACAGAGACAGACAGGTCTGTATAGTATGGGTGTTATGAAACGAGCCCGACAACCTGCCAACGCGAGACAGCGAATCCTGGAGACCGCCGAGAGCCTGTTCTATTCCGAGGGCGTGCGAGCGGTCGGCATTGATCGAATCATTGCCGAGGCGGAAGTGGCCAAGATGTCGCTGTACAACCATTTTCCCTCGAAGGACGATCTGATCCTGGCGGTGCTGAAATTTCGCGAGGTGAAATTCAATGGCATCATCGAATCACGTATGGAGCATCATCGTTTGAAAGGCAAGAATCGACTCGACGCGTTTTTTGCAGCGCTAAAGGACTGGTTCGAGCTGCCGGGGTTTCGCGGGTGCGCCTTTATCAATGCGACGGCGGAACTGGCCGATGCTCGTCATCCGGCGTCCAAATTCTGCGCGGATCACAAAGAGCGATTTCAAGAGATGCTTCGCGCGATCATTGTCGAGGTCGCTGGTGAAAAGGCCGGTGCGGCTGCGGAGTCCGTGGCGTTGCTGGTGGAAGGCGCGATCGTGCTGGCGGTGATGGAGGGATCGTCCACGCCTGCGGAAACGGCGCGGGACGCAGCGATGACGCTCATCGCCAAGGCGAAACGAGGGTGACGAGCAAGAACACATTTTTTTGGCCGATTAAGACAGACCTGTCTGTCTACCGCGGATCGGAACTCAACCAGACGCGACGCATGGTGCGCCGCGTCGATCAAGGTCCCAACAATTCGAATAGGAGAGCAATCATGCAACGAATCAAATCCATCCAGCCGCAAGCCGCACAAGGTCGAGCCAAGGAGCTACTCGACACGGTTCAGAAGGCATTTGGCGTCGTCCCCAACACGGCCAAAGTCATGGCAAACTCCCCGGCGGTGCTGGAGAGTTTTCTTTCCTTCAGCAAGGCGATGAGCACCGCGACGATAGGTGCTACGCTGCACAACCAGGTCAAACTCGGGACAAGCGAATCGAACGCCTGCGACTACTGCACGTCCATCCTCTGTGCGGTTGCTCCGTCGGCGGGCCTGACGGCGGACGACATTCTGGCGGGTCGAACCGGCTCGTCGAATGATCGCCGGACGGATGCGACGTTGAAATTCGCCGAAGCGGTACTGGAGAATCGCGGTAAGGTGAGCGATGAGCAGTTGGCGGCCGTGCGAGCTGCGGGCTTAGGCGATGCGGAAATCGTAGAAGTCGTGGGCAGCGTGGTTCTCGGTTGCTTCACGAATTTCCTGAACAATGTGGCCGGGACGGAGCTGGACTTTCCGGAAGCGGCGACGGTCGCGGCCGCCGTGTCTCCTGCGTGATCGCGGCTGAACGGGGTTCGCGTGATGAGGAGTTGAACGATGCGACAGTTTTCGAGTGATATTGCGTTTACACCCGCGGTCAAGGCGATCCAGACGGACAAAGGATCACGCCGCGGGTATTCCAAAATGGAGATGGGCGGCGGTTGGGAGACGACAGTCAGCCCGCAGCTTGCGACGTTTTTGTCAGAATTGGACATGTTTTATTTCGGCACCGCGAATGCCGAAGGGCAGCCATACATACAGTATCGCGGCGGGCCTCCGGGGTTTCTCCGCATCATCGATGACAAGACGCTTGGCTTTGCCGATTTCGGCGGAAACAAGCAGTACATCACGCTGGGTAATCTTTCGGAGAACCCGAAGGCGTTTATTTTTTTGATGGACTACGCCCATCGTCGACGGATCAAACTGTGGGGGACGGCCCGCGTGGTGGAGAATGCCCCAACAATTCTCGATCAGCTACAGGACACGTCGTATCCCGGCAAGGCGGAGCGTGCGATCGTGTTCACGATCGAGGCGTGGGATGTGAACTGTCCGCAGCATATTCACAAACGTTTTTCTCAGTCACAGGTCGCGCCGATCGTGGAGCGCTTGCAGGAACGGATCGTTGCGTTGGAGGCGGAGCTTGATCATCTGCGCGCCGGAAAATAGGCTGCTGTTGCAGCGGTGCATGGAATGTTGCCATGAATCACGGGCCGACGCAGCCAACGCCGTCGATTGAATGCCCCAGGTGCGGCTCTTCATTCGGCGAATATCTGAAGGACGCCGATACCGGCGACATCGTTCGGCCCGAGGATCGGCGGCTTTTCGTGTGCATGGTCTGCCGGCATATCTTTCCGGTATTTGCCGATGAGTCGCCGTCGATCATGCGCGATGTCGTCGGCACGCCGATCGAGGGCGATCGGAAGTGTCCGGGGTGCGGCTACAACCTGCGCACGCTGAAGATTGGCGGTCGATGCCCGGAGTGTGCGTGGAGTATTCGGCCGGAGGTGACGTGGACGCGGCCGGAGGGTGATGGACCGTGGACTCACTGGGATACGATTGTCGCAATCGTATGGAGCTTGGCCTTTGTCGCGATGGTGATTGAGGGAAGTGCTGCGAAAGTTCCGTCGGCCGTCTCTTGGGGTGCGTTGGGGCTTCTCTTCGTGGCGAATGGATGCAGAGGCCTTGCCACGGGAAGGGTGATGATCATTAGTCGGAGTATTTTTCAACGAACGGCCAAGGGCCGATGGGGATTCGTGGTTAGCGTGCTGTATGTTGTTCTTGGCCTTGCAATGGGACGCTATCTGCCGCACTTCATTTTCACTGGATCTAATTGGATCCTCTCCTGCAATCGGAGTTGGCGGTCTCGGGTGTCAGTTGTTTGTGGCTTGTTTGAGAACGACTACACTAGGGATACAACGAAGGCGGAGGAGTTTTGCCATGCCATTGGATGAAATAGAGTTCGAGGCAGAAGAGGCGATGGAGAAAGCCGTCGCTTTCCTGAAGCAGGAGTTTCGGGGTGTGCGCACCGGCCGGGCGTCGCCGGGGTTGGTGGAGCATGTGCGCGTGAAGGTGCCGGCCTATGGCGAGGCTCCGATGGAATTGAAGGCTTTGGCGACGATTTCGGCGCCGGACCCGAGCATGTTGCTGGTGAAGCCGTTTGATCCGACGACGCTGAAGGACATCGAGCGGGGGCTGCAGGAGGCGTCGCTCGGCATCAATCCGCAAAGTGATGGCAAAGTGATTCGGTTGCCCATTCCGGCGTTGTCGGGGGAGCGCCGGCAGCAGATCGCCGGGCAGATTAAGAAGATGGTCGAGGGCCAGAAGGTCACGCTGCGAAACGCCCGACGTGATGCGATTCAGAAGATCGACGCTGAGAAAAAGGGTGGGACGATTCCAGAGGATGACGCTAAGCGGGGGCATGATGTCATCGATAAGCTTCAAAAGAAGTACGAAGGCACGATCGACGAGATGCTGGCGGCCAAGACTAAAGAGGTTACGGAGGCCTAGAGTTACGGGGCTATCCAGTTTTCGGAAGCCGGTTTCCATTTCGATTTGTTAAGACCGCGTTTGAAGAGCCCGGAATGGGGTGCTCCACGCGATTCTGGTGTCAGCGACGAACTGTAACTCATTTATTTTGAGGGACTTAGATCGATTCGCCTACATTTTCAGTTTTCGCCCCATGGATTTGACTTTTGCTTCCAAATGGTGTATCCTAACGGCCTGATTCCTAAGTGCAGGTGCAGAAACTGCGCTGACTTAGGGGTCCGAGAGAAAGTTCTCTCGGGAGAGAAGCAAAGGACCTTTTGGAACCTCGCAATGCGTTCCCAGAGGATGCAATAGAGGAGAGGGATATATGAAGTTTACTCGATTAGTTGTTGCCGCAGTCGCCTGCCTCTGCGTAAGCAGTGCAGCGATGGCGGATTCCTACATGGTGAGCGGGTCGACCTCTTTTGAGAGTTCGCTTCAGCCCTCCGTGATCGTCAGTGTTCCCAAGTTTGACGACATGGGCGGCACACTGACGCTGACCAACGTGTTGGTCCAGTTCTGCCATAATGGTGCCGTTGAGCTCCAGGGCGACAACGATGATCCATTCGATCATGGCCAGAACTTGTTCGTTCGTGGCCAGATGATTCGATCGTGGTCGGTGACGGGTCCTGCGGGCCTGAACAGCGGCGCGACGAAGATCGTCAATACGGCCCTTGTTCCGCTCGGCCCGGATGATGGCGACGGAGGCGACAATGACCTGTTCGACCCCACGGGCCCGGACGGTCATGATTTTGGCCTGGTCAACTATGCGACGTTGATTGTTTCGCATCCGGGTGAGCCGACCGGCGCGTACAGCGGCATCGGCACTGCGGACTTTCAGTTCACCCCTGATGTGCTGTCGCAGACGCTTGAGTTCACCCCGTATGTTCCGGACGCATGGCAGCTGATGGTTGAGAATCCAATCCTCAATCTCGAAGTCAAGGTCACCTACACCTATACCCCCGAGCCGGCGACGTTGGCTTTGGTTGGTCTGGGTGCGTTGGCCCTGATCCGCCGCAAGCGATAAAGCCGCTTTCACGGGGTTTGCCCCCCGATTTTGAACATTCTCTAGGGTCGCCAGCAGCAATGCTGACGACCCTTTTTTTTGGTATCCGATGTTCGGCAGGTGCCAGCTGAGCGGAGATTGTTTCGGTTTATCGACCCATCGTGCTCCCATTATCGGAGGCGGGAGGTCCAAGAATGGGGTGCTCCCTCGACTTT
This sequence comes from uncultured Planctomycetaceae bacterium, assembly GCA_964605185.1. Lineage (GTDB taxonomy): Bacteria > Planctomycetota > Phycisphaerae > UBA1845 > UTPLA1 > JACRIM01. The sequence goes on from CAZSBF010000003.1 coordinate 25,012, forward strand.
GATCGTGACAGTGATTTGCGCAAGTCTATTATTTACAATGCGTTAGGTGATGAATTGGTCCACTCCAATGGTCCCGGACCTTTGCCGCGGTCGCATTGACTTCCTCTGACTACGATCCATATGGTTGGACACAGATCGGCGCAGTGCCGCTCGTAGCGGGCATGGGGGTATTGCCGATGTTTGAAGGGGGACAAGCCCAGACGGGCTGCGACTTAAGTCAAAGGGACTTCGCAATGCGTTCCCAGGGAATGCTAAAAGAGGGAGAAGGACATATGAAGATTTCTGGAATTCTGGTTGCTGTGGTTGCCTGCCTTTGCGTAGGCAGCTCAGCGATGGCGGATTCGTACATGGTGATGGGGTCGACCTCGTTTCAGAGTGCGCTCCAGCCACCATCGGTCGTGAGCGTTCCGAAGTTTGATGACATGGGCGGCACGCTGACGTTAACGGGCGTGCTCGTCGAGTTCTGCCACGATGGATCCGTGGATATGGCCGGCGATAATGATGATCCCTTTGATCACGGTCAACAGTTGTTCGTCCAAGGCCAGATGATCCGCTCGTGGTCGGTGACGGGTCCTGCGGGGCTGAACAGCGGCGCGACCAAAATTGTCAATACCGCGCTGGTCCCCCTTTCGCCGGACGACGGTGACGGCGGAAACAACGACGTATTCGACAGTACTGGTCCCGACGGGCACGATTTTGGAACGATTAGCTACGCGACGTTGACTGTGTCTCACCCGGGTGAACCTCTTGCCGGCTATACCGGCCCGGGTACGGCGGACTTCGCGTTTACGCCGGACGTCGTTTCGCAGACGTTGAACTTCGCGCCTTATGTTCCCGATGCGTGGCAGTTGGAAGTTGAAAATCCGGTTCTCAATCTGAAGGTGAAGGTCACCTATGAGTACACGCCGGAGCCATCAACACTGTCGCTGCTTGGACTGGGCGCGTTGGGCTTGATCCGCCGAAGGCGATAAATGTGGTCGCAAAGCAGCGGCGCGCATGTCCTCAATATTGACGGTTATTCAAGGGTCGCCAACTTTGAGAGAGGTTGGCGACCCTTTCCTTTTCTGTGAAGTTCGCCACCCGTATTGACATATAAAACGTACAAGTTGGCCAATAAGATTTGATTTTCCGGGGTCTATTTCGTAGGTTAAGTAGGGGTAGTCCTGTAGAGTAGGTTGCTGGAGCGAATGAGCGGCGCTCCGCGGGGGGGCGGCAATCTTAGTGATCCTTAGTTCCGCTCTGGGAACCTGAGTCGCGGCGCGCCCTATTAGGGAGCGCCGTGGCCGGAGTGGGAACCGGATGTCGTCTCCCTTTCGAGCACCCAGCGTCGCTCTCTCCGCGCTTCTTGCGTTTGGATTTGGCTCGCTTTCCGTGCTGGAGGGGAGCACGTTTTTCGTCGATCCGACCGCCACGGGGCTGAATAACGGGACCAGTTGGAGCGACGCATTTACGGACCTTCAATCGATCCTCCCGGTGGCACCGTCCGGGTCAGAGATTCGTGTGGCCGGCGGCGTCTATCGGCCGGATTCGAATAGCAACAATCGCACGTTGGCCTTCCATCTTCGCAACGGCATTACCTTAAAGGGCGGTTACGCCGGCTTGTCGCAGCCGAATCCTGATTTGCGCGACCCCCTCCTTTTCGTGAGCGCGCTGGACGGCGATATCGGCCTCAAGGGCGGGTCAGGCGACAACTCTCATCATGTGGTGGCGGCGATCGGCGTGGATGCGAGCGCGGTGCTCGATGGATTCACGATTCGTCGCGGCGTGGCGGATGGCGGATTTCCGTTTGATCGCGGAGGCGGGATCTATATCTCGACGGCAAGTCCGACCATCGTTGCCTGCGTGGTCTCATCCAATATGACATCGTCCAACGGCGGCGGTGTGGACGTTTCCAGCAATTCCAATCCGAGCTTCACGAATTGCAGCTTTGCGAACAACACCACAACGGGAAACGGTGGCGGTTTGTTCAGTAATGGCGGTACTCCGATGCTCGTGAATTGCCTGTTCAGCAATAACTCGGCCGACGTCAACGGCGGCGGAGTGAGCATTCTGAATGGTGTTGCGACAGTCACCAATTGCGAGTTCGCACTGAACCTCGGGGTGATCGCCGGTGGCGGGCTGTATCTGCAGAACTCGGGATCGCAGGTCACCGGATGCAGCTTCCACGATAACGTGGTCCTCAATTCAAGCGTGACGTTTAACGACGGCGGCGGAGCGATTCTGAACAAGACCGGCACTCCGATGATCAAAGGGTGTGTGTTTCACAACAACACCTCAAGCGATGACGGTGGCGCCATCCTCAGCACCGGTGGTTCGCCGACAATCGTCGGATGTCTGTTTGGCAACAACATTGCCGCCGATTTTGGCGGGGCGATTTACAGCGGTGGCGGGAGCATCACCGTTCTGAATTCAGTGCTAACCGGCAATCGGGCATTGGATAATGGCGGAGCGATCTACACATCGATGACAAACGCAAACATCGGTAGCTGCACGCTTGTTTCAAATCAGGGAAACGTTTTGGCAGGAGGGATTCAGGTCAACGGCGGTCAGCTCACGTTGAATCAGTCCATCGTCTGGGCCAATCATGACCTGAACGGCTGGACGGAGGGTGCCCAGATTACAATCGGCGGCGCGGCTTGGATGCTTCGCTTCAATTGCGTGATGGGGTGGTCGGGGGCACTTGGCGGAGTGTCGAATTTTTCGACGCCGCCGCAGATGGCCGACGCCGATGGCGTGGACAATGTGTATGGAACGATTGACGACGATGTACACCTCTTGCCGTCGTCGCCGTGCATCAACACGGGGGATCCCCTGTTCATCGGGCCACCGTCCGATACGGATTTCGAGGGACAGGCGCGGGTCATGGGGTGCCGACTTGATGTCGGTGCGGATGAATATGTCACGGGATTGCCGAACACGGGCGACGTAAACGGCGACGGCGTCGTCGACGGGCTGGATATTTCGCTCTTCACCAAGGCAATGCTGGGCACGGCTCCTTCTGCGGTGAACTGCGTCGCGGATATCAACGCCGATTTGACGGTAGACGACATCGATCTCTCGCTGTTCCTTGGCCTTACGCTAACTCCCTAACGGGGCACCTGGCGATTCCATCCGGTCGCACCGAATCGACTATTATTATTTAGCGAGTCTTCGGAAATGGTTATTGAACGGCCTGTCGGAGGTTTTTCGTGATAGCGACTTATCGTGATCGGTTCGAAACATACGCTCGGGCCTGTGTGTTGCTTCTTGGGGCCTTTGGTCTGATTGCAATTGGCAATCTCTCCGCGGATTCCTGCCGCGCGCAAGTGCCCGCGTCGCAGCCCGGCGCGGGGCCCGCGTTGGAGCCGATCAATCCCGTTCATGATTTAGGCAAGATCGTCGAAGGCACGAAAGTGACGCATCGCTTCACGTTTCGAAACGCGGGGACGATGCCGTTAGACATCATCCGTGTTGCGCCGGCGTGCGGGTGCATGACGGTGGGAGAATTCACCAAGAGCGTCGGTGTCGGCCAGTCCGGCGGCGTGACGATCACGCTGGACACGTCGCGATTGTTGGGCGCGTTCATGAAAACGGTGAACGTGGTCACAAACGACCCGACCACGGAGATTCACACCTTTACCGTGCGCGGCGACGGGCGGCGATTGGTGGAGGTCAGTCCGACGGTTGCGGCGTTCGGCCGAATCGTTGCCGATAAGACGCGGGAGGTCATCCTGACGGTCACGAACCGATGGGAACGGCCGATGACGATTTCAATCGGAGACATGCGGCGTGCGGCACCGTTTCAGGCGGAGCTTCTGGAGACGATTCCGGGGTTTGAGTATAAGCTTTGCGTTGTACTACGCCCGCCGTTCAAGGAAGGAACGCTGACCGGCCCCATTGAACTAATAACCAATGTCCCCGGGCAGGAAAAATTCACCGTCACCGTTTCAGCCGTTGCCCTGCCGAGGCTGGAGACGCTTCCCAACGCGTTGTATTACGGCGGCGCGGCAAGTGAAGCGAATGCAAAATCCGGCGACAAGGTCTTTGAGTTTCTGAATCACGGATCGAAGCCTGTCGCGGTGAAGGACGTGAAGTCCGATGACCCGGCGATCACCATTGTTCGCAAGGATGTCGAGCCGGGGTTTCTGTATCGGTTCCAAGTCCGGACGCCAAAGGACTATCACCCGCCGACTGATGGAAAGATGATCACGCTTACCACGGATGATCCCGAACGGCCGAAGATTGAAGTGCCGGTTCGTCTCGTCGGCGCGACCAAGGCGCCGAGTTTCGTCGCGCCGGCATCCGCGGTGAAGCCCGCGACCACGCAGAAGGCCGAGGTGAAGCCGGTAATGGAACTGGTTGGCAAGCCGGCCCCGCAAGTTGCATTGACCACGGGGATGGGAATGCCGGTGTCGAATGGCGAATTCGCCCGCTACCCGGCGACGGTATTGAATTTCGTTGCGCCCAACTGCCCGCATTGCAAGAAGCAGATACCGTGGGTGGAGAAGGTCCGGGCTGATTATCAGGAGCGCGGTGTTCGGTTTGTGAATGTCGGTGAGACGATGGGGAACAAGTCGTTTACCTACGACGAAGCGATGGTGGTGATGAACCAAGTCGGCTCGCGGCTGGAGCTGGCCATGGATCCGGGGAACGCCAACGGAGTGCGCTACAAGATCACGAGCTTTCCCGCGATGGTGATCGTCGGAAAGGATGGATCAGTGGCCGAGGCGCTGCCGGGGGCGCGCGACACGAACTCGGACAAGCTTCGCAAGACGCTCGACGGCCTGCTGGTGAAGGAAATGGGCGGGAAATAGCGGCCTTAGCCGACGCCGAAGTCGGTGTTGTGCCAGAGCACGTTGATGTTCGGCTCGTTCTCCAGCGAGGCAAACTCTTCTCGGAACCACGCCTTGATCTGGTCGTCCATCAGCCCCTCGGATAGCCGATTCTCCGTGAAGAGATTGATGATTCCATATTTGAACTTCGTCAGCATCAGGTCCACATCGCGCCGAATAATTTCGCGCGTCTGGCCGCGAAAGCCGACCATTAGGCAGATTGAATCCGTGAGCGCGGCGACCTCATCCGGGCTGTCCCACTTCATGCTTTTGTTGAGCACGACGTTTCGCAGCTGGTCGTCGAAGGTTTCCACGCCGAGGAACAGGTGCGTCGGCACCTCGAAGAACGCGCGCGTCTGGGCATAGTCTTTGCGGTAGGCCCAGTAGGATTCGGTCCAGAACTCGGTGATGCCGCGTTGTTTCATCAGGTCGCGGATTTGCTCCTGCAGGAAGCGCGGCAGCTCTTGAATCGACCCGCTGTTGATCACCTGCAGACGGCCGAACTCGCCCGTGACCTTTGCCAATTCTTCATGTGCGACCTGGCGAATCTGCGCCTGATCGGTGGTGTTGTCATCGATGTAGTCGCAAAAGGTGCAGCGGCTCCACACGCACGGCAGCCCCTTGAGCAGGACGACCTCGCGCGGATTCTTGCCGAGATACTTTGCGTAGCGGACAAGGCCCATGCGGCCTATCATAATGCAACCACACAGGGCATTCCACGCGATGTCATCCACAGGCGATCAGCCAATTTCCATCCTCGATGCACAAACGACGACGCAGGAGCGAGTAGCGTCCGTTGTCGCGAGCGACATCGCGGCGCGGCAGCCGGTGCTGACGGATTTCGTCGACGTGGAGACGCTGCAACTCCTGCAGGACGGCTTCGCCGCATTGACCGGCATCTCCACGAGCATTCGCGATGCGGCGGGGAACCCGCTTACGCGTGCGTCGGCCCGTTCGGAGTTCTGCGATCTTGTCGGTTCGACGGCATCCGGCGCGGAGGCCTGCCGAATGAGCCACGCCAACGCATCGGCCGTCGTGCGCGGCGAGGAGCGGCCCTGCCATCATGAATGCCACGCGGGCTTGTCGCAATTTGTGGCGCCGATCGTGGTGCAGGGGCATCATCTCGGGACGATCATCATCGGGGACCGGCCGGCCAAACCGTTGACGAAGCTGGGAATGAGCACGCTGGCACAGACGCACGGTTTTTCCGCCGATGCCCTGTCGCGCGCGGCGAAGGCGCTGGATCCGTGGGATGAATCGGCGATGTCCGCGGCCGCGGCGTTTGTGCATCAGTTGGCCAGCACGATTGCCCAGCTTTGCTATCAGTCGTTTCAGTTGCAGCGGCGCATTGATGAGTTGGCGACCGTCTACGACATCGCGGCGATGCTGACCAGCAAGGCGAGTCTTCAGGAAATCCTCGACATGGCCACGCGGCAGCTTGTCGAGACGATGCATCTGAAGGCGGCCAGTCTGCGGCTCGTCGATGAAGACACCGGCGAACTCAAACTTAAGTCCGTCGCGAATCTCTCGCCGAAATATCTGGGCAAGGGGCCGGTGCGTCTGGCGGACAGCGCGATTGATCGATCCGCGTTGGAAGGCAAGACGGTCTATGTGGAAGACTGCCGCACCGATCCGCGCATTATCTACAAACGAATGGCCCGCGAAGAAGGATTGGGCAGCGCGCTAGTGACGGCTGTTGCGTTTCGCGGCAAGCGCGTCGGCGTGCTGTGGGCCTACATGGGTGATCGGCATGCGTTCTCGCCGTTTGATGTGTCGCTCCTGGAGGCGATTGCATCGCAGCTCGCCGGTGCGGTGATCAACGCCCGGCTGCGCACCGAGGTGCGCGAGGCCGAACAGCTCGAGCGACAGGTCAAGCACGCAGCCGACGTGCAGCGGCGCATGATTCCCGCGCGGCCGCCCGGGAATCCGCGATTTCAGTTTGGCTGCATCTATCAGCCCAGTCACGAACTCGGCGGCGATTTCTACGACTTCATCGAGTTCGACAACGGCGATGTGGGCCTGGTCGTGGCCGACGTGGTGGGCAAGGGAATCCCCGCGTCATTGATGATGGCCAGCGCCCGCTCTGCGCTGCGCTCGCACGCGCGGCGCGTGACGGACATGGGCGAGATCATGCAATCGGTGAATCGTCGGCTGCACCACGACACGCTGCCAAGCGAATTCGCGACGGCGTTTTATGTGGAGCTTGCGGCCGATGGGTCGCACGCGAAGTATTGCAACGCCGGGCACGAGCCGCTGCTCTTACTTCGGCGCGGGGAATTGCATGAATACGACGTCGGCGGCATGGCGCTGGGTATTGACCCGGATGAGCCGTACCCATGTGAGGAGATCAAGCTTGAGCGTGAGGACGTGCTGCTGCTCTTCACCGACGGCGTGACGGAGGCGCGCGACTTCCACGACAAGGCATACGGCCGAAACCGGCTGCACCAGTCGCTGCGTCTGCACGGTTCGATCGCGCCGGATATCCCGGTGGAGTTCATCGCGAAGCAGGTTCTGTGGGATGTACGCCGCTTCGTCGGCCTTGCGCCGCAGGGGGATGACATTACGATTGTGGTGGTGCGGGTGAAGTAGGGGCCCGTTTCATTCGCCGCGAGGCTTGCTCATCGCACTCGGCGTGTCTTGCACGGGCCAGAAAACGTAATCGCCGCCGCCTTCGCTTTCGCCCCACTTGGGATCGTGGCGGCCGTTGTCGTCTTTGCCGTCGGCTGCAATTGAATAGAGCAATGGGCCTTTGGGGGTGAGCTTGTAGATGAAATCTCTATCTGAATAGGGGTCAATTCGGAGCGTCGCAAGGTCTTCGATCTTGAGGTTGTCGAGCTTGGCCGGCCACGCTTTCGATTTGTATTTGTGTTCGTAGACGGCAAGCACAAGCATAGTTGCCCGTCGCTGGACCTCAGATCGCAGGATTAATTCGAAGGCGCGGGAGTAGTCAACCAGCATCACTTTTAGGAATGCGTTTTGCTGTTTTTCCGGTGTGAATTCATCACGCAACTGTCTGAGTGTCAGCAGTTGCTTTCGAAGGGGCTGTATTTGGAGGGCAGACCTCACCTTCGGGAAATAGCTTTCGATTGTGTCAAGTGTTTCCTGGGGATCGATCGGGTGCCCAACTTCCTTGTTCATGCTCGGTGGCCATGTGTCAACTGTTTTGCAAAAGGACTTCCACTGCTTCAGGTCCAACTCGCCGTTCTTACAGATAGACTGAAGCACGTCCAACACAAATCCCCATTCGAGCACCACTGTGTCATCCAATCGGGGCATACCGGGGTCGCACTTTCGCAAAGTAGTAATGACTCGGCTGGTCGTACCATGGTCGAACATGCCCACATAAGATGCCGAACAAGCTTGCTGATAGACCATGCTTTGTTCAGCGGCGGACGCAAACTGGAACATTAGATTCGGCGAGTGACTGAATTGCCTGGCGTTTGCGAAGATCGTATGCCAGTTGGCGAACATCCCTTCGACTTGATGGTCATCGCGCATCCAGCCCTGAACGATGAGTGACTTACAAATCGTTCGACTGGAGCCCAGCGATGGAAGTTGGATTTCCAACAATGACTTCGATTTCGCGTCGCGTACCTGCCAGAAATGTTTTCGTTCGGTCGCGCTCTTAAACAATTGGAAGTGCGTTTCATTCTGGTCCAGGTAAGCTTTGAGATCAGGAAACTCGCTGGGATCCCACGGTCCCTTCATCGCGTCATTGAACTGTGCCTCGACATCGTCTTGTGGTCCATGAAACCCATCCTTTCCTTCGGCCGACAGCTTTTGATAGAGTTCGAGCGCGTTGTTGTTTTTTCCTCTGCTAACAAGCTCGTCGTACCACCCCAGATAATCTACATGCTTGTCGAATGTCAGCGGTGGGGGGCGATCGGCATCGTCCGCGAGGCTGAGGGTCTTGCACGTGAAAGTGAATAGGATCGCTATTGCGTAGTGAACCGAATTGGAAGTAATGCGATTCGCCATTTGTCGTTCCGAGACTGTTCCAATTGTAGTAACTAGGCGGCCACGCGGCACTCCGTCGCTCCTGCCGGGGCTGAGTCGCGTCCGTTTTGACTCCACGGGCTTGCGCCCGTGGCTACGGTCCGTCGTCCCTTCGGGACTTGCATAGCGCGACACGTCGTGACGAAGAACACAACTTATCTGCTCGGCTGGCTTGTTGCGCCCGCCGCGTCCTGTACCGGCCAGAAGACATAGTCGCCGCCGCCTTCGCTTTCGCCCCATTTGGGATCGTGGCGGCCACCATTATCTTGTCCATCAAAGCCGATTGAATACAGCCGAAAGCCCTTTTCGTTGGCTTGATAGGCGAACTTCTTTTCCGAAAACGGATCCGTAGTCCATTCCTCGGGTAAGTGGAACTCGCGAAGTTGATCGGGAAGTTCACTGTATCGATATGCCTGACGAATCGACAACGTGACAAGTGTCGCCCTGTATTCCGTAACCTCCCTCAACCATGCTCGATAAATAGTTGCCATGATGCTCACATGGCTTGGACCAAGAAGTGAGTCTGCGGTTCTTGCTGACAAGTGCATGGCGTACTCGTTTATCCGTAGAAACGTTTCCAGAGCTGGTCGTCCACGAGTGAGAGCGATCAGGTGAGCGTATGTCTCATCGAAGTATTCGGCGGCTTCATAAGGCGACGGATCGCGAAGTGACGCAAGTTCTGGGATTCGTTCCAAGTACTTGTAATTGTATTTTCCATCGAACAAGAGGAATCCGGGTTCAATTGCCTCCCCGTAAGTTACCAAACTTCCATTCTTGTAGGCGAGCGGAATCGCCTCCAAGACCATCGCCCATTCTATTTCGATGGGTAATGTGTCAAATTGGGGGCAGGGCGGATAGAGCAAGGTTGCGCTCAGAGCGCGTCCAATGTGAATTGGGTCAATTACATCGTCCTGTGCGGCTTTGCGCCACATTTGCCAGACTCGGCTTCGAATACTATGCGCAGTTAAGCGTCCGATGATAGACAAGGACTGACTTAGGTGTCGTGCAAGTCGCAATGCAATCTCACCATTATCGACCATTCGATCTTTTTGTTTAGCACCAGTGCGCATCGAATCGCAAATCAACAATTTGCTTGCAATTCTCAATGGTGTTAACAAGCTGAGTTTCGTGGATGAGATTGACCACGCATCCTCATCGGGCGATTGCCAACAGTCTGGGATCGACGACGCGCTTGCATAAAGGGCCAGCGTTCCGGCGCGTTTTTCAAGAAATTCAACAATTCTTGGATGATCTTGTGCGTCCCATGCGTCAACCTGACAACTCTGGAATTCAGCCTCAATGTCGCTCGGTATTTGTGAGAACGACCATTCGCCGTTTACGAGTGGGTCGAGTGGTTTGTACTTATCCGCTGCGTTGCGACGCCCATCGTGCGGAAGTCGCGATTTGTACCACGCGAGATAGTCAGCAAGGTGATTGGGATCATACTTAGGTGGTCGAGTCGAATTGGTAGCCACACAGCTTGGCAGGCAAAGAACTAACAGTGCGGTCGCTGACGCAAATAGAGTCTTGTCCCGTCGGCCCATTTGTCGCTCCCAGACAGTCCCCACTATAGTACCGCCCACAAAGGGCAGGAACTATGTCGGCAGCGAAATCAGACGGAGAATCAGAAAGTTCGCACTTAACCAGGGTGCGGAATATCGGCATTGCCGCGCACATTGATGCGGGGAAGACGACCACCACCGAACGCGTGCTGTTCTACGCAGGCCGGACGCACAAGGTCGGCGAGGTTGATGACGGCACCACCACCACCGACTTCGACGAGCAGGAGCAGCAGCGGGGCATCACTATCTTCAGCGCGGCCGTGACGCTGCCTTGGAAGGATCACCAGATCAACCTGATCGACACGCCCGGCCACGTGGATTTCACAGCCGAGGTGGAGCGCAGTCTGCGCGTGCTGGATGGGGCGGTCGTCGTGTTCGACTCGAAGGAGGGCGTCGAGGCCCAGTCGGAAACGGTCTGGCGACAGGCGATGAAGTATCACGTTCCGTGCCTCTGCTTCCTGAACAAGATGGACAAGATCGGGGCCGACTTCTATGAGTCGCTGATTTCCATTGAAAAACGGCTCGAATCGCACCCCGTCGCCATTCAACTGCCTATCGGTGCTGAGAGCACGTTTGAGGGGCTGATCGATCTCATCACCATGAAGGCCTATCGCTTCGCCGGGGACCACGGCGTCAACGTCGAGGAGTTTGACATCCCTGCGGCGATGCTCGACGAAGCGAAGAAATGGCGGCACACGCTGGAGGAAAAGGTCGCCGAGCTTGATGACGGACTGATGCACAAGTATCTCGAGGAAGAACCGCTGAACGAGGCCGAGATCAAACGCGTGTTGCGGCAGGCAACGATCACCGGTCGGCTGAACCCCGTGCTGTGCGGGTCGAGCTTGAAGAATATCGGCGTGCAGAAGATGATCGACGCGGTGGTCGATTTCCTGCCGTCGCCGTTGGAGCGACCGCCCGTTGACGGCGTGAAGAGCCTGAAGGATCTCACCGTCGTGCATCGCAAGCCGAGCCGCGATGATCCGTTTTCGGCGTTGGTGTTCAAGATCGTCGCCGAGAAGCCCCTCGATCTCTATTACATCCGTGTCTATAGCGGCGTCATGAAGAGCAGCATGCGGTCCTACAACTCCAACACCGGCGAGAAGGAAAACATCAGCCGGATGTTTCGCATGTTTGCCAAGCGGCGCGAGCAGTTGGATGAGGCCGGCCCGGGCGAGATCGTGGCCTGCGTAGGATTAAAGGATGCGCTCACGGGGCACACGCTTTGCGATGCGCGGGATACGGTGGTGCTGGAACGTATCGAGTTCCCGACGCCGGTCATCAGCGTGTCGGTGGAGCCGAAGAACAGCAAGGACAAGGAAACGCTGATCGAGACGCTGGGCAAGATGGCCCGGCAGGACCCGACATTCAAACACAGTTTCAACCCGGAAACGGGCCAGACGATCATCAGCGGCATGGGCGAGCTGCATCTTGAAGTGCTGACGTACAAGCTCGAGAAGGACTTTCGCGTACCGGTTACGGTGGGCAAGCCGCTTGTGGCCTATCGCGAGGCGATCACGCAGCGGGCTGAAGCCGAGGGCAGTTTCATTCGGCAGACGGGAGGGCGTGGCCAATACGCGGTGGTGAAGCTGCGGGTGGAGCCGTTCAAGCCGGCCAAGGGGGAGGACACGTTTCAATTCAGTAGCGAGATTCGCGGCGGAGAATTGCGATCGGAATTCGTCAACGCGGTTGATCGCGGCGTGCGGGACTGCCTGCCGATGGGCGTGCTCGCGGGATATGAGTTACTTAACGTCCGCGCGACACTTCTTGAAGGAAAAGAACATCCGGTGGATAGCTCCGATCTTGCCTTTGAGAACGCAGGGCGCATTGCGTTTGAAGAGGCCTGCAAAAACGCTGGCCCGGTGATGCTGGAGCCGGTGATGAAGCTGATCGTTACGCTGCCCGACGACTATTTCGGCGTTGTCAGTGGTGATTTGTCCGCAAGGCGCGGGTTGATTCAAGACACTGAAATGCGCAAGAACCATCGCGTGATCACGGCGCACGTGCCGCTTTCCGAGATGTTTCAATACTCGACCCACATTCGCACGTTGACGCAGGGCCGCGCCAGTTGGTCGATGGAACCGCATGCCTACGCGGCGATGCCGCCCAATCTGCAGAAGGAACTTCTGCGTAAGCACGGGTACGTGGACTAAACGCAAAAACGCTAAAAACCGATGCGCCGAAAAATCGGGAAGTCGAAATCACGGGGCGAGCGATATCTTCGTAACTGACTGTGAATAATAAAGTTACGCTTGTTTCGCCGCGTGGCGGAAGTCACGTTGGCCATCGTGTTGACACGGCAGGGCACCGTGGTAGGATTGCCGGTCTTCGCTATTGGCGGCTGAGCAGTCGCCACGGCAAAGTTGAAAAACGAGGATTTCAGCGTTGGCACTGGACCGCATACGAATTCGGATGGAAGCCTACGACTCCCGGGCGTTGGAAATCTCCGCCAAGGAAATCGTGGAACATGCAAAGCGGACCAGCGCTCGCGTTCGCGGGCCGATTCCGCTCCCCACCCGGATTGAGCGGTACACGGTGCTGCGAAGTCCGCACGTGGACAAGAAGTCGCGTGAACAATTCGAGATGCGCACTCATAAGCGCGTCATCGATATTTTTGAGCCGACGGCTCGTACCGTCGAGGCGTTGAACCGGCTTGTGGTGCCGGCAGGCGTGTTTGTCAAGATCAGGGCATGAACATGAACCGGCGGCCGTTGTTGCCTCCCGTTCCTCTATTCTGATCCGGTCAAACCCTTGAGACATGTTGGTAAAGCGCGTGAGCTTTATCGCGCGCCAGTAGTTCCCCCGCGAGGGTGACAGGGACATTGTGCCTTATGCAAGCGGCAATCTTAGGCAAAAAGATCGGAATGACGCGGGTCTTTGACGAGGCCGGCAGCTCGATCCCCGTAACGATCGTGCAGGCCGGACCGTGCCCGATTCTTCAGATCAAGACTCAGGAATCGGACGGCTACGAAGCCGTTCAGCTCGGATACCAGAACGCGAAGCCCAGCCGGACAACGCGTGCGGAAATCGGTCACGCCCGTGAGGCGAAGTCCGTTCCGCAGAAGTTCGTCCGCGAGATTCGCCTCGTGAAGCCGACTGACAAGCAGCGCGGCGACATGGTGACGGTCGAATTGTTCGAGGAGCAGGGCATCAAGTTCGTCGATGTGGTCGGCACGTCGATCGGCAAAGGCTTTCAGGGCGTTATGAAGCGCCACAACTTCGGCGGCCAGGGCGCCTCGCACGGAACTGAGCGTAAGCATCGTTCGGCGGGCGGCATCGGCGCCGGTGGAAACCGCGGTTTCGGCCGTTGTATCAAGAAGGGCAAGCCCATGCCCGGCCATATGGGCCACGAGCGCGTGACGGTTCGTAACCAGCGACTCGTCTCGGTCGACAAAGATCGAAATCTTCTTCTGATTAAGGGCGTAGTCCCGGGTCCGAAGGGTGGTTTCGTGGTGGTCTGTAAGGCAGTTACAAAGGGATAAGACAAGGGTCGGCGCGGCTTGCCGCGACGGCCCGTTTTTTTGGTGTGATGCGTCATGATTGAGATACCGGTAGTCAACACCGAAGGCAAGAAGGTCGGCAGCGAGAAGCTGGACCCCGCCATCTTTGGCGAGTGCGTTCGCGTCGATCTGCTCAAGCAGGCCATCGTGTCGTATCGCGCGAATCTGCGGCAGGGCACCGTGCAGACGAAGAATCGCAGCATGGTGGCCGGCTCGACGCGAAAGCTGTATCGCCAGAAGGGCACCGGCAACGCCCGAGCGGGCAACGTTCGCACGCCGGTCCGCGTCGGTGGTGGTCGTGCCTTCCCGAAGAGCACGCGGGATTTCACGAAGAAGTTTCCCCGTGCCATGCGACGGTTGGCGAGGAATTCGGCCATCCTGGCAAAGGCGAAGTCCGGCACGGCCATGATTGTCTCGGGATTGACGTTTGACGCTCCGAAAACCAAGGCCCTGGCGACGGTGCTTCGGGCGCTCAAGATCGAGCGCGGCACGCTGCTGGCGACCATGACCAAAGACATGAATCTCGTAAAGAGTGGGCGCAACATCCCGTCGCTGGCGATGAAGCCGGTCACGGATGTGAATGCCTATGACGTGCTGAAGGCGCGGCATCTGGTGTTCACGCAGGATGCGTTCGCTGCACTGGTGAAGGATCCGCTGACGGCCGGACGCGAGGCCAAGGCTTAACAGGATACGGCGATGGATATCTATCACATTATTCGCAGGCCGCTGGTCACCGAAAAGGGCACGCACCAGAGCCGACAATCGCACGACGCCTCGCGCACCCGAGAGGGCCGCGGCGGCGCCTACAGCTTCGAAGTGCACCCGGGCGCGAACAAGATCGAGATCCGGGATGCGATTGAGAAGATTTACAACGTCAAGGTCTCGACGGTTCGGACGATGGTCCGCGCCGGCAAGCCACGACGCAGTCGGGCCAAGATGGGTTCGACACGACACTGGAAAAAGGCCGTGGTGGTCCTGAAGCCGGACTTCCACATTGACTTGTTCTAAGCATTGACGGGATGGGATCGCCATGGGCGTGAAGATCTATAAAAAGACGACCCCGGGACGCCGCCAGTCGAGCGTGAACGACTTCGCGGAAATCACGAGTCGCAGCCGCCGGCCGGTGAAGTCGCTGACCGAGGCGAAGATTCGCTCGGGTGGTCGCAACAATCAGGGATTTACGACGACGCGCTTCCGTGGCGGCGGCGCCAAGCGGTTGTATCGCGTCATTGACTTCAAGCGCAAGAAGGACGATGTCCCGGCCGCGGTTGAAGCGATTGAGTACGACCCGAACCGAAACGTTTTCATCGCCCTGCTGAATTATCAGGATGGCGAGAAGGTTTACATCCTCGCGCCGAACGGCCTCAAGGTCGGCGATGTGGTGATGAATGGCGCCAACGTTGAACCAAAGCTCGGATGCTGCCTGCCGCTGAAGAACATTCCGGTCGGCATGGGCATTCACAACATTGAACTGACGGCCGGCAAGGGCGGACAGATGGTTCGCACGGCCGGTGGTCAGGCCCGCCTGGCCGCCCGCGAAGGCGCCTGGGCGACGGTGATTTTGCCCTCGGGCGAAATGCGACAGGTTCGCGTCGAGTGTCGGGCCACGATCGGCCAACTCGGCAACACCGAATTCAAGAACATCATGCTCGGCAAGGCCGGGCGTACGCGGTATCTCGGTCGCCGTCCGCACGTTCGCGGCACGGCCCAGAACCCGGTGGCGCACCCGCTGGGTGGTGGTGAAGGTCGCAGCGGCGGCGGTCGCCATCCGTGCAGTCCGACCGGCGTGTTGGCCAAGGGCGGCCGAACGCGAAATCCGCGGCGAAATTCAAACAAGCGCATCCTGCGGCGGCGCCGCAGCGTGCGATACGGCCAGGTTTCGATGCCGGGTCGGTAACGAGTGAAGCACTAGGAAACGGAACGCGACATGGGACGCAGTTTAAAAAAGGGACCGTTCGTCGATCCTCGGTTGTACGAGAAGGTGACGAAGGCGATTGACAAGGGCAGTCACGAACCCATCAAGACATGGGCGCGGCGCTGCACGATTCCGCCGGAGTTCGTCGGTCGTACGTTCGAGGTGCACAACGGCAAAGTCTTCAAGCGTGTGTTCGTGACGGAAGACATGGTCGGTCACAAGCTGGGTGAATTCAGCCTGACGCGAACGTGGAAGGGTCACGGCGGAACGAAGAAGGCGGATACGGCAACCGCGAGTGCGGCGCCGGCGGCGAAGTAGTCGTAAGGAAGTAGTCGAATCATGGCGACATGGACCAGCATACATCGATACGTCCGGATGAGCCCGTACAAGGCTCGCCTGGTGACGCAGTTGATTGCCGGGCGGCACGTGAACGAGGCGTTGGATCTGCTCAAGTACACGCCGAAGCGAGCCTCGCAGTTCGTGGACAAGGTCCTGCGAACGGCGATCGCCGATGCGGACGAGCAGGAAGCCGACGTTCGCAAGCTGTATGTGCATGAGGCCCGCGTGGACGGCGGCCCGACGATGAAGCGGTTTCACCCGAAGGATCGCGGCCGGGCGCACTCAATCAAGAAGCGGACGAGCCACATTGTGGTGACGGTGGGCGAAGGCCCGAGGAAGTAACGAATGGGACAGAAAGTACATCCACTGGGTTTCCGCCTCGGCGTCACAGAGGATTGGCGTTCGCGCTGGTTCGCGCCCAAGGCCGCCTATGCCGAGTTCCTGATTGAGGATCACAAGATCCGCAATATGGTCGAGCAGAAGCTGAATCGCACGCCCCCGTTCGCCGGTGTCTCGAAGATTGAAATCGAGCGAACCCGCAACGAAGTGAAGGTCGTTCTGTCCACGGCTCGGCCCGGCATGGTCATCGGCCCCAAGGGCGCCGAAGTCGACAAGCTCCGCGAGGCCCTCGAAGAACTGATCGACCGCAAGGTCGCCGTGAACATCAAGGAAATTAAGAACCCCGACATCGACGCGCAACTCATTGCCCTCGACATCGGTGAACAGTTGAAACGCCGCGCCAGTTTCCGCCGCGCCATGAAGGCCAAGTGCGAAGCCGCGATGTCTTCCGGCGCCCTGGGCGTGAAAATCATCTGCAACGGCCGGCTCGGCGGTGCGGAAATGTCGCGCATGGAAACACAGAAGACCGGCTCGATTCCGCTCTCGCGGTTGCAGGCCTGTGTGGATTACGGCTTCTCGGCAAGCTTCACCACCTATGGTGCCATCGGCATCCGGGTGTGGGTCTATCGCGGCTTGTATGCGGAGAAGGGTGAGGATTCGCAGTTGATTGATACGACGCAGGCCCCGCCGGGCGAAGCCGGCGGCGCGCCGCGTGAGGATCGAGGTCGTCGCCGTGGCGGCGGTGATCGTGATCGAGGTCGCGGACGTTAAGTGACATTGTGCGGACCGTCGGAGGGGACGGCCCGCAGGAGTGAGTGATATGGCGTTGATGCCGGCACGAGTGAAGTATCGAAAGCACCACCGCGGGAAGGTTCGCGGCGTGGCCACGCGCGGCAACACGGTGTCGTACGGCGAGTACGGCCTCCAGGTGTTGACGGCGGGTTGGATCAGCGGCCGCCAGATTGAGGCCGGCCGAATGTCGGCGAGCCACTTCCTGCAGCGGCAGGGTCGGGTGTTTATCCGAATCTTCCCGCACAAGAGCGTGTCGTCGAAGCCGCTCGAAACGCGCATGGGTAAGGGCAAGGGCGAGCCGGAATACTGGGTCGCCGTCGTGAAGCCCGGAACGATTTTGTACGAGATCGGCGGCGTCGAAGAGACGGTGGCCCGTCAGGCCTTGGCGATGGTGGCTCACAAGATGCCGTTCCGCTGTCGGTTTGTGAAGCGGCGACACGGCTTCTAAGGACGAAGGTGAGACGACGATGAAGATTACGGATCTTCGAGAATTGAAAACGGACGAGCTGCACATGGAGCTGGATCGGCTCCGTCGGCACATGTTCGATCTGCGCAGCCAGCGTGTCACGGAGAAGCTCGAGGACCCGTCGCAGCTCGGCAAGACCAAGCGCGACATTGCCCGCGTCTTCACCGTCATGAAGGAGCGCGGAGAGACCGACGTCGAACAGAAGCAGTATCACTTGGAATCCGTCGGAAGCGGCGGCAAGAAAAAGTAGAGGTAGTCAGAGATGGCCCAGCAAGGCACGGCAACAGGCGAGACGAACCGGACACTGCGTCGCACGCGCGTATGCGTGGTGGAAAGCCATGGTCGGTCGAAGACGATCAAGGTTCGGATCGACCGGCAGCTCAAGCACCCGAAATACGGCAAGTACCTGAAGCGTCGCAGCTTCCTGCACGTGCACGATGAGAAGAACGAAGCCAAGACCGGCGACACCGTGGAAATCATGGAGTGCCGTCCGGTGAGCAAGACCAAGGCGTGGCGGCTGGTGAAAGTGGTTCGATCGTCCGGCAACTAAGGCCGCGACTTAAGAGACAGGTGATTGCGTCATGATTCAAGCGGAAAGTGTGGTCGACATTACGGACAACACCGGCGCGAAACGGGCGCTGGTGATTCGCGTCATCGGCGGCTCGACGCGGCGAAAGGGTTTCACGCGGCGAACGGCCAGCGTGGGCGACATCATTGTGTGTTCCGTGAAGAAGGCCCTGCCGAACAGCGACTACATGCACGGCAACACCCGCAAAGAGCGCAGCAGCAAGCGAAAGGTCAAGTGTGTGATCGTTCGAACCAAGCAGCCGGTCCGCCGGTTGGATGGCAGCTACGTCCGGTTCGACACGAACGCCGCGGTGATCATCGACGATGAAAAGAATCCGAAGGGAACGCGCATTTTCGGGGCCGTGGCCCGCGAACTGCGAGACAAAGGTTTTATGAAGATCGTGTCCCTGGCCAGCGAAGTGGTGTAAGGCCGAACGCGAGCAAGGAACCCGCAAGGTAGGAAACAGACGATGGCGGCGAAGATACGAAAAAATGATCGCGTCGAAGTGATCACGGGCGACCACAAGGGTGCCCAGGGTCGCGTGCTACGCGTCGATCCGGAAAACCAGAAAGTGGTGATCGAGGGCGTGAACCTCGTCTATCGCCACCTGAAGCCCAGCCGGGCGAACCCGCAGGGCGGCCGCATCCGAAAGGAAGCGCCGATCCACATTTCGAACGTGCTGGCCGTCGATGCGAAGACCTCGCGCGGCAGCCGGGTTCGATTTCAGATCGAGCGCGATTCGACCGGGAAGGTCGAATCAAAGAAGCGGATGACCAAAGGCGGCACCGTGTTGGAAGAAATCAAGTCGGCTTAAACGACTTGCAGCAAGTGAGATGAGCAGATGGCTCGGATGATTGAACGTTATAACTCGGAAATCGTGCCCTCCCTGATGAAGGAGTTCGGCCGGACGAATCGCCTTTCGATCCCCAAGATCGAGAAGGTGGTGGTGTCCATGGGTGTCGGCAAGGCGCTTCAGGAAAAGAAGCGCATCGAGCATGCCCAGAAAGAGCTGACCCAGATCACCGGGCAGAAGCCGTTCCTGTGCCGTGCGAAGAAGAGCGTGTCGAACTTCAAGCTCCGCGAGGGCTATGAAATCGGCATGAAGGTCACGCTCCGCGGCAAGCGGATGTACGATTTCCTCGAACGGCTGATCGCCATCGCGATCCCGCGTATTCGCGACTTCCGCGGGCTGAACCCGCGCGGGTTCGACGGCCGCGGCAATTTCAACATGGGTTTGACCGAGCAGACGGTCTTCCCGGAAGTCGATGCCGACCGCGTCGAGTTTCAGCAGGGTATGAACATCACCATGGTGACGACGGCCCGCAACGACGCCGAAGCGCGAAAGCTGCTGACGCTCCTCGGCCTGCCGTTCCGCCGGGATGAAAAGGATAACTAACAGGCGAAGCCGATTGTCGGCCGCGTCGGGTAAAGACAGCGACGGGAGCAAGGGATTTCATGGCACGCAAATGCTGGATCATCAAGGCCAAGGCCAAGCCCAAGTTTAAGGTGCGGGGCTATACGCGGTGCGCGGTGTGCGGGCGCTCGCGGGCGGTGTATCGCAAGTTCATGCTCTGCCGCCTTTGTTTCCGCAAAATGGCGCTGGAAGGCAAGATCCCCGGTGTTCGCAAGGCCAGTTGGTAGGAATTGAGGATCGCTACGTATGTGGACTGACCCGATTGCAGATCTCCTGACGCGCATCCGAAACGGCGTGCGCAACGGTGCCAAACAGGTTTCGCTTCCGCACAGTCGCATGAAGCAGGCCGTGAGCGAAGTGCTGAAGCAGGAAGGCTATATCTCCGGCGTCGAGCGCATCGAGGGCAAGCCCCGCGACGTGCTCCGTCTGACGCTCAAGTACGGCCCGCGCGGCGAACGCGTGATCAGCTCGATCCGCCGCGAGAGCAAGGCCGGCTGTCGGAAGTACGTCAGCGTGGACAAGCTCCCGAAGGTGCTCAACGGAATGGGCATCTCGGTGGTGTCAACGAGCCGCGGTTTGATGAGCGATCGAAAGTGCCGCGAGATGAAGGTCGGCGGCGAATTGGTTTGCACGGTGTATTAATCGGAAGCCCCGCGAGAAATCGCGGGAGAGCGAGACGAAACGATGTCGCGAATTGGAAAAAAACCCATTGCCCTCCCCAGCGGCGTTAAGGCCGAATTGAAGGGCAACGTTGTTACCGTGACCGGCCCGAAGGGGACGATGTCATGGCCCCATGCCAAGGGTGTGGCGGTCAAGGTCGATGGAAGCGCGATCCTCGTGACGCGCGACTCCGATCAGTCATCGCATCGCGCCTTGCACGGCACGACGCGGGCCCTGCTGAACAACATGGTCATCGGCGTGTCGCAGGGTTACACGCAGAAGATGGAAATCTACGGAACGGGTTACAGCTGTTCGCTTCAGGGGCAGTCCCTGGATCTGAATGTCGGCTACTCCCATCCGATCAAGCTGTCGGTGCCTCAGGGCCTGAAGGTGACGATCGACGTGCCGCAGACCAAAGGCGATGAAACTCCGGCAAGGCTGACGCTGACGGCGATCGACAAGCAGGTGATTGGCTCGTTCGCCCGCGCCATTCAGGATGCCCGACCGCCGGAGCCGTACAAGGGCAAGGGCGTGCGATACGAAGGCGAGCAGATCCGACGCAAGGCCGGTAAGGCGTTTGCGGGAACGGGTGCATAAGGACTGTGAGACTACGATGAACGTGCGAGAATTGAAAAAAGTCAGGCAGGTTCGGCGAAAACATCGCGGCCGGCGCAAGTTGTTCGGCACTCCCGAGCGACCGCGGCTCTCGGTCAATCGCAGCCACCTGAACATCAGTGCCCAGATCATCGACGACATTTCCGGCAAGACGCTTGTCTCCGCCGGAACGAACAGCAAGTCGATGTCCGATCAGGTCAAGACCGGCGCCAATGTGAAGGCGGCCGAGGCTGTCGGAACGATGTTGGCCGAGCGTGCTCGCATGCAGGGCATTACGAAGGTTTGTTTCGACCGCGGCGGCCGCAAGTTTCACGGCCGCATCAAGGCATTGGCCGAGGCGGCACGAAAAACAGGATTGGAGTTCTAAACGATCGGGCAGGTGCCCGGCGTGTTCGACGGATAGCAGGTGTTACACATGGCCAAAGGCCGATCAGGCAGTTCGGATTTCAAGGAAAGCTCCGGCTTCGACGACAACGTCGTCAAAGTCTATCGCTGCGCGAAGGTCGTGAAGGGTGGCAGACGATTTTCGTTTGCGGCCCTTGTCGTCGTCGGCGATCGAAACGGACGCGTCGGCCTCGGCTATGGCAAGGCCAACGAAGTGCCGCAGGCCGTTGAGAAGGGTCGCAAGCAGGCCTCGCGCTCCATGCGCTCGGTCGTGCTGACCGGCTCGTCCATCCCGCACACGGTGATGGGCAAGTTCGGAGCGAGCCAGGTGAAGCTGCTCCCCGCAAGCGAAGGAACCGGCGTCATCGCCGGCGCGAGCGTTCGCGCCGTGCTGGAGTTGGCCGGTGTGAAGGATTGCCTGACGAAGGTGTACGGTTCGAGCAGCCCGAAGAATCTGGTGAAGGCCACGTTTGCCGCCTTGGAGTCGCTGCGAGACCGAACGATGATCGAAAATCTCCGCGGCGTAAGCGTCGCGAGCTAAGAAAAGGTGCGTTGAGGACGTCATGAACATTACGCAAATCACTACGCGTGCCGGCGCTCGACCCAAGCGCAAGCGAGTCGGTCGCGGCGAGGGCAGCGGCCTTGGCAAGACCTCCGGTCGAGGTCACAAGGGCGAAGGCTCGCGCTCCGGCGGCCTCAAAGGCAAACTCTACGAAGGCGGCGTATTCCCGCTCTTCCGCCGCGTGCCGAAGGTCGGCTTTAACAACGCCAACTTTCGCGTCGAGTATCAGGTCGTGAATGTGTGCGACCTGAACGATCGCTTCAAGGATGGCGACCACGTCACGGCCCCGATGCTCTGCGAAATGGGCTTGATCCGCGACGAGAAGGCGCCCGTGAAGATCCTCGGCGACGGCGAACTGAAGAAGAAGTTGACGATCGAGGCCCAGCGATTCAGTGCCCGCGCCCTCGAGACCATTGAGAAGGCCGGCGGCACGGTCAAGAAGCTTGGCCCTCAGCCCAAGAAGAAGTTCATCAAGCGACCGCCGCCGCCGAAGCCCAAGGCTGAAGCCGAAGCCGTCGAGCCGAAGAGTGAGAAGAAGAGCGAAAAGAAGGGCGAGAAAAAAGGCGGCGACGACAAAGCGCCTGAAAAGAAGAAGTCGAAAAAGCCTGCCGAGGGAGAATCGGCCGGCGAGTAATTTGGGGGTTGTTTCAGCCGGACATCGGTCCCGGTTTGAGTGATTTATATGCTGAAGACGTTTGCAAACATCTTCAAAGTTCGGGAGTTGCGGAACAAGATCCTGTTCACGCTCGGCCTCTTGGCCGTGTACCGGGTCGGGTTCTACGTACCGCTGCCGGGCGTCGATCAGGGCGCGCTCAGCAGCTATTGGACTCAGACTCCCGGCGGCGAGAGCAGCGGTGCGCAGCAATTGGCTGAGGCCTTTGCCATGTTCACGGGCGGCAACTTGCAGCAGAGCACGATCTTCGGGCTCGGCATCATGCCGTATATCTCGGCCTCAATTATTTTCCAGCTCCTTGGGACGGTGGTTCCGGCGCTGGAGAAATTGAAGCAGGAGGGCGAGGCCGGTCGCAAGAAACTTCAGGAATACACCCGCTACGCGACAGTGGCGATTTGTCTGATTCAGGGCGCGTTCTGGCTCAATCACATGGGCCGATCGAGCTTGGTGTACAACGAATACAACGACTTCAGCGCCAACTTTTTTGGAACGCTTTGCTTCTGGCTCATTGGCGTAACCGCCATGACCGCCGGCACCGTGTTCCTGATGTGGCTGGGCGAACAAATTGATGAATATGGCATCGGCAACGGTGTCAGCCTCATCATCATGTCCGGCATTCTCGCGCGGATGCCGAATGCCGTCTTCTGGGTCGCTGAGAACGCGTCCATCGATGTCGGCGGCGATGCTCAGATGGGACCCGCGAAGATCGTGTTCCTGATTGTCGCGTTTGTCGCGGTCATTGCCGGTTCGATTCTGATTACCCAGGGTCAACGGCGCATCCCGATCCAGCAGGCCAAGCAGACGCGTGGCCGAAAGGTCTGGGGCGGGCAGCGACATTACCTGCCGCTCCGCGTGAATCATGGCGGTGTCATGCCGATCATCTTCGCGAGCAGCCTGCTCATCTTCCCCGGCATCATGCTCGACTGGCTGGCGAACTTCTTTGAGAGCAGCGGCTTCCTGCGAATGCTCGCATCCGAGTACGGCCGCTCCGGCTTCCTGTATTCCGTCTCGTACATCGCGCTGGTCTATTTCTTTGCGTACTTCTGGACGACCGTTCAGTTCCAGCCCAAGGAAATGGCCAACCAGCTTCGCGACTACGGTTCGTTTATCCCCGGCCTTCGCCCGGGCAAGCGGACGGCCGACTATCTTGAAACCGTGATGACCCGCATTACCTATGTCGGTGCGGGCTTCTTGTGCCTGATCGCCTTGATCCCGCAGATCATCGCGAGTGCTATGAATATTCCAATCCAGGTGTCATCGTTCCTTGGCGGCACCGGATTGCTGATTGTGGTCAGCGTCGGCCTCGATCTCGTTCAGCGAGTGGAGTCGAATCTGATTATGCGAAATTACGGCGGATTCCTTGGCGATTCCGGAGGGTCTCGAATTAAGGGAGCCTACGCGTGAACCTGATGTTGCTCGGCCCGCCCGGCGCGGGAAAGGGCACTCAGTCCGCACGGATCGCGGCCGACTTCGGCCTTTTGCATCTGTCCAGTGGAGACATCCTCCGGGCAGAGCGAAAAGGCCAGACCGAACTGGGTCGAAAAGCCCAGGACTATATGGATCGCGGCGCATTGGTGCCGGATGATCTGATCCTCGCCATGATGGTGGATCACATCAACCGACCCGAGGCGCAGAAGGGATTCTTGTTGGATGGTTTTCCGCGGACGGTTCCGCAGGCCGAAGGGTTGGACCAGAGACTGGCCGCCGCCGGCAAGCGAATCGACGCGGTGATCAACATCGTTGTGTCCGATGCCGAGGTGACTCGGCGACTGACTGGACGGTGGTCCTGCCCGAAGGATGGCAGGATTTATCACGAAGTGTTCTCGCCGCCCGCGAAATGCGGTGTGTGCGATGACTGCGGAACCGCGCTGACTCGTCGCAAGGACGACGAGCCGGGCGTGGTGTCTCAGCGTTTGGTGACTTACCACGCCGAGACCGAGCCGCTGGTTGATTATTACGGCCGACGCGACGTACTGCGGACGGTCGATGGCAGCGTGGACGCGGACGTGGTGACGGCGTCCATCAAGAAGGCGTGCAACGAATGATGAGGCAGTCGTGGTCGAATTCGGCGACGGCGCCGCGCGGCGGGCAGAGTGTGGCGATTGTCCTGAAAAGCCCGCGCGAGATTGAATTGATGCGGTCGGCCGGTCGCGTGGTGCGACAAGTGCTGACCCGAATGGGCGAGATGGTTCGCCCCGGCGTGACGACCGGTGAACTGGGTCGCGTCGCGGAAGAAATGATCGCCGCCGTGGGCGGCGAGGCCCTGTTTAAGGGCGTGACGACAAGCAAGACGAAGTTCCCATTTCCCGCTGCGATTTGTTCGAGCGTGAACGAGGAAGTGGTCCACGGCGTTCCGGGCGACCGGGTGCTGAAGGAAGGTGACATCGTCAGTGTTGATTGCGGAGTTCGGCTCCGCGGCTATTGCGGTGATGCAGCCATGACGTATGGCGTCGGTCGCATCACACCGCAGTCGCAGCGATTGCTGGATGTGACGTCCACGTCGCTCGAAATTGCCCTCCGCGAAATGCGGCCGGGGCGATGGTGGAGCGAGGTGGCCGGTGCGATTCAAAGTTACGTGGAGTCGCATGGTTTTTCGGTGGTTCGGGAGTTCGTGGGTCATGGCATCGGCCAGGGCATGCACGAAGAACCGAAAGTGCCGAACTACACGGATCGCAAGCAGCGCAAACAGGACTTCCGGCTCGACCCCGGTCTGGTGATCGCGGTGGAGCCGATGGTGAACATGGGTTCACCCGAGGTGAAATCGGGCGATTGGTCCGGTTGGCCGCAGGTGACGAAGGACGGCCGCTGGTCGGCTCATTTTGAGCATACCGTGGCGATCGTGCCGGATGGCATCGCGGTGTTGACGGATGGAAACTAGCGCACAGGAGTTGGTGCGATGAAAGTGCGAAGCAGCGTTCGACGGATTTGTGAGAATTGCAAGATTATCAAGCGCAAGGGCGTGGTCCGCGTGATTTGCTCGGCAAATCCGCGACATAAGCAGCGCCAAGGCTAAGGAGTACGGTTCGATGCCACGTATCGCGGGTGTTGACATTCCGAATGACAAGCGAGTGGTGATCTCGCTGGGTTACATTTACGGCGTCGGGCCGAACAATGCCAAGGCCATCCTGAAAGAGGCCGGCATTGATGAGAGCGTCCGCTCCAAGAACCTGACGGAAGACGAAATCAGCCGGATTGCAACGATCATCGACCGCAACTACGTGGTTGAGGGTCAGCTTCGCCGGCAGATCACGCAGAACATCTCCCGTCTGAAGGAGATTCAGTGTTACCGGGGCTCGCGGCATCGTCGCGGCCTGCCGGTTCGAGGTCAGCGCACGCGCACGAATTCGCGCACCCGCAAGGGACCGCGCAAGACGATCGCCGGCAAGAAGAGCGTCAAGGAAATGCGGTAATCCGCGACAGGAGCGAGGTCCAACGTGGCAAAAGCGGCTGGTGCGAAAAAGAAAATACGACGCAACATCTCGAAAGGGATTGCGTACGTCCGGGCGACCTTCAACAACACGATGGTCACCATCACCGATATGAACGGCGAGACGCTGTGCTGGCAGTCGGCCGGTACGGTCGGCTTCAAGGGCACGAGAAAGAGCACGCCCTTTGCCGCCCAGCGCGCCGGCGAGTCGGCGGCCTCGCAGGCAAGAAAGTTCGGCCTCAGCGAAATCGAAGTTCGCGTGAAAGGCCCGGGCAGCGGTCGCGAGTCGGCCGTGTCAGGTTTGCAGTCGGGCGGCCTTCGCGTCGTGTCCATCGAGGACATTACGCCCTTGCCGCATAACGGGTGTCGTCCGGCGCGAAAGCGGCGAGTCTAGCAGGTAAAGGTCTATGGGAAGATACATCGGTCCAGTTTGTCGGAAGTGTCGGCGCGAGGGCATCAAGCTGATGCTCAAGGGCGCGCGTTGTGAAAGCGCGAAGTGCCCCATGGAGAAGCAGAATCGCAGCCTCCCGCCGGGCCAGTCGCGGGCGTTTCGCCGCGGCCAGGCCAGCGAATATGGCAAGCGCCTTCGCGAGACGCAGAAGGTCAAGCGCTATTACGGCTTGTGGGATGCGCAGTTCCGCAAGTATTTCAGTCATGCCCAGCATGCCTCGGAGAACACCGGGCAGGCGCTGCTCGGCCTTCTGGAGCGCCGGCTGGACAACGTAATCTGCAAGCTTGGTTGGGCGGCATCGCGGAAGTCAGCGAGAATTGCCATCGCTCACAAGCATTTCATGGTCAACGGCAAGCTGGTGAACAAGCCCGGCTATTTGGTGAGCCAGCTCGACAAAATCGAAGTTCACAAGCGCGAGGCCAGCCGCAAATTGGTGCGGGCCCTTGTCGATGCCGACCCGAATCGCCCGGTTCAGCCCTGGCTGAAGATTGATACGGCGAATCTGGTGGCCGGCGTTGTGTCGCTGCCCACGCGTGATGATGTACAGATTCCGGTGGAAGAGCAGCTGATCGTGGAATTTTGCAGTCGATGATAACGAGCACGGAAGACAATGCGGTCTACACGAGTGCGTCGCTGCCGCGCGAGGGCGTTCTGCCCCGTTCGGTACCGGCTCCGACGTTGGTCGGCGATGGGCACTCGCGGTTAATGGAGGTCAACACTATGCGTATTCGGTGGCGAGGATTGGAATTGCCCACTCGCGTTTTGCGAGATGACGCTGCAAGCACTCCGACCTACGGACGCTTTACGATCGAGCCTTTTGAGCGGGGTTTCGGCACCACGGTGGGGAACAGTCTGCGCCGGATCCTTCTCTCCAGCCTTGAAGGCGCGGCCGTCACGGACGTGCGCATCAAGGGCGCCGATCACGAGTTCATGTCGCTTCCGGGCGTCATGGAGGATGTGACGGTCATCATTCTGAACGTGAAATCTCTGATCGTCCGCCTCGCGAGCGATACGCCCAAGAAAATGCGTATCGTCGCACGCGGCAAGGCCAAGGGCATGACGCCCGTCACGGCCTCCCAGATCGAGTGCGATCCGGCGATCGAGATTATTAATGAGGATCAGTTGCTCTGCACCCTGACCGACGATGTCGAATTCGACATGGAGATGACGGTCGGCGCTGGGCGCAGCTATGTCACGGCAACGGAACATCGCGCGGAAGGCGAAGATCAAATCATCGGAGTCATTCCGGTGGATTCGGTCTATTCGCCGGTCACGCGCGTTCGATATCGCGTGGAAGACACTCGCGTCGGTCAGCGAACGAACTACGACCGACTCGTCCTCGAAGTGTGGACCAACGGCACCATCGCCCCCGATATGGCCGTGGTCGAAGCCGCCAAGATCCTCCGCAAGCACCTGAACCCCTTCGTGCAATACTTCGAGCTTGGCGCGAGCCTTGCCCTCGAAGGCGCGGTGGAAGATTCCTCCGGCTCCGGCGGTCACACCGATTCGGCACGCATGGAGATGAGCGTCGATGAACTCGACCTCTCGGTTCGCTCGCGCAATTGCCTCGCCTCCGCGGATATCCGCACGGTCGGCCAGTTGACGCAGATGGACGAGAGCAGCCTCCTGAAGCTTCGCAGTTTCGGCAAGACCTCGCTCCGCGAAGTGAAGCGAAAGCTCGCCGACATCGGCCTGTCGCTTCGCATGGATCCGGGCGTCGCTCCGCTGGATCTGAGCGGCGACGACGACGAAGAAGACATGACGATCAGCCCGCCGACCTCGGCTGTTTTGCCGCGACCGACGAGCTACACCGGTGCGGCGTTGGACTCCGGTTCGATGGGTCCGCTGCCCCCGTTCAACCCGCCGTCCGCCGATGCGACGGCCGGGAATCCGTAAGGTATTTAACGAGCGGCGCAGGTTGCCGGCTCAGCTAGACAGGTAGAGTTAGGATCATGAGACACAAGCTTGCCGGACGTCATCTTGCCCGCACGCCCGCCCACCACCTGGCGATGCGCCGAAACCTCGCGCAGAGCCTCTTTCAATATGGCGAAGTGACGACCACGTTGCCAAAGGCCAAGGAAGTCCGTTCGTTTGTGGAGAAGCTCATCACCCTCGCCCGCAAGAACGATCTTCGCAGCCGCCAGCGCGTGATCAGCATCCTCAACGACCGCTCGGTGATTTCGCGCGAGGAGCAGGAGCAGTTCGACGCCATGTCCTCGACGCAGCAGGACCGCGTTCTTCGCAATCGCTCCGGCCGCCGCCACCGAACCGGCACGGTCCCGGCGAGCTACAACAAGAAGACCTATCCGTTCGTGGCCCGCTCCGTGGTGCACGTGCTCATCAATGAAATCGCCCCGCGCTACAAGGATCGACCGGGTGGATACACCCGAATCATCCGGCTCGCCAAGCGCCGCGTCGGTGATAACACCGACCTTGCAATCTTGCAGCTTGTCGGCTCCGCCGGTGAACAGGCCGGCGATACCGGCAAGAAAACCATGGGCCGCCGCCGACAACGCACGGCGGACCGCGTCGCCATTCTCGAAGGCAAACAGCCCAAGCGCAAGCCGCGCGGCAAATCAGCCACCAAGGCCGCCACCGCCAAGAAGGATGAGGGTGCCGCGGAGGCCGGTGCCGGCGAACAGGGAACCTGATTCCGCGATCTCCGCGCGACATGAGGCCAACCGCATGTCGGACTGCATCTTCTGCAGAATTGCATCCGGGCAGATTCCGTGTACGCGCGTGCACGAGACCGACGACTGCATTGCCTTTCTCGACATCGGCCCGCTGGCGCCCGGCCACACGCTTCTCATTCCAAAGACGCACGTCCGCGACATCACCGAGGCAACCCCGGAGCTTGTCGCTGCGCTCACGCGTGAAATCCCGGCCCTAAGCTGTGCCATCCTCGGTGCAACCGGGGCAACCGGTCTGAATGTCCTGCAAAACTCCGGTCCTTCCAGCGGCCAGGTGGTCATGCACTTGCATATTCACCTGATCCCGCGCGTCGAGGGCGATTCCCTTGGCTTCCGGTGGAATGCCGGCAAGTACGACCTCGGCCAAGCCGATGCCGTGCGCGACCGCATCGTCGCCGCCCTCCAACGTTCCGCCTAAAGTGTCATTAGGTTGCCTTTGGTAGAATGCCCTGCAGGAGTCAGCCTATGCGCGCCTATTACGTTCTCGTACTTGTCATCGGAATCGTTGCGACGTCCTCCATTGCTCAGCCCCATGCGGCGTCGAACAATGGGCACGACGGTCTCTTCCCCTATCGCCCGGAGCATGGAGAACTCAATTACGCCGATGTGGTGACCCTGGGCAACGGCTCAAAGGTTCAGGGCAAAGCCCTGGAATGGGCCGATCAAGTTCGCATCTACGACGCTTCCGGCAATGAGAAGTCGTTCGACACGGCCTTTGTGGAGAAGATTGAGTTCCGCCGGGGTGCGCGCCACACCGACCGGCCAAAGCTCCCAGACTTGACCGTTGCGTATGTCGAAAGGCTGCCGCGCGATTTGAGTTGGCAGGGTCACGTGTCGCAAGAAGGCGGCGTGCCCAAGCCCGACATCACCATCGATCCCGCGACGATGAAACTCGCCGATGGCGCCAAGGCGACGTTTCGCGTTCATGTGCTCAATGCAGGCGCGGTGAAATCGGAGCCGGTCTCGTGGTCGGTTTCGATTGCTGGTGAAAAGATCGGCGATGGCACGCTTAATGCGATCGAGCCCAATGCGGAGCAGGTCATCGAGGCATCGTGGGCATGGAAGACTGGCTCGCATCGACTGCGCGTAGACATCGATGCCGAGGGCAAGCAGAAAGAATCGCTCCGCTGGAACAACGCATTTGAGGAGATGACGGATGCCCAGTCCGTCGCGCTCGTCGTGGCCCGCGACCGCTACGAATCGTTCCGCGAACACCCCAACATGGTCGATAGTTTCTGCTTCGAGGATTGGGCACAGTACCAACTCCGATGCATGAACGGTTTGTTTCGGGCGTCGATTTATCCCACGTCTCCCGAAGGAATCCGCGAGCGCCTCCGCTGCGACCGCATCATGGTCGTCGACGACCCGACCAATCCGGCGACGCGTGATTCGTGGGCGCTCACCCTCCGTCGCGGCGGAGAAGCCGATGCACCGGCTGAAGCGGCGGCCCTTATGGTGTTGGGGCCGCTCGGCAACGGGGCACTCCCACGTTATGACAATCTCCGCGTCGATTGGCCCGCCTTGAAGAAACTCGGCATCGAACTTGGTCTGGTCGACCTCCGTGCAACCGATACGCAGCCGAATGATTGCCAGTTGGTTGATCAGTTCGAGCGATATGTCATTCGCCATCACCTTTATCCGATGCCTCGCACTTTCATGCATACGCCCGGGGGAGTGCGGATCGATGAGCTTTCCGCGGCCTATTTGAATGACGCCAAAGGCAAGCCTCGCGGTTTTCGAGGTGAAATGCTTTATCGCCTGCCGGAGAAGATCACCATTCAGGTTCGATCCAATACCGGCAAGCCGCTTGAAGGCATCCAGGTCGATGCGTTTCAGTTGCAAAGCGAGGGAGAATATGTGGGACAGATCGCGGGCACCGGCCGCGACCCGCTGTATTCGGCGAACACCAGCGCCGAAGGCCGGCTTGAATTACCGTCGCTTGATGCGCCCAACGCACAGACGCCCAACGGATTCACGCTCCGCCCCAACCCGTTCGGGAAAATTGCGACGGACGGTCGCAACGGACTATTGCTGTTTCGACTCCGCCATGTCGTCGAGAACGCGACGCGCGAGGAGTTTCATTTCGTTCGCCTGGTCGACTGTTGCCTCGCCGCGATTCGGTCGCCGGGTAAAGCGCATGAGACGGTGATGGAGACCCGGTTTGCCGATCCCGACATGCCTCCCGCGCCGCCGTACACGCTGATTGTGATGGAGGATCGCAGCAGCCCCACGGCCGGTGTTAAGCTCCGGTGGAAGACTCCCATGTCGTTGCTCACCGTTGAGGAATTTCGCGTCTATCGAAAGCGCGGATTCGGCGGCGAGGATTCCACTCCATGGACGCTGACGCAGTGCCTCCGGAAGAACGGCAAACGCTGGACGCCTGAAGTCGAAGAAGCCGGCCTGAACACGGCGTGGCTCCCCGGTGAATACACACCGGACACGTTCTTCGCCCTCACGACCGTTGACAAACAGGGTCGCGAGAGCGGCCTCTCCAACACGGCCTTTATGGCGTGGGACAAGCAGTGCGAAAAGTTCGCCATCGACACCGATGCGGCCTTTATGACACTGAGCGGTCCCGGCCCGGTGCAGATGTTGCGATGGGATGCCGTCGCAGGGACGCAGCCCTTCGCGGTCAAGACCGGCACGTTTCGCGGATATAAGCCGGGCTTCGGCGGCATCGCCATCAGCCCCGAGCATCGCGTCGTCGTAAGCGACCCGATCAACCACGTCATTGCCACTTACGATCTCAACGGCAACCTCGAGGACATCATGCCTCGGCGGGCCTATTGGCCGGGTTTCCCCAGTGATGATCCGGGCGAGTTCTACGACCCGGTGGATATCGCCGTCGATAAGGCCGGGCGCATGTACGTCACGGACCGCGGCAATAATCGTGTTCAGATTCTCGATGCCCAAGGCCGCTTCGTATCCATGCTCGATCCGGAGTTCACGTTCATTGCGCCGCACGCCGTGGCATGTTCCAACAACCGCATCTGCATCACGGACAAGGCCGGCTTACGCGTTCGAATCTACCAGCGCGATGGCGACAAGATCGCGCTCGAACGGGAACTGCCTGCCATCAGCGGGGCCGATCGCTTCATCGTCAGCACGACGGGCAAGATCTATGGCACCGGCTATGACCCGGTCAGCAAGGAGAATCGCGTTCTCGTGTTCACCGCCGAGGGCAACTCCGCTCGAATGGAGCCATCCCTGCTTCTGGGCGAGATGGGCAATGTCTACGACCCGCACAGTGCGTACTTGTACGACTACCTTGCGGACAACTACCTGTACGTCGTGAACAAGTTCCCCTTTGACGTGCGCCGTTTCAAAATGGACTAAATGCAGGCGGCCTCGCCGGTTGTTATACCGGCGAGGCCGCATTTCATTTCAACGTTGCTTCGCGAACAGCGGCTACTTTCCGTCCATCCACCCTTCACGTATTTCATCGGTCCAACCGTCGCTCAGCGTTCGTGTCTTTCCATTGGACCAGATCATCACCTCATTCGTCGCCTTCGCCCCGTCGGCCGACGCGACCGGTGCCACCATGGTGATCTCAGTATCGCTCTTCCACGACGGGATGCAGCGGAACTTCCCATCGGAATCGTCCTGTCCCTGAATAATGGTCGTCGAGCCGCTGCGGAAGTTGTATGAACTGACGCGGCCCTTCGGGCTTGGAAGCAGCACCGATTCCTCATTCGGGCTGACTTCAAACATTGCCAGTCCGGGATCAAGGGCCTCTGAGAAGTCCCGCCCCAGGGCCCGGCCAACGCTGGCCGGCATCCGGGGGTCGTATGAAAACAGGGACCATTGCCGTGGCATATCGCGGCTCGTCGCCGGCAGCGAAACTTCAATCGACGCGAAGAGAATCCTCCCGTCGTGCAGCCACCGCACACCCAGCACGGGGTTGAACAGCATGCCCACGAGATCATTCCGCGGGCCCCACTGCGGGAGCAGCTTCCCATCGGCGTCCGCCACCGCCATCGTCGTAAGCGAGCCGAGTTGAATCGACTCATCGTTCTTGTTCGCCGCCTGCGATGTGGAGCGGACGAACGCCAGTTCTCGACCATCCGGGCTCCAGTCAAAGTCGATCCCGACCGGCGACGCCACAAGCTTCACCTGTGGATCGGTGATGCTTACGACATGCAACGCCACATCATCATTCTTTGCATCGGCCGCCGTCATCGGAAAAGCGACGAGCGTCTCCTTCGGCGAGATCTTGGGAGTGCGAATCTCGTCGAGGCTTCGCGTGAGCACGATGCCGGGCGTCA
This sequence comes from uncultured Planctomycetaceae bacterium, assembly GCA_964605185.1. Lineage (GTDB taxonomy): Bacteria > Planctomycetota > Phycisphaerae > UBA1845 > UTPLA1 > JACRIM01. The sequence continues at coordinate 58,438 of CAZSBF010000003.1, forward strand.
GCGCTTGTGCCGTCACGGTGAAGACTTGCGCCTGCCAGATGGAGGCCGTCGCCTTGGCAACGCCGTCCCATTCGTCCTTCAGCTTCTCGGCGAGACCGGTGCCTTCCTTGTCACGCATATAGAGCACGACGGCTGTTTCCTGACCGGGCGAGAGGCGATTATCCGGGTCCAGCTCAAATTGATTCCACGGGCCGTTGTGGGCGAGGATGCGCTCGCGAGCCGACTTGGCCTCGGTTGCGATCATCGTGCGCTGCGCCTCGTCAAAGAGCTGAGAAATGTCGTCCCACCCCTTGGCCTGCGCCGCATGAACGATGATCATCCGCTTCCCATCCTTGAACCACGCGCATCGAGTGGGTGACCCGGTGATCTTGCCCGGCAGCGGCGTTCCCTTGTCGTCGATGAGGAACAGCCCGTTGGGCGTGCAGACCGCGGCCTGATTGCCGCCCGGCGACCAGACAATTCGCTTTTCAGGTATGCACCCTGCGGCAAGCGCGCACGCAACGGTAGTGACAAGTAGTGTTCGTTGGCGATTCATGATCGTTCTCCCAAAAGAGGCTTCGCCACCGGCGAAGTCCATTGAATGTGAGTGGACATCGTGTTTCGATTCAAATTCGTTCGCGACGAGTGGTGTCGCAGCGACCAGACGTTCTCATTTGACGCGTCAGAAACCTGTGTAATCTGCGGACCGGTATCGAAGTTCATTTGCGGCAACGGCCCATTCATGCGCCCTCCGAGCCAGAAGCTGAGCACAATGGCCGCGGCCAGCGCGAATCGTCGGGCAAGGCTTGTTCGAAAGACGATTGGCTGCGAATCGGCGGGCATTGTTGCCAGCGGTGGCAGGGGGGTGGCCTCATTTGGAGTCACCTTCATGGCGCGTGTGACCGATCGCAGTGTTGCGTCAATGGTGTCGGCCGCCGTTTGTGCCTCTGGCGTATTGGAAATGAACTCATCGAGCAGGCACTCCGCGTCCTCGGAAAGCTCGCCGAGGTGCCGGTCAATCAGGAGTCGTTCAAGCGTTTCAGTGTTCATTTGTTTCTCCTGCATTGTCGTACTCTCACTTCTTCGCCGTGGCGGATGAAGCACCAAGACGTCGCCCCGCCCATTCGCGCAACGCCACCACCGCATTGTGAAGCCGGGATCGAACTGTGCCCACGGGTATCTGAAGTGCGGCGGCGATCTCTTCGTAGCTCAAATCATGCGTGAGCCGAAGTTCCAGCGTCTCACGGAGTGTCTCTGGCAGTCGGGCAATCGCCTGCCGCATCTCATCGAGCCGGTCGTCCTCAATTCGCTTGGTGGCTGCCGCGACATCCAAATCGAGCGGCACAGTGCGTCGAATGGACTGAGTCCGCAGGCGATTTCGAATCACATTGCGTGCAATTCCAATGAGCCAGGCCTTGCGTGAATGTGACCCTGCATAATCCGTGATGTTTCGCGCCACCGCGAAAAACGTCTCCTGAAGGACCTCATCCGCCTCGTGCAAATTGCCAAGCCGCCCGAGCGCGTAGGCCCGCACCATGGGGCCGAACTCGGCATAGGCTTGCGTCAACTCGCTCCGCGGCTCACTCATACCTTCCTCATGGTACAAGTGACGCGAGCGGCGGTCGAAGTTCAATTATTCGTGGGATTCGGTAAGTTGTGACAGGAGAGGGGCTTACAATCAGGGGACCTTGGCCTTGGCCCGGATCAGATTGTCCTCTACGGATTGATCGTGCCCGAGCCTTTGTGCCTCGGTCAGAAAGTCCACGGCCTCCTGCCATTCCTCGCGTTTGATCGCGCGTTCGCCCTTGGCAATGGCATCGCGGCGACGGGCCTCTTTTAGCTTCCTCATCGCAATCTCATCGGCCGGCGCCGGCAGCCGCAGGATTGCGTTTTCGTAGAATTGAATCGCCTCGGCCCAACGTTCAATATCCATGGCGCGGTCGCCGTCACGTGCGATTCGCGCGGCCTCGAATGCCGGCTGCATCTTCTGCAGCCTGATTTGCGCGTCATAGAGCGGATGGTTCCAAAGGGAACTATTGAGCTTATCCTCGGCCAGCAGTAACTCGCCCTTGTCAATCAATTCCCGAGCCTGCTGAAAGAGGAGATGGGCGCGAGCCTCGCGAACCTTCTTTTCAATCTCGGCTCCCGGCAGCTTGAGATTTGCTTGTTCATAGGCCTCGAGCGCGGCCGCGTAATCGCGGTCAATCAACGCCTTGTCGCCCTGGACCAGGAACTCGCGTTGCCTTTGGGCATCGGTGATTTGCCTTCGCATATCTCGAGTGTCCGAAGTGATCTGAAGGCTCTCGGCGCGAAACAGCATCGTCAGCGCCTTTTCGAATTCCTTCTCTTTCAGCGCCACCACGGCTGCCTTCATCCACTCTTCGTAATCTTTCTTTCGGCGCCCCTCGGACAACTTGTCGCGGAGCGCATCCGGGTCGAGGCCGGCGAGCTTGGCATTCGTTTCATATTGTTCGAGCGATTTTTCAACCTTTTCGAACTGGCCGCTCTTGATCCCGTCGTAGCCGGCCGCCTTGATCCGGTAGGCGTCCTTCTTGCTCCAGATCTTGGCCTGAACTTCCTTTAGCTTCGATGGATTGACGTCGCCGTATTTCTCCAAATCGACCGTGATTTGAAGCGCCCGATCGAACTCGTCGGCATCGATCGCTGCCACAGCATCAATCAGTTGTATCCAGTGTTGAGCCTCGGCTCGATGGCGTCGCTGATCGCGGTTATTGCCAACCAGATCCGACACCTCGCGGAAGAGCTGTTTCGCGCGTGACATATCGCCCTGATCGAAAGCCTGTTCCCCGCGAATCATGAGCGCCTCCACCGGATGCTCGTAAAGCCCTCTCGAGATCTCGCGCCATCCAAAATAGCCGCCGACTCCAACGCAGAGAGTCAGCATTGCCGCCAGTAGTGTGTTTCGAACAGGATGTCCGCGTCGGACGCGCGTTTTGCGGCTCGCGCGCGGGAAGATCGGCGCCGGCATGACGCGCGGTACCGCCGTCGGCGCGGCGACCCGCGGTCGCGGCATTTCCGTGCGCGGGCTGCGGAACGGGCTGACACGCTCGAACGGTGTCGTGGTCGCCGGTGCGTCGTAATCGGTCGCCCGCCATGCGGCCGGTCGAACACTCTGTGTGTGCGTGCTTGCTGGAATCGGCCGATACGCCGTCCCGGGCATTGGCCGCTCGACTGGTGCTGCGGCGCGCGGCGCCGGTTGAATTCGGGGGGGTTGGACTGTGCTTGCCCGCTCGACCGGCGGCGTCCAGTGCGTCGCGGGGGCCGCCTTCGGGCGGGCCGGCTTTCGCGAGTGGCGCGAGATCGCGGCGAGCACCTCCTCGGCGCAGGTAAACCGCTCTTCCAGACGTTTCGCCGTCAATTGCCGCAAGATCATCGATAACGGCGGCGGAACGGCCGGGTTCAGCCGCTCCGGTTCCGGCAGCCGCGTCGACAGATCGGTGTGCCATCGATACCAGCCGCTGATCGGCATTCGCGAGTCGACGATTTCATGGAAGTACCGGTCAATCGCCGCGCGTCCGACGGACACTTCGTACAGCACCATGCCGAGCGAATAGAGATCGATCCGGTCGTCGTACGATTTCTCAAGCAGCAACTCGGGTGCGGAGTATTTCACCGTCACCACCGGCGGGGACACCACGTCCCCTTCCTGTGCCGCCGAATAGAAGTTGGCGATCTTGGCCGCCCCGTTGACGACCATGATGTTTCCGGGGTTGAGATCCCGATGCACGATCTTCTGGGCGTGCAGATCGCGCAGGCCGATCATCGCAGACTTGAGCAGTTTGAAAGTGTGCTCGATGCCGACGCGCCGCTTGCTGATCAGGGACTCAAGCCAGTCTCCGTGAATGTACTCTTCGACAATGAACAGCCCGCGCTCGTCCTCAATGAGTTCATGGACATTCAGCACATACCGCGCGTCCTTGGGAACGCGTGCCAGCAACTGTGCTTCCTTCTTGAAATTGCCGCACGCCGTCGGACTGTCCATCAACTCCGGCGTCATCTGCTTGAGCGCCACCAGGCGATCGAGCATGGTGTCGCGGGCCTTGTAGACCACGGCGTTGTGATAGGTGCGAATGCGTTCGAGAATGCGATACTTGCCAAGTCCCGTGCCCGTCGGCAGCGCCAGCGCAGGGTCGCTTCGGCGCGCAAGGGCATCCGGCGGCGCAGGAAGCGCCTCGGGCGCCTGGTCGGGCTGTGGTTCGCCTTCGTTGTACATGGCGTCGGTCCGTCGTGATCGGCAGCGATTGAAGAGCCTGCCCCACGCGGATCACCCGATTATACCGCGTCCAACGCGTGGATTCTGCTTTGAAAGCCGCGGGCCTTCAACGAATTCCGGCTGCCCGATGTCTATTATCACCCGGTGATTTCGCCCGCCGGCGAATTCGCTCCGCAATTGCCGGTTCCGATATCCTATATCCGAACCCATGTTCTCAAGCATCAAAACGAACGGAGAGGGCTCGTGAAGATCATTCGGTTTTCGGATCAGGCAGGCGCGGTCCACTGGGGCGTTCCATCGGACGAAGGTCATGCGGTGGTGCTCGCCGGCAGCCTCTTCGATGCCCGACCTTCCAGCGCAAAGCCAATTGCAATCGCAAATTCCCTTGCCCCGCTCGACACCCCAAACGTCATTGCCATTGGCCGGAACTACCGCGAGCACGCCAAAGAGATGAAGTCCGAACCGCAGGACGCCGAACCGCTGATTTTCCTCAAAGCCACCAGCGCCGTCACGGGTCCGAACGATGACATTATCCTCCCGCAATCTGCCCCTACAGAGGTCGACTACGAGGCCGAGCTTGCTGTAATCATCGCCCGGCGCTGCAAGAATGTGCCCGAACGTGAGGCAATGAGCGTTGTGCTCGGCTTCACCTGTGCCAACGACGTCTCCGCCCGTGATTGCCAGAAGCGCCGCGACAAGCAATGGGCACGTGGCAAGAGCTTCGACACGTTCTGTCCGCTCGGGCCCGTGATCCTCACACCCGACGAATTTCCGGCCTCCGGTGTAACGGTGCGTTCATTCCTGAACGGCCAACTGATGCAGGACGGCCACACCTCCGACATGATCTTTTCTATCACGCAACTCGTCAGCTATGTCTCCCACCAATTCACCTTGCTCCCCGGCACCGTCATTCTGACAGGCACCCCCGCGGGCGTCGGTGCGGCCCGGACACCGCCGGTTTTTCTGCGTGATGGCGATGAGATGGCTGTTGAGATCGAGGGTGTTGGGCGGTTGTGCAACCATGTTAGGGCATTCCCTGCCTGACCGCGCGCATTTCCACGGCTGTCGCATCGTTTTCGGACACGCCGCCGCTGCTGATCAACCACGCCGACATTCGATCCGATAGCAGTCCACATGAGTGTCGAAACATACAGCGCCCATGCGCGCCAGTTTAAGCGTCACGCGGCACAATTCTCGGCGCGGATCGAGCCGCATGCCGATCATGCCGAGCAATTTCGTTTGTCCTTTCCCGATGCAAAGTCCGGCCTCGCCGTCAGCGACGTCAGCAAGGGCGGCATTGGCCTGATCACAGGAATACTCGTCCCGCGGAACATGAGGCTCGAAGTTCACATCGATCCGTGTGAGGCGACAGGGAATCTGCCGCTCGTCGTGCGGGTGATTACACGTCGATGCGTTCTACTGGATCACAAACCGAGCTACCAATTGGGATTGCAGTTCATCGATGCAAACGGTGTCGCCGAACTGACGCTCGTGAAGGCAGCCCTAGCCGCCGAACAGGCCGCTCCGGTCGGGGAAACGGAGGCGGAAAATGGGAATTAGCGCCTCCGACGAACTGCGTGATCAAATCCTGATCTCCGGCATCCTCTCTGCGCAGGATGTCATGAAGGCCCTCGAACAGGCCCAGGAAGCGGCCACCGATCTTGAGACCATTCTGAAGAAAAACCGCGTCCTGACGGATTCGCAAATCGTTGCGTTGTCCGCGATGCGGGCCGGTGTGCCGTTCATTGCCGTCTCGGATTATGTCCCCAAGCTAACCAATGCAGAGCTTGTCTCAGAGCAATTCGCCCGTGAGCACTGCGTCTTCCCGATGTTCGTTTGCGATGGAATCATCACCCTCGCAGTGCAGGACGTGAACGATCTTGCCGCCGTCGACCAGATTCGCCGCCAGTCCAAGATGGAGGTCGACGTTTGCCTCGCGAACAAGAACGAAGTCCTCGGCCTGATCGAACGGGCCTATGGCGCCAGCGAGTACCTGCAGCAATCCTCCGTGCTTGAATCGATGCAGGAGGCAACCGTTTCATCAACCGACGAAACGCAGCCCGTCATTCGCCTTGTGGACCTGATGATCCTCGAGGCCATACGTCAGAACGCCTCCGATATTCACATCGAGCCCGGTGAGTCCGAACTGCGCCTTCGCGTGCGTGTGGACGGCGTTCTGCGCGAGGTTCCGGCACCGCCCCTTGGCCTGCATAAGGCCATTGTCTCGCGCCTCAAAGTGCTTGCCCGGCTAGATATTTCCAAGAATCGCTCACCTCAGGATGGCGCCATTCACTTTCGCAGTGGTGATTCCGAAGTGCTCTTGCGCGTCTCGGTGCTGCCCTCCGTCTATGGCGAAGCCGTCGTTCTTCGAATCCTGCGCAACGAGTCGGAGGCGGTATCGCTTTCCGAATTGGGTATGAACGAGGAGCTTCGAACCCGGTTTCAACGCGTCATTTCGAATGCGCATGGCATGGTCCTCGTCTCGGGCCCGACCGGTTCTGGAAAATCCACGACGCTCTACGCCGCGATCAAGTCCATTATCTCGCCGCAGAAAAACATCATCACGGTCGAAGACCCCGTCGAATACCGCAACAGCCAGATTCGTCAGGTGCAGGTAAACACCGAGGCGAACCTGACGTTTGCCACGGGGCTGCGCTCCATCCTCCGTCAGGACCCCGATGTGATCATGGTCGGCGAGATCCGCGATCGCGAAACGGCACAAATCTCCGTTCAGGCAGCCCTTACCGGTCACTTGCTGTTGAGCACGGTTCACACCAACGATTCGATTAGTTCCATCATTCGACTGCGCGATCTGGGCGTGCCGGAGTTTTTGATTTCCTCCTCGCTCCTCGCCGTACTGGCCCAACGACTGTGCCGTCGCATTTGCCCCGACTGTGTGACCAATGATCGTCCGCCCGATTTTCTGGTAACAGCCGTCGGACTCGATCCCAAGAATCTCGACTTCCAGCCCCGACGAGGGAAAGGCTGTCGCCGATGCGTCGGCACGGGCTACGTGGGGCGCGTCGGCGTCTATGAGCTGTTCGAACTGAACGAACACTTCAGCAAGATGATCGTCGCCGGCGAACCGACGGAGGTCGTGCGGTCGGCTGCTCGGGATGCGGGCATGAAGTTCATCGTCGAAGACGGCGTGCAGAAAATTCGCGAAGGCCAAACGACGATTGAAGAAGTGGCGCGCGTCGCCGGTCGCTGCTAATTCGGGGGGATCGGTCATGCCGAAATTCAGCGTTCAATTTGCAGGAACTGACGGGCACATCCACAGTGAGGAAATGGATGCCGCTTCGGAGCGGGCTGTCCTCGCGCGGCTTGAGGCCGGCGGTTTCACACCGGTAAGCGTCAAGTCGGGAACCGCGGGAGGCAAGGCCCAGCCCATCACGAGTTCGAGTGGCCGATCGGTCCGACGGGTGCGCGGAACTCGGCGCGCCGTGCTCGACTTCACCTATCAGCTCGCTGCCATCGCCGAAAGCGGCATCCCGCTTGTGGCCGGACTTAAGGCCGTGGCTGAACAAACCAACCACCCCGAACTTCGCGCCGCCATCGCCCGAATTGCCGGGCGCATCGAAGGCGGACGCACCCTGGCGGACGCCATGGATGCCGAGCCGGGTTATTTTCCACCGATCTACGTAAAGACCATCGCGGCCGGTGAAACGGCCGGCAAGATTCCCGAAGTACTGAACTCGCTGGCGAATTATCAGGAGCAAGAGGCTGAGACGCGTGCCCAGATTCGATCGGCCTTAACGTACCCACTTCTCGTCGTGATCGCGCTGGTGCTCGCCATTTCATTCATGCTGGTATTCGTCGTGCCCCAGTTCGCTGTCATGTTTGAAAAATTCCAGGGAAAGTTGCCCTTGCCAACGCGACTGCTCATGGCGACGAGCAAGGCCATTACGCAACACTATTTGATCGTGATCGCGGGTATGTTCGCGGTCGGCTATTCCTTGCGGAGGCTTTTCACGTATTCGTTTGCCAGGGACTGGCTCGACCATCAACTATTGAAACTTCCGGTGTTCGGCAAACTCTTTCTCGGCGTATACATGGTTCGCCTCATCGAGCTGCTCGATCTGCTCACGCAGGCCGCGCTTCCGATTGTTCAGTCGCTTCGGGTCACCGCTGACAGTATGACCAACGCGGCGATCGAAGCCGACGTGCGCAGGATGGGCCGCGCCGTGGAAGGCGGGCGATCACTCACCGAGGCCTTTGGCGAAGCACGCTGGCTTACGCCGCTCGTGAAGCGGATGCTGGCCATCGGCGAGCACTCCGGCCGGACGGATCAGATCTTTGCATACCTCAAGCAATACTACGCCAAGCAAACTCAGCGTAGTGTCAAGTTGTTATCGACCCTGATAGAGCCGGTAATGGTGACTTGTCTTGCGGCGGTCGTTCTTTTCTTTGCGCTGTCCATCTTTTTGCCGATGTGGAAATTGTTGAAGGTGATTGGGACCGCGTGACGGGAGTCCGTCGCCGGAACCATGAGGGGTGCTGGGGCCGAAGCGGTTTACTTCAGGAGTATGCTGAATGTTACGAACGAATCGAAAAGGTTTTACGCTGATTGAACTGGTCACGGTCATCGTGATTCTGGGCATCCTGTCTGCCGTTGCCCTGCCTGTGTACCTGGATTATCGCCAGGATGCAAAGGTCGCCGCGTGCAAGGGTGTCCTCGGCGCCGTTCGCGCCGCCATCGCCAACTATTACGCCAAGTCCGCGACCGACAGCGGCGGCGGAGTGTTGAAGTATCCGGCATTGGCAGACCTCACCACGGTCGGCAATGTCATGCTCGACACGATGAACGACAATCCGTTTGACACCGACTCGACCAAGAACAACGTCGTGGCGTCGTCATCCGCGAAGGGTACGGTCTCCGGAACGAGCGGCGGTTGGTGCTACAACGCCACCAATGGCCAGTTCTGGGCCAACACCAACACCAGCGGCATCGGCGAAAACGGATACTAACGCTCGACACGTGGATTCTGCGTGAGTCCGCAAGTCTTGTAAGCATTCGACAAGGCCCTGGTCGGTGACGGCCGGGGCCTTTTTTCAATCGGGGGCACGATGCCGCGTCACAGGGCGAGATCCGGCTTTACGCTGATCGAACTCATCACCGTCATGGCCATCGTCGGGATCACCGGCGTGGCCGTGGTCGGGGGGACGCTCAGCTATATGGGCGAGATCCGTTCGCGCGCCGCGGCCTCGCGCCTTGCAGCGGATATTCGTTACGCGCAGAGAACCGCCCTTTCCGCAGGCCTTCGCACGTGGATGGTATTTAATGTTGGTGCGAATTCGTATCAGCTGTTCGTCGAAAACGCGGCCAACCCGGGCAAAGCCAATCGTGTCGCCCTGGAACGGCCCATCGATCAATCGTCGGCCCAGATGACCTTCGGCTCCGGGCCCTTTTCAAGCGTTTCGATCTCATCCGCCAACATCAACTCCACCACGGAATTGGAATTCGACAGCTTTGGCACTCCTTACGATGGAAACAGCGCGGCCCTGACGGCCAGCGCCGTCGTGACGCTTTCGAGCGGCATCTCGGCAACGATTTATCCAGTCACAGGTTTTGTGGAGCGCGCCGGATGAAGTCACCGATCCGCCGATGCACAACCATCATCGAGGTCGTCATGGCCCTCGCGGTGTTGTCGATTTCGCTTCCGCCCTTGATGGTCGCGTTCGCCAACGCGGCGACGCAAGGCATTCTCCCGTCAAACGCAACGGTCGCTTCCTTCCTGGCGGTGGGGCGGATGGAGGAAATTGTCGCACGTCGCTATCGCGGCACCGACGGGTACAGCGCGATTACCACCGCCAACTTCCCCGCGGAGTCGCCCGTGACCGGCTACACCATGTTCAACCGCACGGTGGCTGTTGACTACGTGACGCCGACGCTTGCAGCCGCCGGCAGCGATCAGGGCTACAAGAAGGTGACGGTCACGGTCAGTTGGAACAGTGGCGCACAACGAATCAGGATTGAACGGGTCTTTGCGGACTTCTAAAACGACGATGGCACTCGCACTACGAAGACCAACCGCATGTTGCAGGAACGCACGGCGCGTGCGCGCCGGCTTCACGCTGATCGAGCTGGTCGTTTCGATTACGGTCAGCGTCATCATCTGCGGCCTTGCCGGATCGCTCCTGTGGAATGCCACGCAACAACGCTCCGAGGTATCCGCCCGCGCCGAGCTGATCGACATGGGTGCCTCGGCCCTCGAAATCATGACGCGCTATCTTCGCGAAATCCCACAGAACGAGTGCGCCGGAAACCCCACACCCTGCCTCGCCGGCCATGCCCAGGTCACAACCGCCACAAGCAGCCAGATTCGCTGGGGAATTTATGGATTCCGCAAGAGCGGCACCAACCTGGAGATGACCACGGATTCGGGCACCACCTGGTACAAACTTTGCGGGGATGTGTCAGCGCTCAGTCTGACCTATTACAACCGCGTCGGGCAGAATCTCCTGGCGCTGACCTCGCCAGATGATGACCCGCAAAACATGCGCCGCGTCACCATTTCCCTGACACTCGTGCGCTCAAGCCAAACCGCCAAGCTCTCCACCGGCATCTTCCTCCGCAACTTCATGAACGAGGTGACCAGTGACCCGTAATCGGATTCATCACGCATCCCGTCGCGGCGTCGCCGTCATTGCCTTTGTGGCCGCCATGCTGATTATTGGGACCATGGCCCTTTGGATGCTCCAGGTAACGGCAGCCTCGAATACATCGTCTCTGGCCCATTTTTATAGCACCGGCGCAATCTATGCCGCTGAGAGCGGGCTCGAAATGGCCATGCGCGAATTGAACGCTACGCCCGCGAATGATTCCGACAGTGACGGCGTAATCGGGACGATAAGTGACGACGGAAGCGCCGGAACGGACCCACAATTGGGAACCGGTGCGTTCTATGTGCAGAAAGTCGGCGCGTCGCCGCCAACGTATCGGGCATACGGAAGGCCCGTACAGGCGACATCGCCCTGGAACTCGTACACGCGAACGCTCGAGATCCAGTTGCAGTAAGTCGGCGCGACACAACGTCGTTTGCACGACACGGAGACAGGGATGTCGAAGAGTCGAGACGTATTAATCCTCGAAGCATTTCCCGATGAGCTTCGACTCGCCACGGCCCGAGAGTCGCACGGCGTTGTCACCGTTTCTCATTTGTCATCGTTCTGGTGCCGCTCGAAGTCGGACGACACCTCCGCGCTGTGCGATCAGACGACCCTTGACGCACTCGTCGCCTATGTCGAGGAACGCGGATGGGCCGGACGGAGCCTCATCGGTCTCGTCGGCGGTCCCGGCGTGTCCTGCCAGCATTACGACCTGCCCCCGCTCAAAGGCCCGGCCCTTCGACAGGCCGCGCTGCTGAAGCTCAAGCAACATCTACACTTCGAAGTCGCGGATGCCGCCGTGGCCATCGACTCCATGCCGCGAGCCGAAGGTCTGACCGGCAACCAACAGCGCGTCAACGCCACCGCAATTCAGAGGGACATCGCACAGGCCGCCATCGCCCTGGCCGGCGCCGCGCGATTAAAGCTCACCGTCCTCACCGCGGCACCGGCGGCGTGCGCCAGGCTTGCCGCCGACCGACACGCCGACGCGGGATCATGCCGCGCCATCCTCTCGGTGGACGAAAGCTCCAGTACGCTGGTTGTGCTAAACGGCACCACACCGTTTGTTACAACCGAGTTGCCCTTTGGCGCAAACGACCTCACCACCGCACTGATGCGCCCGATCATCAACGGCGATAACGTCATTCAGCTCGATGAAACGGCGGCCCGCGCACTACGCGATGAAATCGGCGTACCCGCTCCGCAACAGGAAGTCGTTTCCCTCCAAGTCCGCGGCGAGAAACTTCTGCCGCTTATTGAACCCGTCCTGCAAAAGCTCTCCAAGAACCTAACGCAATGGTTGGCCTTCGCCGGCACATGTTCGGGCGGAGCCACCATTTCCTCCGTCGTCCTCACGGGTGCGAAGGGCACGATCAACGGCCTCGCACCCTGCCTCGCCTCTCGAACTGGCGTCGCCGTGACCTCGGCCCGATCGCTCGAGGGCATGGTGTCTCTGGGCGATGGCATGGAGAACACCGAGCCGGAATCCCTCGGGCTCATGGTTGCCGCCAGCCGCTGGGGGCGGACGCTCCCCGACCTGATTCCCGAAGAAACAAGACGCGAAGTGCGCACGGCGCGAATCCGCAAGTGCATCACCTTCGCCGGTCCCGTCGCCGCCATCGTGATGTTGAGCCTTGGCGTGATGTTTGATCGCACCGGAAAGTCACTTGCCAACGAAATTGACGCCCACTCGCAGCGCCTCGCCGCCGCGCAGGAGATTCTCACGAATCGAACACGGCTCGCCGCCGACGCGCAGGCCACAAAGAAGCTAATGGCTCAGGTCGAATCATTCGTGGCGGATTCGCCGTCCTGGACCGGTATCTTCAAGGAACTCTCGTATCGGCTCCCGTCGCAATTGCGGGCGCTGGATTACTCATGCCGGATCAACGGACGCAAGACGACGCTCATCGTAAAGGCCGGTGTTCACAGTCAAGGTACGCCTCACACGTTCGACGATCTCGTCACCCAGACATTGAACTCGCTCGAACGCAGCGCCCTCTTTCAGCGCGTTGAAGTCTCCGTGAATCGATCACCGCAGACCGAAGATCCCAATGCCGACGGAATTCTCAGTATTGAACTGGTGTTGTCCCGCGCTGCGCGATTACCGGGGGAGGCGTCCAAGTGAACTCACTAATGAGGAAATTGCGATTATGGGTGCCGCCGGTTGCCGCGATTTGTGCGGTGATTCTCTCGGCCAACTATGGATTCTCAAAGCGCGGAGTCGCCGCGGAGCGGGTTCAGGAACTCAAGCAAATAGGTTCGCGCCTGAGCCAGGCATCGGAACTGGTCACCCTCGGCACCGCCCGTCCTGAAACGCTTGCGGAAATCAAATCACTCCGTCAGGACTTTGAACTCCGAATGAGCGAATCGATCAAGCCCGGTGTCGTTCAGGGGCAACTGGTCGCCTCGGCGCGCTCGACCGGCCTTGAGTTGCGCGAAGTGCGCCCTATGACGGAACGTTCCGGTCCTCAATCCCCCGGCGATGCGGTCTTTCCGGCATATCGCGTGACCGTGGAGGGGTCGTACCGACAGATCTCCGAATTCATGCAAGCCTGCAAGGCTCAGCGCGTTCCGGCCCGGGTTGCCTCGTTCCAGGTAGCGCCGGCGATGGACGCGCAGGGCAAACCGAAAGGGCCGCTGAAGGCCGAGTTGGTCATGGAGTCTTTTGTTCCGAAGGCCGCGGAACCAACGAATGCGACGGGATCAAAATGACCATGCCAACCAGGAAACAACTCACGATTATTGCGCTTGGCATCGCTTTCGTAGGGTGGCGTGCTTCGGGGATGGTTCAGAAGTACTTTCCGGCGGCCACAATCGCCGAGACGCCTTCATTGGAAACAGCGGAAGAGACGGCGACAACGGTTCGAGCCAGCGCGGAACCCAAGCCGGAGCCACTATCGGAAACGGTACTGGAAGCGCATCGCGTAATCGAAGCACGATCATGGGGCCGAGACCCGTTTGATCCGTCACCGTTCATCGAGAAAACGCCGACGGTCTCCACGACAGTAGAGGCCGCGCCGGAAAAACCGGCCCCGGCGGCGCCAACCGTCAAGTTCAACGGCGTGTCGCGCAAGGGAGCGCGGTGGTTGGCGGCCGTCGACGGTTCCATCGTCGGCGTCGGTGATGTCCTTCAGGGCAAGTACCGCGTCGCAGCCATTACGAACAGTTCGCTCACCCTCGTGAGCGATGGGTGGGCCTTTCAGTATGACCTGGGAGAGAAGGCCGGCCAGGTTCGGCCTTGGACGGAGAATCCATGAAGCGTTGGAAGAGAGAAACCATGCTTGCATTAACACTACTCGCATTAATTGGTTGGTCAGGCTTCGCGGATGAGCCGGACAAGTCCCCTCCAAACGACAAGCGGACCATCTCGCTGAACATCAAGAAGGGCGACATCGGTGACGCGTTGCGTTTGGTGGCGGAACAGGGCGGCTTGAACCTCGTCATCGGCCCCGAGGTGAAGGGCGAAGTATCGGTATACCTCACCGAGGCGACGCTTGAAACCGCGCTGAAGGCCATCGCCCAGAATAATGGGTTCGCTTACAGCATGGATGACACCGTCATTTCCGTTGCCAAGGCGTCAGACAAGACCGGCCCCGAAGTCACTCCGCCCGTCATCACGCGAATCTTCACGCTCCGCTCGCAGGACGCAGAGCGCGTCAAGGATGCTCTGGAGTTCGCCCTCTCCAAGTGGGGAAAGATGAAAGTCCTGAACCAGAACAGCCAGGGCGGTTATGGCGTTCAGCGACTCAGCAGCCTCGGCGGCGATCTGAACAGCAACAGCTCGGGCAGCGGCTTCAGCAACGGTGGTTCCTTCGGCAACAACGGCGGTAGCAGCGGGTTTGGCGGCGCCAGCGGATTGTCCGGCGGCCCAGCTCAACCGCAGCAGCAGGCCATGACGCAGGACAGTGCCCGCAATGCCCGTACGCTCATCGTGACGGACCTTCCTGAACATGTCGAGCGAATCTCCGGCCTCATCGCCGATCTGGATCGTCTCCCGCCGCAGGTGTTGATCGAAGCACGCATCGTTGAAATGAGCACCGATCTCCAGCGCCGCCTCGGCATCGACTGGAATATCAGCGCCCTCGCCAACGGTCCCGTCCTTAATCATGGATGGCCGCTGCGAAACAGTGCCGGCTTTGCGTCCGGCTCGCAGATTCAGCGAACCTTCACCGGAACGCCTTATCAATCCGCCGGTCTCGCACTCGGCACGGTGGATTTCTCGCAGTTCACCGCCCTCGTGCAGGCCAACCAGAGCGATACTGCGATTCGACTCCTCGCGAACCCGCGCCTGCTTGTTTACAACAACCACAGCGCGAGCATCCTCGTCGGCGAGCGATACCCGATTCTGCAGGCCAACATCTCCAACTTCGGTACCGCCACCGAATCGTTGCAGACCTACATCCCCGTCGGCGTGCAGCTTGAAGTCACGCCCACCATCATGATGGACGGCGCGATTTCGCTCCTCGTCCACCCCGCGACCAGTGCCCTCGGTGACGACGTCGTCGGCACCACCGGCCTGCATGTCGCCCGCATTCGCACGCGCGAACTCGACACGCGCGTCATCATGCAGGACGGCCAGACGATTGTCCTCGGCGGCCTCATCAGCGATCGCAAGACGCATCAGGCCAACAAGGTCCCCGGCCTTGGCGACGTGCCCGTGCTCGACTGGGTCTTCCGCCAGGAGAACCCGCGCTCCGAGCGCGTCGACCTGCTCATCTTCCTCACCGCCCGCGTGGAGAACTCCACACAGATCACCGAGCGCGATCAGAAGGTTTATGACATGTACAAGCCGCACTTCAAACACGTTGAGCGGCTGCAGGATGTCCCGTTGCACTTTGAAATTCCGACGGAATACGAGCCGCCCAAGCCCATGTTCACCGATCCGCCCGCCTCGACCGACGGCGACGACGAAATGGGCGAAGCCGGCGAAGAGGGTGCATCCCCCGCCAAGAATGAAACGAGCCAGCCCTCAAGGACCGGCTCGATGAAGCGCCCGCCCGTCATTCGCGAAGAACCGAGCAAGACCAAGCCCGTCGCCAATGCGGAGCCGGCGATCGAATCCCGCGCCGAAGTCGAAGAAGTCCCGGGCATGCCGGACGACGAGCCTGCCGCGCAGGGACAGAGCTACTCCGAGATGGAAATGGTCGGACCGCCGGTGTCGGCAAACACGAACCACCTCCGATTCCATGGCCCAATGATCTACGCGTTGACCGACTCCGACATCGTTGAAGAGTAAACAATCCCGCAGACTGGTGAGGAATGATGACACTTAAGAATTGCTCCCTGGCGATCGTTGCACTTGTTGCTATCCCGCTTCTCGCGGGCTGCGGCTCAATGTTCAGGAAGGACAACACCACGCCGGCCGCTCAGTTGGACCCGGCCGATCAGAAGAAACCGTTGTCGCCGGTGGAGGCCGAAGAGGCCTTTGCTCGGGCGCAGGGTGAAGGCGTGCAGTATGTGCAGGCCGGCCGATACGGACTTGCCATCGGCGCGTTCGAAGCGGCCTTGGAAGTGCGACCCGACTCGACCGACGCCTTGTTCAACCTCGGCGCCTGTCACGAAGCCATCGGCGACCCGCTTCGAGCCATCAACTATTACCGAAGAGTCCTGGCGGTGACGCCGGACGATCCGGATTGTTATCGCAATCTCGGCACCAGCTTTATTAAGCTCTACCACCGCGAACAAAGCCCGGCCTGGAAGAAGATGGCCGAGGACTCGTGGCGAAGGTCGCTGCAACTGCAGCCGAATCAGCCCGAAGTAAAGACGTTCCTCGCCTCCTTGGCGAAGTAGGTTCGATCACGCCGGTCGACAAGGGCAACTGCCGTGCTTTCACCCGCGCAGATTATCGAGGTGATTCGCAAGAATCCGCGCATCCCCGCGCCGTCGCAGACGGTCTTCAAGATTCTGTCCCTCACCCGTGATCCCTCGTGCGACATGAACAAGGTCGCAGCGCTAATCGCCAGTGACGCGGGCTTGACGGCCCAGTTGCTTCGCGAGGTCAACAGCGCCCTCTACGCCGGCACGAAGGCGACCTCGTCCGTGGCGCAGGCCTGCCTGCGCATCGGCCTCAAGCGTGTACGCTCGGCGGTCATTAATCAGCACGTCGTCAGCGGCCTCGGCAAGAGCTGCCCACCGGGCTTCGATGCGAACCGACACTTCCAAGCGGCCCTCGCCACCAGCGTCGCCGCACACGACCTCTGCAAAGATATCTGCCCCGAGCAGGCGGACGACGCCGGAACGGCAGGCCTGCTTTGCGACTTCGGCATCGGCCTGTTGGCCTATGGCGTGCGCGAGGACTACCAGCCGGTCCTAAACGAATTGAAGAAGCAGCCCACCGCTCAGTTCCACACGCTGGAGCAGCGAATCATCAAGGTGACGCACTGCGAGGTTGGCGCCGCGGTGCTGACCGACTGGGGACTCGACACGCACATCATCGATGCCGTGCGGCACCATCACTGCGAACCGTCCGCCGCCGCCAAACAGGAGCTGGCCGTCTTCTCACGCATCATCACGGCCGCGGTCACGCTGGCGCGCCTCGCGCTCGATGGGTCGGACATGGACGTGGTGACGACGCTGTTCGAACAAGTGGAGTCGATCACCAAAAACGCCGATGCCGTGGTGTCGCGATTGCTGGATTCGCTCGTCGGCCACCTGCAGGAGTCGGCGCGGATGCTGGCCGTTGAGATCGGCGAGACCAGCGACATGGAAGATAACTTGCAGAGCATCATGAACGATCTTCAGGCGATCGTTGGATGAGCGGTGCTTTCCGTCAGGGGATCGAATTCAGTGCAACGAAAAGGCCCCGCCGATCCATCGGCGAGGCCTTTGCATTTTCGTGATTCACCTCGATCAGCCCGGGACGCGGATCTCGGTCGGGCGCGGGCGCGGCGCCGCGGGGGCCATCGGCTGCGCCGGGCGCATGCCTTCGGGCGTCGATGGCGTCGGGCCGCCGATGGACATTTCCGATGTCGGCGGTCGGCGGGCGGGCTGCTCGGCCGCACCCTGACCGACGACCACGTTGCCGACGAAGATGGCTCCATCGGCGATCTCCAGGCGCGTGGTCCGCAGGTCGCCCTCCATCTTGGCCGTGGCCAGGAGGTGGAGCTTCTCGCTCACGAACAGGTTTCCCTTGCACTCGCCCTCGACGCGGACGTTGGCCGCCTCGACATTGGCCTGCACGCGGGAACCTTCCGCGATGTGCAGGGTGCCCTTGGATTTGATGTGCCCGTCGAAGCCGCCCTCAATTCGGACGCCTTTTTCGAAGGACAGTTCTCCCTTGAATTTCGCATCGGCCCCGATGACGGTCGGGAATTCGCCGGTTGCTTCCGCCATGATACTTTCCTCCCAGCGCCGGCTAGGGCGCATCTATGCTTAGAACGAGATCGGTTGGATTCCCTCCCTGGAAAGGCGGGCCAGTATAGCAGGGGGGCCCGGCGGTGCAAAGAAGGGCGGATTTGTTGGGGGTCTTGCGGATCGGCGGGTCGGCTGGCGTAATGAAACCGTAGATTTCACAGATTGTTGCAGAGAGTGGACGGGTGTTTGGCATGCACCGCCTCGCCTCCACAGTGAAGGAGGAACCAAAGCAAATGCGTGCGGCGGGATTTGATAGCTGGTCCAAATTTGAGATTTACGTAGCCTCGTCTCCTGCCTCATCCTCAAACTTGCCGTAAACGCCTTCAATAAACTCCGCGTCCTCGCTCGACATCGACATACTCTGGCGGTATTCCAGCGCCTCAGCATCGGCAGTGTATTCAATCTCGCCCTCATGCTCTTGCACAACTTTCAAGATTGCCTCGAAGGGAGTGCGAAAGAACTCCTTCCGCGGATTCACCTTATTGACGCGAAGTTCATGGAGCGTGCGGTGAATGGCGATTTCCAAGGCAGGAGCATCCTCGGACGAAACCATCATGTGAATATCAAAGGGAAACGGCACCGACGCATCGCCCAGCTCTTTGACGCGGTCATAGGGTTCAAGCCGTCTTGTCATTCCGACCTTGAAGATTCCTTCGCCAAATGAGCCGATATTGGAGACAACGTAGATATGGCCGGCCTTAGTCAGTTGCGCCTGGGCAATCGCGCGCTGCGATTTTGCTTCGGCTTCGGCAAGTTGCTGCTTTAGTTGTTCAACCTCGGCCGCGTGCTCTTCCTTCGCATCGGCCATTGCCTTCTCCAGAGCATACTGAATCGCGCTTCGTTCACGATCCAAACGATCTACTTCGCTTTGTACCTCGCGTTCCCGGGACTGTTCTTCACGAATTCTTGCCTTAATGCGAGCCTGCTCCTCGCGTTCGGCGGCAACTCGTACGATTTTCTCGAATCCGTTCTTGAGTTCCTGGACGTATTCCGTTTCCTCAGATTCGGAAACGACTATTCCGATTCCTCTGCACTTCTCAATGACAGCCAAGAGCCGCGATTTACAATTCGCAAAATTATTCACTGTCAACGACTGCCCGATCCATTTTACATTGTCTTTGAGGTAACGAGCGCCGATGTCTTGACACTCGCTCGATAATTTTTCTTGCTGCGCATCCCGATCGGATCGGTCCAGGTGCAGCTTTCGTAAGTGCAGCCCGGTGGTACGGAGTTCAGACTTCAGTATTCGATTCTCGTTAGCAAGATTGTCGAACGAAATATTCTTGGATTGAAAATCGCGCTCACGAGCTTCGAGGTCCTTGAGTCTTGCGTCAAATTCTTGCTCAAGCCTCATTCGCTGCTCGTTCAGCCGGTGTTTCTCCTCTGTCACGTCTTGAAGAAAGTTAGCCCGTTCCTTCTCCCACTCAATTTCTAATCGAGATCGTTTCTCTCTAATTTCACCCTCAAATTTTATTCGCTGCTCGTACAGGCGGTGTTTTCCCTCTGTTGCGTCTTGAAGCAAGTTAGCCCGTTCTTTTTCCCACTCAGCTTCTAATCGAGATCGCCTTCCCTTAATCTCACTCTCAAGCTGCTGCAACTTAACAACCCGCTCGCGCTCAAGTTCAGCTTGCATATCATCAATTCTTGCCTGTAACTCGGCAGATTGAAGTGCCAGCTTCTCCTTTTCCTCATTCAACGCAGCATGGAGAGCCGCGAATTCCTCTTGTTTCTTTGACTCGTATTGACGAATGTTTATTTTCGCCTGACGGAGCTTCAAAATATCTTTTTCAGTTCTGGCGCGTGCATCCAATGCTTGATGCCGCCTTGCCTCCAAGGCGAAATACATGCCCAAGCCGCCCAACAGCATTCCCAGCACCGACGCAATGACATACCACATTGGTAAGGCCCTCTTTCCTAGTCCACCCTACTCAAGAGGACAGGCAACTCTTCCGATCTGCACTTTTCGCAAGTACGTTCATCCAAGAGTTTGCAAAGTATTTCGCTTAATGAAAACCCGCATGTCGGGCACTTTGCACTGAAGCGCTGTTCCATGGGTGATCGAAAAACGTATTGCCCGTGCGAGTCGCGATGCACAAGCCCGGCCGCTTCCATTTTATTCAGTGCGCGAGTGGTTTCCTCTGCCACATCCTCGGATTCGATGAGGTCTTTCCGTGCAAGCGGCCCTCGGCGGTCAAGGCAATCGCAAATCCGATACGCCAGATTGAGCGCATTTCTCGCCTCTGACAGTTCGTCTGCCAAATCCGCCTCTGCCTTTTTGTCGATCCGTCGTTTGCTCTTGAGAAGACCTTCAAGTTCATCCAAATGGGCAAAGTCGAGTAGGTATGGCGCTTCCTCAAGCACTAAGTCGATCGCTTCGATGCTATCGAATTCTCGCCCTTCGTACTTCTCTTCGTACCGCATCATCCCGTCTACGTAAGTCCAGGCCGATGCAGCCAGATCAACGGCTCCCTGTATGTTTCCAGCGTCCCGCTCGCTCCGCGCGCGTGTCCACAGTTCTTGATATCGCTGCTGATGCGCGAGAAGCTCATCCTTCGTCATCGCTTGCTTCCCTTAACGTGATTCAGCCGATTGGCAATTCTCCCTCGACCCGAGACGATTCAAGCCAAGTGCATTGTAATGATTTCGCAATTGGTATCGCTGTTAAACGCGCGTCCTAGCTGTGGTTGGCACGCAGTGGATAGCACTCAGCCTCTAACTTGGGGAAGCGGCCTGACAACCTAAATTGAGACGGAGATTTTCCGTAACCCATTCCCAACTAATAACTTCCAACATTTCCGGCGCGCACCGAAACGCTGATCAAGATTGATAGGTAACAGCGGAACATGCGACCCGCTCGCGCGAACCACATTCGCGCGAGCTTCGCTTATTCCGCGCGCTTGCTCTTTGACAACCAATCCTCACGATGCGAGGCAAATGCATCCACCCTCCGGCCCCCTGAACCCTCAGTG